>NZ_JBHRWI010000027.1:0-342594 GCF_042647905.1 Amycolatopsis halotolerans
GCAGCCCTCGTCCTCACCCACCACGAACACCACGGACGCTACTGAGAAAACCTCACTGTGGCATTGGGTGCGTCCCACGCACCGAACGCCACATTGGGTGCATCTGACGCACCCAATGCCACATTGGGGTTTCTCAGGTGCGCGGCGCACAGTGGTTTCGCAGCAGCGGTACTCGCGGGCGATGCGGAGCGCCGACTGGCGAGACGGGCTGCGCGGCCTCGCTCCCGCGGAAGTCCGTGAGGGGAACCCTGACGGAATCAGATTCCCTCAGGGTGGCCCTCACGAACCTTGGCAGGGTGCAGTGGGCCCGCCACGGCTCTCAACGGCTGAGTCGCTGACCGCACCCAATGCCGCATCGGGGAAGCGCTAGTCGCCGAATTTGCTTGCCAGGTAACCCTTCACCACGTGCTTGGCCTCGGCGACGATCCGCTCGTCCCCGTTCGGGTCGCGGCGGAAGGCGAGTTTCAGCAGCGCGTCCGCCGTCTCGTTGGCGATCGCGATGGCGAAGCGGAGTTCGTCGGCCGGGCGGTCGACGTGCCCGCGCAGGATTTCGACCAGCGAGTCCGCGATGACCGAGTTGTTGTCGCGGTCGTCGGCCAGCAGCCGGACGTCGATGACGTCTCCGAAGTGGACCTTCGAGAACCCCGGCACCTCGCGGTGCATCTGCAGGTAGATGTCGAGCACCGAGTCGACGATGTTCCACCAGTGCTCGGGGCTGAGCTGCTGCAGCCGCTCGTTCACCGCGGCCACGAACCCTTCCAGGTTCCGCTGCGTCAGCGCCTGCACGACCGCGCGTTTGTCCGGGAAGAACTGGTACAGCGACCCGACCGCGACGCCCGCGCGTTTGGCGATCAGCGTGGTGGTGAGCGCGTCGTAGCCGAGCTCGTCGATGAGCACGGCGCTCGCGTCCAGCATCTGTTCCACCCGCCGGGCGCTGCGTTGCTGAACCGGCTTTCGCCGCAGCGGTGTGGGTTCAGCCTGGGTCTCGGCCACGTCGTTCCTCGGAGTCTCTCGCGATTCACTCATCTGATCTGGGACTTTAGCGCCCCGCGGGGCTTCCCCCGAGACGAGTGACGACCTAACATATGAGAACTTTTCACGTTCACCCGCGAGGGTGTCCGAAGGCAAGGGGTGCTCAGCGTGGACCATCCGACCTTCCCGCCCGGCTTCCTGTGGGGTGTCTCGACCTCGGCGTTCCAGATCGAGGGGGCGACGGCCGAGGGCGGCCGGGGACCGTCCATCTGGGACACGTTCACCGCCACCGAAGGCAAGATCGCCCGGGGCGAGGACGCCAAGGTAGCGGCCGACCACTACCACCGCTACTCCGAGGACATCGCCCTGATGGCGGAACTCGGCGTCGGCGCGTACCGGATGTCGATCGCCTGGCCGCGCATCCAGCCCGACGGCGCCGGCAAGCCCAACGCGGAGGGACTTGCCTTCTACGACAAGCTGATCGACGAGGTATGCGCGGCCGGAATAGCTCCGGCGATCACGCTCTACCACTGGGACACGCCGCAGGCGATCGAGGACGCGGGCGGCTGGCGCTCGCGCGACACCGCCTTCCGCTTCGCCGATTACGCCACGATCGTGGGGGAGCATTTCGCCGATCGGGCGAAACTCTGGATCCCGCTCAACGAGCCGATGGTCATGTCGATCTACGGCTACGGCATCGGCGAGTACGCGCCCGGCGAGTTCCTCCTGCTCGACGCACTCCCCACGGCGCATCACCAGAACCTCGCGCACGGGCTGGCCGTGCAGGCGCTGCGCGCGGCGGGCGCGACCGGCATCGGCACCGCGAACAACCACTCGCCGATCTGGCCGGACCACGACACGCCCGCGGATCGCGCGGCCGCCGACTGGCTCGACGCGCTGATCAACCGCACTTTCGCCGACCCGATGCTGCTCGGCAGCTACCCCGAGCAGGTCCACCCGCACCTGCCGGAGAAGTTCGCCGACGACCTGGCCACCATCGCGCAGCCGCTCGATTTCTACGGCGTCAACTACTACGAGCCCCAAGGCGTGACGGCTCCCGGCGAGGGCAACCCACTGCCGTTCGAACTGCGCCCGGTCGAGGGTTATCCCATGACCACCAACGATTCGCCGATCGTCCCGCAGGCGTTGCGCGATCTGCTGGTGTCCTTCCACGAGCGCTACCGCGAACACCTGCCGCCGATCCAGATCACCGAGAACGGCTGCAGCTTCGCCGACGAACCGGCCGCCGACGGCAGCGTGCCCGACCCCGAGCGGATCGAATTCCTCGCTAGCCACCTGCGGGCGTTGCGCGAAGCGATGGATGCCGGCGTCGACGTCCGCGGATACTTCGTCTGGTCCCTGCTGGACAACTTCGAATGGTCCAAGGGCTACGCGCCGCGGTTCGGGCTCGTGCACGTGGATTACGAGACGCAACGCCGTACGCCCAAGGATTCCTTCGCCTGGTACCGGAAGCTGGTCCGCCATGAGTGACACCGCCGCCGCTGTCCCGGATGTCTTCGCCGAGCCGGTCAAGCGCGTCCGCGCCGGGTGGATGACGCTGCTGTTCCTCGCGAACATCGCACTCTGGCTCGGCGTTTACGCGCCGATCCAGGTGCTGCTCCCGCAGCAGGCCGAACTGCTCGACGCCGCGCACAAAGAAACCGTCTTCGGCATCGTGACCGGCATCGGCGCGGCCGTCGCGCTCGTCGCGAACCCGGCGATCGGCCTGCTCTCGGACCGCACCTGCTCGCGGTTCGGCAGGCGGCATCCGTGGACGATCGCGGGCGGCGCGATCGGCGCGGCCGGGCTGCTGGTGCTGGCCGAGGCCCCGAACGTCGTCGTGATGACGATCGGCTGGTGTCTCGTGCAGGCCGGGCTCAACGGCATGCTCGCGACGCTGATGTCCGGCATCGCCGACCGCGTTCCGGTCGGGCAGCGCGCGCAGGTCGGCGGGCTGGTCGGCATCGCGCAGATGCTCGGCACCGTGCTCGGCGCGGTGGTGGTCGTGGTGATGCTCGATCTCGCCGGTCTGCCGCTCGGCTACGCCGCTTGCGCCGCGATCGTGCTCGCCGGCGCGGCGGCGTTCGTGCTGCGCACACCGGACGCGCGGCTGCCGGTGGAGTTCCGGCCCAGCGGCCGGATCCGCGAGATTCTCGCCGACCTGTGGGTCTCGCCGCGGCGGCATCCGGACTTCGCGTGGGCGTGGGGCTGCCACTTCATGATCAACCTCGGCAACGCGTTCGGCACGCTCTACCTGCTGTTCTTCCTCAAGGACGCGGTGCATTACCCGGATCCGGACAGCGGGCTGCTGATCATGATGGGGCTGTACGGCGTCGCGTTGGTGTTCGGCGCGGTGCTGGCCGGGCACTTCTCGGACAAGTCCGGCAAGCGCAAGCCCTATGTCCTCGGCTCGGCGGCGATCATGGCGTTGGCCGCGTTGCTGCTGGTGATTTGGCAGAGCTGGCCGGTGGCTTTGGTGGCGTCGCCGCTGCTGGGCGTCGGGTTCGGCGTCTACATGGCGGTCGCGCTGGCGATGCTCACGCAGGTGCTGCCCGCGGCGCAGAACCGGGCCAAGGACCTCGGCGTGGTCAACATCGCGAACTCGCTGCCGCAGGTGGTCGCGCCGCTGCTCACGACGCTGATCCTGCACTGGCTGGGCGGGTATCCGGGGCTGTTCGCGGCGTCCGCGGTGGCGACCTTGCTGGCCGGGATTTTGGTGACGCGGGTCCGGTCGGTGGGTTAGGGCTTGCGTTTGAGCGCGCTCACAGGCTTAGCGTCTTCGGCATGGAGAAGGAAGACGCGCTGACCGAGGCGCTGCGCCTGGCGGTCGACCCGCCAGGCACGGTGTCGGTCGAAGCACTGCGGGAACTGGCCCGGGACGACGACGCGAACGAGTGGGACATCGCCACCACCGCGGAACACCTCGGGCTGAATCCGCACACGCTGCGGTACTACGAGCGGATCGGGCTGCTCGAGGTCGCCCGCGACAGCGCTGGGCACCGGGTTTACGACGCGGCATCGGTCCGTCGGCTGGTGTTCCTGACGCGGATGCGTGTCTCGGGCATGCCGATCAGCGACCTGCGCCGCTACATCGAGCTGGTTGATTCCGGCGCGGACACCGTGCCCGAACGGCGCGAAATGCTCCTGGAGCACCGCGACACCCTGCGCGCGCAGATCGCTCAGCTGCAGCTTTCCCTCGCCGCCACCGAATACAAGATCGCCACTTACCAGGAAGGCCCGCTCCCGTGACCCAGTACGACATCGACAGCCCGGAAAACCTCGCCCGCCGCAAGAACGGGCTCGAGGTGCTGTCCCGCATCGACGGTCACCAGGGCGAGGCCGTCATCGATTCCCTCGCCGACATCAACCCCGCGCTCGGGCACCACGTGGCCGCGTTCGCCTTCGGCGACATGTACGACCGGCCCGGCCTCGACCCGCGCAGCCGCCAGCTGGTCACCCTCGGCGTGCTGACCGCACTCGGCGGCTGCGAACCGCAGCTGAAGGTGCACATCGGCGCGGCGCTGAACGTCGGGCTCAGCCGCGAGGAGATCACCGAGGCGCTCATGCACTCGGCGGTCTACGCGGGCTTCCCGCGAGCGCTGAACGCCACTTTCGCCGCGCGCGAGGTGTTCGCCGCGCGCGACGCGGAGGAAACCGTCTGACGTTCGCGGAGCCCGGTGCGGTCCGCACCGGGCTTCTCCGACGTCACCAGCCTCGGTTCTTCCGCGCGTCGTCCGCGAGCTTGTCGGACTTGTCTTTCGCGTCCGAGGCGGCGTCCTTGACGTCCTGCTTGCTGGGCTCGCCGACCCCGTCCAGATACTTCTTCTTCTCGGGGTCGCTCCACTCCTTCGGGTCGTACTTCCCGTTCTCGAGGTCGTTCCAGTCCTTCTGGGTCGGCCCCTTGCCCTGCGCGTTCCGGTTGCCCCACTCGGTGCGCATGTCGTTGCCGTCGAGCGGCTTGTCCGGGCGCTTCCAGTCGGGGTGCGGGTCGGAGTTGATGTCGACCGGTTTGCCCTTGTCGTCGAACCGGTGCGGGTGGCCGTCCGGGGCCTTGTTGAACTCGTCGATCGTGGGATGCCGCCCGGACGGCTGGGGCAGATTGTGGAACCGGTCGATGATGCCGTCCACGTCTTTCTGCGTGTAGTTCTTCGGGTTTTCCTTGAGGTCAGTGAATTCGTTGAAGGACTTGTGCCACTCCTTGAATTCCTTCCCCGCTTTGTCGCCGCCGGGCCAGTCGAAGTCCGCGCTGTCGCCGATGTCCCGGGTGGCCCGGTTCATCTCCTTCGGATCGGTGATGCGGTCCGCCTGCTGGCCGATCGGGGTCGAATGCTTGTTGAGGTCCGGGTGCTGCTTGGTGGCGTAGCCGCCGCTCTTGTCCAGCGAGTCGCTCGGCCACTTCGGTTGCTCGGTCGTGATCTTGTCGTTCTTGCCGACCTTGATCTTGCCCGCGACCCCGTCCTCGATGTTGCCGATCCGGGTCGAGACGCCGCCGATCCCGGCGTTGGTGTGCTGCGGGCCGAGCGGCAGGTTCTTGGGCTGGTTGTGCAGCTTCGGCAGCTCTTCCTCGCCGTATTTCTTGGTCAGCGCGCTTTGCTTCTCGACCGGCTGTTCGTGCACCCAGTTCTTCAGGCCGTCCCGCATTTTCTGGAACGAGATGATGTGCCGCTGGGCGACGTCGCTTCCGGCCTTGTGGAACGGATCGTTCTTGTCGCCGATCTGGTTCTTGCGCGCGTTCTTGGCGTCTGAGTTCCACGCCATCCGGTCCCAGACGTCGTCCTTCTTTTTCTTCGCGTTCGACTTGCCGTCGGAGCCGCTGGAGCCGTCGTCGTCCTTGTCGCGCTTGCGCTTGTCTCCGGCCTTGTCCTTGTTGGCCGAGGAGGAACTCCCGCCGCCGTTGTCGGAGTTGTGCTTGGCCGTCGAGTCCGCGGGCGGCGGGTCGGTGTCCTTGCCTTTGCCCTTGTCGCATTTGAGGCCGAGCACGTCGGTGGCGGCGAACGGGTCGGGAACGTAGTTGCCCGGGTTCGGCCCGCCCTCCAGCCCGAGCGGGTCCTGGCTGATGTAGCGCGCGACGGCCGGGTCGTAGTAGCGGAAAACGTTGTAGTGCAGGCCGGATTCGGCGTCGGCGTACTGGCCGGGGAACTGCAGCGGGATACCGCCGGGCTGGACCTTGCCCCACAGCGAACGCCGGGCGCTCCAGGCGAGTCCGCCGTGCTCGTCGATCAGTTCGGTCGGGGTGCCGATCGCGTCGGTGACCACGGACGCGAACCGGTCGCCGCCGGGGCCGCGTTCGAACTGGGTGACCGGTTCGTCGCTGCCCGGCCTGCGTTCCCAGGTGGTCGTCCGGCGCGCTCCGGCCGGGTCGGTGTGCTCCTGTTCGATGAGCACGAAGCCGTCCCACACGAACCGGGTCGATTCCGCGACGGAGCCGTCGGCCAGCAGGCGCTCCTTGGCGATCCGGCGGCCGAGCGGGTCGTACCGGTAGCGCCATTGCGCGCCGTCCGGCGTGCGCAGGCCGGTGAGCAGTTCGCCGGTCCACGAGTACTCCCACACCCGCACGCCGTCCGGATGCACCTCGCGGTGCCGGATCCGGCGGCCGAGGGCGTCGTAGTCGGCGGACAGGCCGGAGCTGCCCGACCAGGCGGTCAGTTCGCCGGCCGGGTTGTAGCGCAGCTCTTCCGTGCCCGCCGCGGAGGACACCGTGACCACGCGTCCGGCCGGGTCCCGCGTGTAGGCGGTCTTCCCGGCAAGGCTGTCCTGCACCGCGGCGAGGCTGCCGTCCGCGTAGTACTCGAGACCGCGCCGCCGCACCGGGGATGTTCCACGGGAAACCTGCTGCGCGGTGACCAGCCCGCGCGGGCCGAACGCCTGCTGCAGGGTGCTGACCCCGTCGGTGTCGCGGGCGAGCACGCGGCCCTCGTCGTCCAGCCGGTAGCGCACGGTGTGCCCGGCGGTGGCCAGCGAAACCGGCCGGTCCTCCTCGTCGAACGTCCACAGGCTTTCCGCACCGGACGGCGTGCGGCGGCGGATGGTCTGGCTCTCCTCGTCGTAGGCGAAGTGCACCTCGACGCCGTCGATCGCCTCGCGGACGACCCGGCCGTACAGGTCGCGGTCGAACTCCACCACCGAGTCCGCGGACTCCGCGCGCACGACGTTGCCGACCGGGTCGTACGCGTAGCGCACGGTCCGGTGCGGGCCGCGGATCTCGACCCGGTTGCCGAGCAGGTCGTACTCGTTCTCGGTGACGGAACCGTCCGGCTCGGTCACGGCGACGGTCTGCCCGGCCGCGTCGTAGGCGTAGGTCCGGGTCCGGCCGTCGAAATCGGTCTGCGCGACGAGCCTGCCGAGCGGGTCGTAGGTGTAGCTCCAGGTGCGGTTCAGCGGATCGGTCACCGACGTCAGCCGCAGCTCGGTGTCGTAGGTGTAGCTGGTGCGCGCGCCGGAGGGGTCGACGACCGCGGTGACCATGTCGAACGGCCCGTACTCGCGCTTGGTCGCCCGGCCGAGTTCGTCGACGTGCTCGATCTCGTTGCCCTCGCGGTCGTACCGCCACATCGCGCGCTCGCGGCGCACGCCGACGCGGGACGCGGGTTTGCCGTCGACCGTCCAGCCCAGCTGCACGCGCCCGCCGCCGACCTCAGGAGCGGTGCGCGGCCGGCCGAACTGGTCCAGCTCCTCGTCGGAGACCTCGGCTTCGCCCAGGAAGCCCGGCAGCTCAGACACGGCGGGCTGGTCGTACCGGCGCTGCCAGGTCCGTCCGTTGCCGTGCACCGTGATCGAAGCCAATTCGACGCCGTCGTGCTCCAGTTCGGCGAGACTGCCGTCGGGACGGGCAACGGTGAGCGGCGTGCCGTCCTCGTCGTAGGTGTACTCGGTGATCCGGCCGAGCGGATCGACCCGGCGGAGCAGATTGCCGTAGCGGTCCCACTCGGACAGCGTCACGTTGCCCAGCGGATCGGTCTCCCGGACCGGCCGTCCCTCCAGGTTGTACTCGTATTCCGAGACGTGGCCGAGGGAATCGGTGAACCGGGTGATGCGGGTTTCGGGGCGGAACTCGAACGCGCCGCTGTAGAAGCCTTGATCGCCCTCGGTGCGCACGCAGCGGCCTTCGGCGTCGTAGCTGTAGCGGTAGGCGACCCCGTTGCGGTCTTCCCAGCTCGTGACCCTGCCGTCGGGATCGTAGGTGTAGCGCATCGCGGTGCCCGAGGAGTTGATGACCTCGGAGAGGTGGCCGCGGTAGTTGTAGCGGTAACTGCGCACGACGACGTCCGGAGCCGGGCCGTCGCCGATCATCCGCAGTTCGGTGACGCGGTGCCCGTCGGTGCGGAAGCCGACCTGGATCCCGCTGGAATGCGTGAGCAGCGCCGGCGCGCCGGAGTCGGCATAGGACAGTTCGGTCCGCGCGCCGTCGGCGTCCTCGATCGAGCGCAGCGGGAAGGCCTTGCCCTCGCCGGAAAACCGCATCGTCCGGTCCGGGCGCACCTGCTCGATGGTGCAGCTGCCGTCGGCGTGCTTGGTCAGCGGCCAGCGCGCGCCTTCGGTCGGCAGCACCGGCTCGTCCCCGGCGGGCGTCGGGTAGTAGAGGACGACGCCTTCCGGCCCGTAGTACCGGATGTACTCCTCGCCGAACTCGAGCCGTTGGTCCACAGTGGACGACCAGGTCGAACCGAACCAGCGCCCGGAGCGATACGACGACCGATGCGTCCGCCGCATCAGCAGTTCCGGCAGTTCGAGGTCATAATCCTCGACGAGCACCTCGCCGGTGGAGATGACGACCGGGTCGGTCAGGCAAGGCGGATCGGCGTCGCCCTCCTGCTTCGCGTTGGACGCCTCGGTCTTGTCCTTCGCCGGGTCGGGCTGCTCGTTCCCGCCGCGTTCGTTCTTGTTCGCGCCGCCCTCGGCGCCGCCGTTGCCCGGCGCCTCGTCCTTCGCGGGTTCGCGCGGGGGCGGCTCGTGGTTCCCGCCGCCCTTGTTCTCCGGCGGCGGACCGTCGTGCGCGCCGGAGGTATTGGTGGACTCGTCCTTGACGGGCGGCGGTTTCTCGCCGCCGCCACCGCCTTTTTCGTTCGGGGTGTCCTTCGCACCGGAAGGCTTGGTGGAGCCGCCGCCGGGAGACTTGATCTCCTTCGGCGTGTGCGTGGCCTCCTTGCCGCCGCCCTTGATGCTCTTCATCGACTTGGCGACGTTCTCGAACAGGCCCTTGGTCTTGGTGAGGAGCTTGCCGAGTTCCTTGAGCGCCTTGGTGAGGTTCTTGACCAGTTCGGCGATCTGCTTGGCGGTCTTCGCCACCAGGTTGACCACCTGCGGCACCACCCAGGCCATCCCGATGCCGAGGGTGAACAGCACCTGCAGCGCCCATGAGATCAGGTGCGCCACGACCTGGGCGATGATGTCGCGCACGAGCATCCGCACCGCGCCGACGACCTCGCCCGCGGTCTTCACCCCGCTGCCCGCGCCTTCGCAGGCCTGCGCGGCGCCTTCGAGAGTCTTGGCGACCTCCTCGGCCTGCTTGCGGTAGGCGTCGGCGCTGCCGCCCTCCCAGGACTCGATGTCCTTTTTGACCTGTGCGGCCAGATCCTGGGAGACCGACGAGACCTCTTTGGCGACGTTCTTCCAGGTCTCGGAGTACGCGTGCACCTGGTCCGGGTCGCCGGCCAGTTTGTCCAGCGCTTCCTTGAGCGGGCCGACGTGTTCGATCAGCCAGCCGACGCCCGCGGCGAGGATCGCGCCGAACGGGTCCATCACCGCGGCGAGCGCTTCCATGCCGACCCCGACCGCGCCCATCACGGTCGCCGCCCAGTCGCCGGACTCGATGCCGTCCTTCAGGCCCTTGCCCGCCTCGAGGATCGAGATGCCGGAGATCGCGGAGGTCGAGTCCTGCTTTTCGGCGACCAATGGATTCGACATACCGGCCCTTCTTCGCGCTCAACACATTCACTTGGGCGCGCAGCCGAATTCGAACGCACAGACCCCCGTAACAGGTTACCGAGAGTTCTCGCGAGCTTGCCTCTGTGTTGCGCTTATTTACGCCGGTGGTGCCCGCGCTTGCCAGCGGGCCAGCGGTAAGCGCGCAAAACCCGCCGCAGAGCTCCGGAACTCGGAGTCGGCGGCGGGTCTGGAAAGTGGAACCGCGGGCCGGTGCCGGTCGGGGGAGGGGAGTGCAACGGCACCGGCCCGCGGAGTTCTGGGTCGCGACCGGCGCGGCGGCACCGGTGCGATGATCTTCAACCTAGCGTCCGATTACTGCGTCCGCTAGGTGTTCTGCCGGACATTTTTCGATTAATCGCGTTCGCGGACTAGGGGTGGCCGAGGGCGGTCCGTCTCGCTCGGGGGGACGGACGGACCAGCCCTCGGCCGGGCGAGGATGCCGGGCGGCCGAGCCGGTTGGGGCAACCGGGCTCGCCGCGCGCTCGCCAGTTGAGGTCGAATGGGTGATCCGCCCGGACTCACCCATCCGAGGGGTCAGGCGCTGACCGGACGCGGCTTCACCAGGGCGTGCCTGCCGGTGGTCTCCGCGGCCGATTCGGCTCGCCGGTTCTGGCCGGGCACGGTGGGAACCGCGGCGCGGCGGCGGGTCGGACGGTGTCCGGCGGCAGCCGACAGTGCTTGCGGGGCCAGGCCGCCGGCGACCAGGTGCTCGTGCGCCACCTGCCACACCGAGCACGGGGCCTTGCAGCGGTGCCAGCGCGTCGAGCAGGTGGGGCAGTCGCCGCGCTCGTCGGGCTCGTGCGCCTGCAGCATCGCGCGCCAGCCCTCGGCGAGCCGGGGCAGTTCGGAGCGGGCGACCGAGACCAGCGAGGGGGCGTCGGCGCGTTCCGCCAGGTCGGACAGCATGTCGAGGCGCTCCCACACGGCATTGCGGAGAACCTGACCGAGAACCTGATCCATGGGGAAACTCACCGTCACCTTTCCGCCATCGTGGCGGCTTCGTTGAGCGCGGCCCGGAGCTGGCCGAGCTGGCCGGACGTGAGGCGGGCGGTCTCCCCGGGCGGGGACACCACGACGACCTCGTCGTCCTCGACGAACACCGTCACGGCGCGCTCGCGGCTGATGAGGTCTCCGCATTGCACGCGCCACACGACCTGGCCGCCCTCGAAATGCCGCACGCCCGCGGTACGCGGGTCAGCGGACACCGAAGCGGCGACAGCGGAAGCGACAGTAGGCGGCACCGGACGTGCCGTGGTGATTCCCGGTGCGGCCGGCCGAACGGACCGCACCGCGGTCCCGGCGTGTCCTCCACCGAGCGAATCCACGAACTCCACTGTCCCTCCACGCTTTCTCGTCCCGGGCCGGCGCATCTTGCGAGATGCACCTGTCCCGGCAGATCTGTGTCGTCGGGTCCATCGCTCTCCGTGATCGCTGCGGGTGTCCGAGCAGTGACGGAGATCTGGCAACTACAGTGAAGTGAAACCGGGTGCGAGAGAAGGTCGAAACCGCGTCATAGCGGTGACCGGACCGCGTTCCACGGTAAGCGGTCAGCGGAGTTCGGCCCTGCCGATCAACCCGGCTGTCCGCGCGTTTCACAAGGTTCTCGCGTGTGCTTAGGGTGCTGATCAGACGCCCAGGAGACGGTGAGGGGGCGCAATGGCAATGGATGCCAGTGCTGGCAGTGGTTCCGGAGTCTCTCACGCAGACGCCCGGTCAGGCAGTCCGGTTCCGGCCGACGCCTGGGAACAGCCCGACATGCGGGAGGCGCTCGCCGCCCGCGAGGTCAGCGCCGTGTACCGGCTGTTGCGCAAGCACGGAGTATCGCAGCGCCAGATCGCCGCGATGACCGGCCAGTCGCAGTCCGAGGTGTCGGAGATCCTCAAGGGTCGCCAGGTCATGGCCTACGACGTGCTCACGAGAATCGCCGACGGCCTGGGTGTCCCCCGTGGATACATGGGTCTCGCCTATGACGAGACCACGGCGATACGGGTCGTCGGCGCGTCCGACGGCCGGCAGGCTGAGGAGGACGAGTCCGTGAAGCGACGGAGGTTCCTCGCGCACGCCGCCCAGGTCACGATGGGTGCGGCGGTGTTCGGTCCGGAATCCGGCACGTGGTCGGAGGCGCCCGCGCGCACTCCCGCCCCCGGGCGCATCGGGACGACCGACGTGCGCCAGGTCGAGGCGGCGACCAGAGCGTTGCGCGCGCTCGATTACCAGTACGGCGGCGGATTCTGCCGCGACGCGGTCGTCGCGCAGCTGTCGTGGGGCCAGCAGATGCTCGACTCCAGCGCGGCCGAGCAGGTGAAGACGCGGCTGTTCACCGCGATCGCGGACCTGCACAGCCTCGCCGGGTGGACGTCCTTCGACACCGGTCTGATGGACTCCGCGCGCGGGCATTTCGCGCAGGCGCTCGACCTGGCCAAACAGGGCGGCGACCACCACCTGGTGGCGAACGTGCTGTACCGGATGGGCCGCGTCTACCTGCACCAGGACGCCGCGAACGACGCGCTGAAACTGTTCCAGCTCGGCCAGATCGCCGCGCAGGAATCCGGTTCCGAGCTGGCCGTCGCCGTGCTCTGCGCCAACGAGGCGTGGGCCTACGCGATGATGGGCAACGAGGAGCAATCGGTGAAGCTGCTCGGCCGGTGCAAGGACGAATTCGCCCGCGCCGACCTGGCCAAGGCCGAATCGTGGGTCAAGTTCTTCAACGAGACCGACGTCTACGCGATGACCGGCACCGTGCACACCGTGCTGGCGATGAAGAACCCCGAGCACACGAAGTACGCGATCCCGGCGCTGAGCCGCGCGGTCGACGCCTACACCGACGACATGGCGCGCAGCAAGGCGTTCATGCTGAGCGCGCTCGCCACGAATCACCTGCTCGAGGGCGATATCGACCACGGCGTGAAGGTCGGCGGCAAGGCCCTCGAATGCGCGGAAAGCATCAAATCCGCGCGGGTCAAGGACCGGTTGCGGCCCCTGCAGGTGGAGGCCGAGCGGCGAAGCAACAACCCCGACGCCCGTGACCTCGCCGACCGGCTCAAGATCTTCTACGCGGCCTGAGCCGACCGGATTCGCTTTGCCCGAAGGCAGGTTCACCCCTGCGAAACTGCGCCGGGTGCTGGCCGCCACGTGCGCCCGGCTGGGTTTCGACCCGGCGGGCGCGCGCCTGCTGCGGTTCACCAACAACGCGGTCTTCGCGCTGAACGGGGCGCCGGTCGTCGTACGGATCGTCGGGTCCACCCGGCTGCGCCACCGCGTCGGCACGGTCGTGCGCGTCGCCGAGCATTTCGCCCGGCACGACGTGCCCGCGGTCCGGCTGCTGGCCGGGGTCGAGCAACCGCTTGACGTGCAAGGACACCTGGTCACGGTCTGGGATCTGGTGCCGTTCGCCGGGCCTCCGCCGACGCCTGCCGACCTGGCCGGACTGCTGCGCCAAGTGCACGCCCTGCACCCGCCGGACGGCCTGCCCGAATGGGAACCGCTGCGCTCGATCGAGGCCCGGGTCGCCGACGCCGAGGAGCTTGCCGACGCCGACCAGCGGTTCCTGCTGGAGCGCTGCGCCGAAGTGCAGGACCGGCTCGACGCCCTGGATTTCCCGCTGGCCAGGGGATTCGTGCACGGCGACGCGCATCCGGGCAACGTGCTGCCCGGTCCGGACGGCCCGGTGCTGTGCGATTTCGATTCCTCCTGCGTCGGCCCGCCGGAATGGGATCTGACGCCGCTCGCCGTCGGCCGCGAACGGTTCGGTGACCCGCCTGCCCGGTATGCGGAGTTCGCCACGGCCTACGGATTCGACGTGACGGCCTGGCCGGGGTTTTCCGTGCTCCGGGCGGTGCGGGAGCTGAAGCTGACGACGAGCGTGCTGCCGATTCTGCGCAGTCATCCGCCGGTGCGGGCTGAACTCCGCCGTCGGCTGGCGGACCTTCGCGACGGCCGGACGGCCACCGCGTGGACGAGATACCGTTGAGCGGGATTCTGCACGTGCATTCGCAGACTGCAGATGACCGTTCAACGCTTTCCCGACGATGGCTGACGGGGTATCGCTGCGCAGCGAGAATTCGGTCCGGCAGGTCGCCCCAGTCAGCGTACTGCTAGTCCCATTGTGCAAGTTGCGGCTACCCGCCGTCACTTCGGCCGGTCAGGACACCGCGACCGGGGCCCGGGTAAGCACCACCGCGAAGCCGAAAGCGAGACCCATCACGGTCAGTTCCAGCGTGGCCCACGACGCGAGCGCCGTCCGCTGGTGTCGCACGATGCGCGGCATCAGCCGCCACCGCAAGTTGGCCGCCAGCAGCGCGATCGCACCGGTGCACAGCACCTTCAGCACCATCAGCTGGCCGTAGGGCGTGGTGAACACGCCCGCCCAGAAGCCGATCGTCGGATTCGCCAGGATTTCCACGATGCCGTTGAACAGACCGGTCACCGCGGACAGCACCAGACAAAGCGTCGCCAGTTTCGAGAACCGCGGCAGCGCGTGCGCGAGCAGCGTCCGGTTCGCGGCGAGGAGCACGATCATCGCGCCGAGGCCGCCGCACCAGGCGACCGCGCTCATCACGTGCAGCTCCATCGAGATCATCGTGTAGTCGTGATAGGCCCAGTTCGACGCGTGACCGGTGACCGGCAACGGCAGCAGCGCGAACATGCCGAGGCCCACCCGCACCTCGGCGGGCACCTTCTCGCCCTTGCGCAGCGCGACGAAGCCGAGCGCGGCGTGCAGCAGCGCGAGCACCGCCACGATCACCAGCGCCTTGCCCGCGCCGACGTCGGCGATGTAGCCGCCGATGTCGCCGCCGGTCAGCATCTTGTTGCCCGGCTTGTACTCCGCGGTCTGCAGGATCAGCGCGACCACCGCGGTCGCCGCCCAGATCAGCGCGGCGGCGACGGCGGCGGGACGGGCCCGGCGCATGACCGGTTCGGTGAGCTTCGGCCGGTCGTAGCCGACCAGCACGGACAACAGGGCCAGCCCGATCGTCGCGACCGCCGAAAGGTCCAGCAGCACGCGCACGATCGGGATGGCCGCCGAGACCACCTCGCTGGGTTCCACCACGCCCGGAATGGGCGAGGACGCGGTGAGCGCGATGCCGATCAGCGCGCCCAGCAGTCCCGCGACGACCACGCAGGCGAGCGTGGCCCAGCGGACGGCGGAGGTGGTCTCGGCTCGCGTCACTGGTCCGCCTTGTCCGATCCGGGGTCGCGGCCGGTGCGCAGCGCGACGGTGAGGCCGATCGCGAGCAGCACCACCGCACCGGCGATCCACACCCAGATCGGCACGCCGCTCGACGACGAGGAATCGGCCGAAGCCGACTGGGCCGGGGCCCCGGCCGCCTTGGCCGCGTCGCCCTTCGCCGGGGTGCCGTTGCCCGCGGCGGTAAGGGTGAACGGGATCTCGCCGGACACCGGGTGCCCGTCGGCGGAGAGGACCCGGTAGCCGACGGTGTACTTGCCCGCCGGGCCGAGCGGCCGCAGCGGCGCGCTCAGCACGTTGTTCTCCACCGTCACCGGACCCTCGGCCCACTGGCTGCCGTCCGGTCCGGTCACCGCGATCTGGTTGACGTCGGCGTTCTGCACGTACTGGTCGAACGTGAGCGTGACCTTCGCCGGGCCCTTGGCGACGGAAGCGCCGTTGGCCGGGTCGGAGTTGATCAGCACGTTGTGCGCCAGCGCCGGGGTGGCCGTGCCTAGCAGGGCCACCCCGGAAATCGCCAGCGCGAGAAGCGCTTTACGCATTACTTGGTTCCTTCGGTCTTTCCCGCGGCCGGACGACGGGAGCGCAGCACCGCGCCCGCGCCGACGCCGAGCCCGAGCGCGCCGACCACGAGACCGGCTCCGCCGAGCCAGCGCGCCGTGTTGTCCGACGACGAGGCGGCTTCGGCGTTGTCACCGGCCGCCGTGGTCTGCGTGTGGCCGCCGTGCTCCGACGATTCGGCGGCGGCGAGCTTGATGGTCGGGGCGGGGTGCTCCGGCTCCTCGCCGCTGGGCGGGGTGGGCTGGTTCCAGTCCACCACTTTGCCACCCTCGTACGTCTGGACGGCGGGGAATTCGAGCTGGTCGACGTTCGACGGCAGCGGGCCGCCGCTGACCTCGAACTCCTGGAACTCGGTGGAGCCGATCTTCGTGCCCGGCTGCGCGGTCCAGACGACCTTCGTGACCGCCTCGGTGATCTTCGTGCCGGACGCGGTGGTCACCGGCTGCGGCAGCTTCGACTTGGTGACCTCGGCGGTCCAGCCGGGGATCGGCTTGGTGCGGAAGTTGCCGATGCCGTACTCCGGTTTGACGTCGACCTCGACCTTGATCGTGCCGAGCTTCGCGTCCTCGTTCGGGACGCGGAAGAAGATCGTGCCGTAGCCGCCCTTGGCCGGCTGGTCGCCGTAGACGTTGGCGGTCACGTGCGCGGACGCGATGCCCGCGCCGAGCAGACCGGTGGCGGCGACGGTCGCGGCGAGCACGCCGGCGCGACGGAAGACATGGTGGGACACAACTGCTCCTGAACAGGGGTGAGCCGGCGGAGGCAGAGCCTGCGCCGGAAAAGGGGAAGGGGGTGGTGAGTGGCAAAGCCGATCAGAACCGGCTTGAACACTCACGAGGGGTTCAGGAGCCCTCAGGGGGTCCGCGCCGTCCCCGGACGCGCCTCAGTTCAACGCTCAGCAACGGCACCGCACCAGCCGCACGCGGCCGTGCGATCCCAGCCGCCGCCACCGGAACCGGCAACGGCCGGACCAGCAGCGGAAGAATCACCCGCACCACGCGCAGCACCGCGAGCAGCATCGCGTCCGCCCGGGCCAGCACCAGCGCGGTGAGCAGGGTCGCGACGGCGTGCGCCGCGGTCATCGCCCAGCCGTCCAGCGCGGCAGCCGCGCCGCTCGGGTCGTGCCCGCCGAGCGTCGTCAGCACCAGGTGCATGACGAGCTGTCCGCCGCCGAGCACGGCGATCGTGGCGAGCGGTCCGCGGGCCCGGCCGGCGAGCGCGGTGGCGGTCCAGCCGAGCAGGCCGGTCAGCAGCAGGGTGAGCGCGGGATCCGGCAGCCCGCCGTCGGCGGCCGCGTGCGCGGTGACGGCGAGTGACGCCGAACTCAGAGCGAGCAGCCCGCCACGGACAGCGGCGAGTGCGCCGCGATGCCGGGCCGGGGTGCTCATTCGGGCAGCTTAACGGCACTCCGGTGGGTGACTGAAGCGTCTCGAATGGTGAGCAACTGCGGAAAAGGTCCAGGTAGGCGGGTCTCGATCCGGTAAAAACCGCCCGGTGGGGCCCCTCGCTTCGGTTGCCGACCCCTCGGGGATGCGAAACGGTGGGTAATCACAACCGAGAAGTGGGGGTTTCGACCGTATCCGTTCCGGGTAGTCACCCTGCCGATTGATGGGCTACTCCGAACGGGTGACGTCCGGGGCTCGCAAGCTGGCGGGAGAACGAATACGGATGAACCTCTTCGAGTACATCTCGGACCGGTGGGGAAGGCTGCTGCTCCAGGCGTGGCTGCACACCAGCATGGTGGTGCAGTGCACGATCCTCGCCGCGATCCTGGGCGTGCTGATCGGCATCGCCGTCTATCGCAGCCCCATCGGCTCCGCAGTCGCCACGGCACTGGCCAGCACGATCCTCACCGTCCCGTCGTTCGCCCTGCTGGGTCTGCTGATCCCGCTCTCGGGCCTCGGCTCGACCACCGCGGTGATCGCGCTCGTGCTGTACGGCCTGCTGCCCATCGTCCGCAACACGATCGTCGGCCTCGACGCGGTCGACCCGGCGATCACCGACGCCGCCCGCGGCATCGGGATGAGCAGGCTTTCCGTGCTCACCCGGGTCGAACTGCGGCTGGCCTGGCCGGCGATCCTCACCGGCATGCGGGTCGCCACGCAGATGCTCATGGGCATCGCGGTGATCGCGGCTTACGCCAAGGGCCCCGGCCTCGGCGCGGAGGTCTTCTCCGGCCTCACCAACGCCGGGAGCACGAACTCCCTCAACCAGGCCCTCACCGGCACCATCGGCGTGGTCGTCCTCGCGCTGGTGCTCGACGGCATCTACGTCCTGATCAAGCGATTCACCATTTCTAGGGGTGTCCGTGGCTGAGCACACTGCGACCGAAGAAGAAAACGTCTCCGGCGTCGAGATCGAACTGGACCACGTCACCAAGCGCTACTCCGGCACCCGCGCCCCCGCGGTCGACGACTTCTCGATGGTCGTGCCCGCGGGCAAGATCGTGGTGTTCGTCGGCCCGTCCGGCTGCGGCAAGACCACCACGATGCGGATGATCAACCGGCTGATCGAGCCGTCGTCCGGCCGGATCACCATCGGCGGGCAGGACGCGCTGAAGCTCGACGTGGACACCCTGCGCCGCCAGATCGGCTACGCGATCCAGCAGGCCGGGCTGTTCCCGCACTTCACCGTCGCGCAGAACATCGCCGTCGTGCCCGGCCTGCTCGGCTGGGACAAGAAGAAGGTGACCGCGCGGGTCGAGGAGATGATGGACCTGGTCGGGCTCGACCCGGCCGACTTCCGCGACCGCTACCCGCGCCAGCTGTCCGGTGGTCAGCAGCAGCGCGTCGGCGTGGCCCGCGCGCTCGCCGCCGACCCGCCGGTGCTGCTGATGGACGAGCCGTTCGGCGCGGTCGACCCGATCACCCGCGGCAACCTGCAGGACGAACTGCTGCGGCTGCAGACCGACCTGAAGAAGACGATCGTCTTCGTCACGCACGACTTCGACGAGGCGGTCAAGCTCGGCGACCGGATCGCGGTGCTCGGCAACCAGTCGAAGATCCTGCAGTACGACACGCCGGAGTCGATCCTGGCGAACCCGGCGGACGACACGGTCGCCGGTTTCGTGGGCGCCGGCGCTTCGCTCAAGCAGCTGACCCTGCTGCGGGTGCGCGACGTCGAACTGCAGCAGGACGCGCTCACCACGACGATCGACGAATCGCCCGCCGACGTGCGGGAGAAGCTGAGCAAATCGCGCAAGCCGTTCGCGCTGGTGCTCGACCAGCGGCGGCGGCCGATCCGCTGGGTGCACGTGCGCGAGCTGACCAACGCCACGTCGCTGGGTTCGGTCGGCAAGCCGCTGCGCGACATCGTGAGCCTCCAGTCGACGCTGCAGGACGCGCTCGAGGCGATGCTCGCCGAAGGCGGTTCGGTGCCGGTCACCGGCGCGCGCGGCGAATACGCGGGCACGATCAAGCTGGACACGGTCATCGCGACGATCCAGCAGCTGCGCGACGAGCACGCCGACGACCACGTCGATGAGGACGGGGCCACGGCATGACCGCTGCCGTCGATACCGGTTTCAGTACCGAATCAGGCTCCCGCCGCGCGGAACGCGTCCGGCTGTTCGCGCAGCCCGTCGTCGTCGTGCTGATCGTCGCGGTCACGCTCATCTGGGTGTTCGCCAGCGGGCTCACCGCGACCGAAAAGGAGACTCTGAACGCGGAGTCGCTGCTCACCGCGCTGCGCGACCACTTGGCGATGACCGTCGTGGTCACCGCGATCGTGGTGCTGGTGGCGGTGCCGCTCGGGATCATCGTGACCCGGCCGTGGGCGAAGTGGCTCGCGCCGATCTTCCTGGCGATCGCGAACATCGGGCAGGCCGCGCCCGCCCTCGGCGTGCTGGTGCTGTGGTTCATCTTCACCGGCGCGGTCGGCGGGCTCTGGGTCGCGGCGCTGCCGCTGGCGTTCTATTCGCTGCTCCCGGTGCTGCGCAACACGATGGTCGGCATCCAGCAGGTGGACCCGTCGCTGATCGACGCGGGCCGCGGCATCGGGATGTCCGCGCAGAAGGTGCTGTGGCGGGTGGAATTCCCGCTCGCCGTCCCGCTGATCCTGGCCGGCCTGCGCACGTCGCTCGTGCTGGCGGTCGGGACCGCGACGTTCGGCATGTTCGTCAACGCGGGCGGGTTCGGGCTCCTGATCGACACCGGCTACAAGCTCAACCTCACGAAGGTGCTGATCACCGGTTCGGTGCTGGCCGTCGCGCTGGCGCTGCTGGTGGACTGGCTGGGCGCGGTCGCCGAGCAGTACTTCGGACCGAAGGGACTGCGCTGATGAACGTCCTGAAAAAGGCGGGCGCGCTGGTCGGCGCCGCCCTGCTCGCCGGGACGCTCTCGGCGTGCGGGCTCGACGTCAACACCTCGATCCCGTTCAAGATCGAACCGGGCTCGATCCGGCCGATCTCCTCGCTCGAAGGCCAGCGGGTGGTCGTCGGGTCGAAGGACTTCACCGAGAACATCATCCTCGGCTACATGGCCGAAATGGCGCTGAGCGCGGCGGGCATGGACGTCATCGACCTCACCGACATCAAGGGGTCGAACTCGTCCCGGCAGGCGCTGCTCAACGGGCAGACCGACGTGACCTGGGAGTACACCGGCACCGGCTGGATCAACTACCAGGGCAACGAGCTGCCGGTTCCGGGCGGGGAGAAGGCGCAGTACGACGCCACGGCGAAGGCCGACGCGGAGAAGTACGGCGTCACCTGGCTGAAGTACTCGCCGCTGAACGACCAGTACGCGTTCGCCACCACCGAGGCGTACGCGGCGAAGAACAACCTCAAGTCCACCTCGGACCTGGCGAAGTTCCTCACCACGCATCCGGACCAGAACCGGTTCTGCCTGGAGACGGAGTTCACCAGCCGCCAGGACGGGTTCCCGGCGGCGGTCAAGGCGTACGGGTTCAAGAACCCGAAGATCGAGAACTTCGGGATCGGCACCATCTATTCGGCGGTGGCCAACGGCACCTGCCCGGTCGGCGAGGTGTTCACCACCGACGGCCGGATCTCCGGGCTGAACCTGCGCGTGCTGGAGGACGACAAGAAGGCGTTCCCGCAGTACAACGCCGCGGCGACGCTGCGCACGGAGTTCCTGGACAAGTACCCGGAGATCCGCGGTCCGCTGGAGAAGGTGGCGGCGGCGCTCGACAACAAGCAGATGGTCGAGCTGTGCAAGAAGGTCGACGTGGACGGCAAGGACGCCGGTACCGTCGCGCACGACTGGATGCTCGAGAAGGGCTTCATCAAGTAGCGCATCAGCGGTCCGTGAAGGGCTCCTTGAGGGAATCTGATTCCCGCAAGGAGCCCTTCACGGCTTTTCAGATGCCCAAGCGGTGCAGCAGCTGGTCTTCGAGCCGTTCGAGTTCGCCGGTCACCGCGCGGTGCGCGGCCTTGCGCCGAGCCGCGGGCATGCGCTCGGCGGCGCGCACCGTGGCCGACAGCTGCTCCAGCGTCGACTGCGTCTCGGCGGCGAACTTCTGGTCCTGCTCGGTCGCCTTCGCCGACTTCTTCAGCTCGCCGAGGCCCTGCACGAGTCCCGCGATCCGGGCGTGCAGCGCCGCGCCGCGGCCGGTGTACTCGCCGAGCTGGTCGACGGCGACGCCCAGCTTGCGGGCCTGGTAGCGGTCGTACGCCTCCCGCGCCGCGCCCGCCGCGCGGACCGCGTACGGCGCGAGCACCGGCAGCACCGCCGGTCCGAGCACCTTGGCCACCGCGACCGCGTTCTTCGCCTTCTTCGGGGTGATCCGGGCTTCACCCTCGTCCTGCTTGGCCTTGTCTTGCTTGGCCTTGCGCGCCATGGCCGTTACCTCCCACGCCTTCTCCGGATGAACTTACTGGTCCCCGACGTGACGGGCATGTCGGCTCGCGCGGGGAATGTCGTACCCACGATCTATTGTGATCGCTATGGGAGACGAGGTGTTGCTCGACGCGGGAGCGGTGAGCCGTTGCCGCCGCCGGGTGCACCTGGAACACGACCCGGCGATGCGCGACGTGCCGCTGCCGCCGCCGGATCCGACGGCGCAGCAGCGCAT
Source organism: Amycolatopsis halotolerans (assembly GCF_042647905.1). Classification (NCBI taxonomy): domain Bacteria; kingdom Bacillati; phylum Actinomycetota; class Actinomycetes; order Pseudonocardiales; family Pseudonocardiaceae; genus Amycolatopsis; species Amycolatopsis halotolerans. The sequence goes on from NZ_JBHRWI010000027.1 coordinate 21,677, forward strand.
CGACGACGCGACCGCGCACCGCGAGGAAATCCTCGAACAGCTGGTCGCGGCCTCGGGGCCGGACGCCACCTGGGCGCGAGTGCCGCGCGCCGCGCCCGCTGGCGAGCGGGTGCGGCTCACCGAGCAGGCGTTCGCCGATGCCGCGCAGTACATCTGGGGCGCGCTGCTGCCCGCCGATCCGGTCGGGCACCGGCGCGGCGGGATCGACCTGCTCGTGCGGGTCGACGACGGATACGTGCCGGTGCTGGTGGTCCGGCACCGGATCACCGACCGGGGCCAGGGCGCGCCCACCACCGCGATGACGGAGCTGGACCCGGCGCGTCGTTCGCCGGACGAACTGCGCAAGGTGCGCTCGCAGCCGCGAGACCAGCTGCGGCTCGCGCACCTGCGGCGAATGCTGGAGTCGCGCAAGCTGGCGGCCAGCGGACGCGCGGTCGGCGGGGTGATCGGTCTCGACGCTGATGTCGTCGTGTGGCACGACCTCACCGCGGGCACCTGGCCGGGCGGCCGCAGCGCGCTGGACGAGTACGACGCGCGCTTCGAGGACCGGCTCGCTGTCGCGACCGCAGCCGCCACCGGCGCGGAAGCGTTGGCCGCGCCTTCGCGAGTGCTGGAGTGCCGGCGGTGTCCGTTCTGGGCCGCCTGCGAGGTCGTGCTCACCGAGACGCGTGACGTGAGCCTGGTGGTGCGCGGCGAGGACGCGGGCGAGCTGCGGCGCGTCGGAGTGTCCACTGTAGACAAGCTGGCCGCGCTGGATCCGGCCGCCGAAGCGCCGCCGATGAACTGGACGGGCGGCACGTTCTCCGACGCGATCATGCTCGCCCGGGCGTGGCTGGCGGATCTCACCGTGGTGCGCCGGACGCCGCGGATCGAGGTGCCGCGCGCGGACGTCGAGGTCGACGTGGACATGGAAAGTTTCGGCGACGCCGGGGCTTACCTGTGGGGGACGCTGCTGTCCGGAGCGGACATCGGGGTGCCGCAGGGGTACCGGGCGTTCGCGACCTGGGAGCCGTTGCCGACGGTGGACGAGGCGCGGTCGTTCGCGGAGTTTTGGGCTTGGTTCACGGATGTTCGTGCGCGGACTCTCGCCGCGGGGCTGACTTTCCGGGCGTATTGCTACAACGCGCTCGCGGAGAACCGGTGGCTGTTCGGGTCGGTGGATCGGTTCGGGGAGTATTCCGGGGTTCCGGAGAAGCGGGCTGTGCAGTCCTTTGTGGATTCTGATGAGTGGGTGGATCTGTTCCGCAGTGTCACGGATCAGTTCCTGTGCTCGCGGGGCAAGGGGTTGAAGGTGATCGCTCCGGTGGCCGGGTTCGCCTGGCGGGATCCGGAGGCCGGGGGCGAGGCTTCGATGCGGTGGTACCGGGACGCGGTCGGGATGGACGGGGCGGTTCCCGATGACGGGCAGCGGGAGCGGTTGTTGCGGTACAACGAGGATGATGTGCTGGCTACTAAGGCCTTGCGGGAGTGGATGAGCGGGCGGGCTCAGGACGAGGTTCCGTACATGCTGGATATCTGAATTCTTGGCCTCTGCTGGTGCCGGTGTCTCTGCCGGTGCCGGGTCGGCGTGGGTCCACCACCCCTCAGCCGGATTGTGACTACGGGCGGCGGGTGCTTGTCAAGGCGGGAAAGATGCCTTGACAAGCACCCGCCGCCCGTGTTTTTGGCTTCGTATCGGGGTTGTGGGGGTGTGGGTGGTTGTCTTCTTGCGAGGTGCGGTGACTCGTCGGGGGTCCGGCGTTGCCGGAACCCGCGGCGGACTCCTGCATTCCGCATTGCTGCAACAGGTCCTGATTGCCCGCGTGGGCTAGCTCGCGCGGCCCTGCCCTCGGCCTTCCTCGCCAAGGTCGTCCCGTGTCTCCGGTCGTTGCAGGCTGGCGCGCTTCTGCATATACTCGTCGACGAGTACTCGTCCACGAGAGGAGGTCGGCGTGAAGCGGCGGAAGGTGTCCAACATGCTGGGCCTCGCCGTGCTGGCCGCGTTGTGCGAGCAGTCGATGCATCCGTACGAAATCGCCACTGTGCTGCGGAGACGCGGCAAAGAGGGCGATCTGAAGATCAAGTGGGGCTCCTTCTACACCGTGGTCGGCAACCTCGAAAAGCACGGCTTCATCGAGGCGGTCGAAAACGTACGGAACGGGGCCCGGCCGGAGCGGACCGTTTATCGGATCACTGAGGCCGGCCAGGCTGAGCTCGAGGATTGGATCGCCGAGCTGCTCGGGACCCCTGATCCGGAACCGACGCGGTTTCACACTGGGCTGTCGGTGATGCTCGCGATTGGGCCGGACCTCGTTGACCAGCGGTTGCGGAGCCGGGTCGATGAGCTGGAGCGGATGATCGACGACCGCGTCGCGGCGTTGGAGAAGATGCGGGCCGAGCTGTCCCGGCTGTTTCTCGTGGAGAGCGAATACCAACTGGCGATGTGGCGCGCGGAGGCCGAATGGATCCGCGGGCTGCGTGCGGAGCTCGCCTCCGGAGCGATTTCGGGGGTCGAGGAATGGCGGCGCTACCGGGAAACCGGGGAGCTGCCCGACATGACCGCTTTCGTGAAGAACGCGGACGAAATGACCGCCTTCGTCAAGAACGAAGGGGAATAAAGAGAGTCCCGGAGGAGGTGCTGGCACACCGCCCCCGGGACGGGAACCGTCGAACCGGAAACCGCGTGTGCGGGTACCTGTCCTCAGGCTGCGTAACAAGGATAAGGGGCACCCCTCGTGCGGCGCTGGTTCGGTACTCACCGAACAGGGAGAAGCACATGGGGAACACCCAGGTCAAACGTCATCGCACGAAACTGCTGCCGGAGATGGAGGGGCCGATCGCCCGGGCGTACGCGCGGGGGCGGCGTACCGAACCGCAGCTTGTGCAGTATCGCGAGACGGCCGAGATGATGGCCGCGGACCTGGCCGAGGGCACTGACCTGCTCGAGGTCGCGCCGGGGCCGGGGTTCTTCGCAGTCGAAATGGCTCGCACCGGGCGGTGCAAGGTGACGGGGCTGGACGTCAGCCGCACGTTTGTCGAGCTGGCCAGGGAGTACGCGAAAGAGCAGGGCGTCACGGTGGACTTCCGCCGGGGCGACGTGGCGGCGATGCTGTTCGCGGACGGGTCGTTCGACTTCCTGATCTGCCAGGCGGCGTTCAAGAACTTCGCCGACCCGGTGGACGCGCTCGACGAGATGCACCGGGTGCTGCGGCCCGGCGGCGTCGCGCTGGTGCAGGACTTGAGCCGGAGCACCACGGACGCGGAACTCGACGCTGAGGTCGAGCGGATGAATCTCGGCCCGGTGGGCACGTTCTCCACCGTCCGGGTGCTCCGCGGGCTGCGGCGGCGGGCGTACACGCCGGAGCAGTTCAGGGCGACCGTCGCGGAGAGCAAGTTCCGCACCTGCGAGGTGACCCCGGACGGGATCGGCCTCGAGGTGCGGTTGCGCAAGGAGTGACCGGAGGAGTGGGTGTGCCGCCGAGCGGGCGGCACACCCACTCCCCGCAGGTCAGCGCGGGGCCATCCGCAGCGAGCCGTCCATGCGGACGACCTCGCCGTTGAGGTAGTCGTGGTCGATCAGCGACAGGGCGAGCTGCGCGTACTCGTCCGGGCGCGCGAGCCGCTTCGGGAACGGAATCCCGGCGGCGAGGCCGGCGCGGAACTCGTCGCTGACGGTGGCGAGCATCGGGGTGTCGACGATGCCGGGCGCGATCGTCAGCACGCGGATGCCGTGCGAGGCGAGGTCGCGCGCGGCGGGCAGGGTCATCCCGACCACGCCGCCCTTGGACGACGCGTACGCCACCTGCCCGATCTGGCCGTCGAAGGCGGCGACGGACGCGGTGTTGATGATCACGCCGCGTGCGTCGTCGGCCAGCGGCTCGGTCTTCGCGATCGCCTCGGAGGCGACGGTGAGCACGGTGAAGGTGCCGATCAGGTTGATCTGGATGACCTTCGCGTACAGCCCGAGGTCGTGCCTGCCCCGCTTGGACAGGATGCGCGCGGACGGCCCGATGCCGGCGCAGTTGACCACCGTGCGCAGCGGTACGCCCGAGCTCGCCGCGGTGTCGACGGCGGCCTGCACCTGGTCCGGGTCGGTCACGTCGGCCTCGACGTAGGTGACGCCGTCGACCTGCTCGGCCTTCTCGATCGAGGGCGCGAGGTCGAGCGCGAACACCCGCGCGCCTTTCGCGGCCAGTGCCTTGGCGGTCGCGCCGCCGAGACCGGACGCGCCACCCGTGACGAGCGCTGCGGTGTCGGTGATCTGCATCTTCAGCCTTCCTCCTGCTCTCAGGTGCCGCGGTGCACCTCCGCGCCCAGGTTAACGCTCGTTCGCACGCGGGCCGGAGTGTGTCGCCTCACCCGCTTCTCGTCGCGAGGAGTATTCGGCCTCGACCGCTTCCGTTAGCACTCAGGTCAACTCCGGCTGTCACCTTCAGCACTATGAGCTCAGCTCGGATCGTGGTGGTAGGGACGGGATACGTCGGATTGACCACGGGGGCTTGTCTCGCGAGCCTCGGGCATCGCGTCACCTGCGTGGACGTGGACGTGGCGAAAGTGAACCGGCTCTCAGCGGGCCGCGTGGACATCCTCGAACCAGGACTGGCCGAATTGGTCTCCCGCGGACTGGCGAACGGACGGCTGTCGTTCGTCGTCGGCGCGCGGGAAGCCGTTCGCGGCGCGGAAGGGGTCTTCCTCTGCGTGCCGACGCCGATGGGCGCGGGCGGGTCCGCGGATTTGCGTGCGGTGGAGGCGGTGACCGCCGAGATCGGCGACGTGCTGCCCGCCGGCTGCGCGCTGATCACGAAGTCGACGGTGCCGGTCGGCACCGCGAAACGGATCAGCGCGATGGTCGGCCGGGACGACGTGCCGGTGGTGTCCAACCCGGAGTTTCTGCGCGAAGGCACTGCGGTGCAAGACTTCCTGAACCCGGACCGGATCGTGGTCGGGTCGGACTCGCGCGCCGCGGCCGCGTGGGTCGGGCAGCTGTACGGCGATCTCGCCGCACCGATCGTGGTCGCCGACGCGGCCAGCGCGGAACTGGTCAAGTACGCGGCGAACTGCTTCCTCGCGCTCAAACTGTCCTATGTGAACTCGATCGCCGAACTGTGCGAACGGCTCGGCGCGGACATCGACCTGGTCACCGAAGGAATGGGTTACGACCGGCGCATCGGCCGCACGTTCCTCAAGCCTGGCCCCGGATGGGGCGGTTCCTGCCTGCCCAAGGACACCAGCGCGCTGGTCAAGGTCGCCGAGTCGGTCGACTACGACTTCCGCATGCTGACCTCGGCGATCGACGAGAACATCGCCCAGCGCGACCGCATCGTGGCGAAGATCGCCGGCGCCTGCGGCGGAACTCTGGCCGGTGCGCGGATCGGCGTACTGGGCTTGGCGTTCAAGGCGGGCACGAACGATCTGCGCGATTCCCCCGCGCTGGCAGTGTCTTCGGTGCTGGGCGCGCTCGGCGCGGAGATCACCGCGTACGACCCGGCGGTGTCCGGCGGCATCGCCGGGATGACCGTCGTGGACGATCCGTACCAGGTCGCCAAAGACGCGGATGTCGTTGTGGTGCTTACCGAATGGGCCGAGTTCCGCAACCTCGACTGGGTGGCGATCGCGGACGCGATGGAAGGCGACGACGTCGTCGACACCCGGAATCTGCTTGACCCGGGGATGATCCTCGACGCGGGATTGTCGTGGCAGGGCGTGGGCCGTCCGCGCGCGGCCCGGCGGCGGGTTCCGGTTTCCTGATTGGAGATCCGCTTCCGCTGCGTTATAGTCGTCGGCGGCATCGCGTGTCGGTCACCGGCTGGGTGAGACATGGAGGTGCTGGAATGCCTTCTGGAGGCATTGCTTCGTGTCCCTCTCTCTTGAGCTGAATCACCTGATGGTCCCGTCCCGGAACAACCGGGAATCCGCCGAATTCTTCGCGAACCTGCTCGGTTTCGACATCGGCGAGGAATGGGGCCCGTTCATCCCCGTCGAAACCAGCAACGGCGTACGGCTCGACTTCGCCACGGTCCCGGACGGCGATCGCAGGCTGCAGCACTACTGCTTCCTCATTCCGGAAGACGACTTCGACGCGTTTTTCTTGCGCCTGAAGGAAACCGGGGTTGACTACCACGCCGGGCCGGGCGGTCAGGGCCCCGGCGAGATCAACCACAACCACGGCGGACGCGGCGTGTATTTCCTTGACCCGGGCGGAAACGGGATCGAGGTCATCACGCAGCCGTACGAGCCGGAACGGAAACGTCCGGCGAGCTGGTAAGTCCTTTGTAGACAGCAGGCGGGCGGGTCACAGCGGAAGCGAGGCCCACCCGCCTCCTGCGGCCAGCAGGGTCCGGACGCCTTCCGCGTGGTCGGCGAAAGCGGCCAGGTCGGCGTGCAGCAGCGCGGCGCGTTCGGAGTCAAGCGGATCCGAGTCGTCGCGCCACAGTCCGAGCGTCCAGTTCGCGGCAAGGATCATCGAGCGCACCAGCCCGGCGACCGCGGAGTCGGGCTGGTCGTGCGCGGCGAGAATCTCGTCGCACGCGGTGAAGCAGCGTTCGAGGCCGCGGACGGCTTCGGCGGGCGTGCCGTCCCAGTCCGGTCCCGGCCAGGCGCACGAGCCCAGCGCGAGCCACAGCTGCCAACCGGCGGTCAGTTCGGCTTCGTCGCGGGGCGTCCAGTGCGCGGCCATCCCTTGAGTGTGCGCCCCGGCGGCCGGTTTGCCGCCGGGGTTTTGGCCGAGGTCACGTGCGTGGCTGTTCCCACAACCAGAACTCGATCCCCTGGTCGTCGGCACAATCCGCCGTTCGGCCGTACGGCGGGTTCTCCACCTCGCCCGCCCGGCCGCCCTGCTCGCGCACCCGGCCGAGCGCGGCTTCGAGGTCGTCGACGGCGAACATCAGCTTCCACCCGGTCTGCAGTTCTTGCCCGCCCCACAGCCCGCCGGGCAGGCCGTGGCCCTCGATGCGCCACGCGGTCGGCAGGCTGCCCTGGTTGAACTGCCAGCCGAGCACCGCGCCGTAGAACGCCTTGGCCCGGACCTCGTCGGGCACCTGGAAGGTGAAGTACCCGGCCTCGCCGTGCCGATACGTGCGTTCCCCGGGCGTTTTCGCTTGTGGCGCGGCCTTTCCGACCAGCCAGCGCTGACCGTACGGGTCCTTGATCACGCCGTTCAGCCCGTAGCCGCGGTCCTCGACCGGACGCAGCAGTTCCGCGCCCAGCTCCACCGCCCGCCGCGCCGCACCCTGCGGGTCGGGCACCTCGACGCGCACCATCGCGCCGCCCTCGGGAGCCACGACATTGCCCAGCTCGGGGAACTCCTCGGCGAACATCAGCACGCTGTCGCCGATGTCCAGTTCGGCGTGCCCGACCCGGCCGTCGTCCATCACGATCGGCTCGGACCGGCGGCGCGCGCCGAAGACCTCGACGTAGAAGTCGAGCGCGGCCCGGGCGTCGGTCACGACCAGGTACGGCGTCAGCGCACCCGCTTGTGCGCGCTGAGGCGTGGTTTCGGTGGTGGTCATCTCCGCTCCGTTCAGGATCAGACGGCGGAGGTCGTCCCGCAGCTGCTCGGCGAAGGCCGGATCGGGATCGGCCGGAGTCGAGGGCAGCGCGAGCGCGTCGAACGGTTCAGCCATCACGTCCCTCCTTCTCCTGGTAGCCGCGGCGGAACGCGGTCTTGGCCCGCGTCAGCAACGCCTCCGTCGCGTGGATGGTCCGGCCGAGGTGCGCGGCGACGTCGCGAACCGGAAGGCCGTCGACGTACCGCAAGGTGAGCACTGCCCGATGCGGGACCGCCAGCGTTTCGAGCACCTGCCGCGCGCGCAGGGCGTCGAGCTGTTCGTCCCAGGGATCCTCGACGTCGCATCCGGCGTCGTGCACGAGCCGAAGCCCGCGCTGTTCCCGTTCGGCGCGCCGCCAGTGATCGGCCAGTTTGTGCCGGGCCACCCCGATCAACCAGGGCGTGCTCACCGGCGGCGCGTGCTCCTTGCGGCAAGCGGCGACCGCGCTCAGGAACGTCTCGGACGTCAGTTCCTCCGCCAGCACGCGGTTGCCGCACCTCGCGAGCAGGTAGCCATAGACCTCCGGCAGGGCCGTCTCGTAGAGGCCGAGCAGCGCGAAGGCCGGGTCTGGCTGCACCCGAGGTTCCGTCACATCTCCATCGTCGTCCGGGAGCGGGGTTTTCCGTCGGTCGAATTTCTCAGCGCGGGTCGGGCAGCTTCCGCGCCAGCCCGGACACCAGCAGCGCCAGCACCGCCAAGATCCCGATGACCAGCACAAACGCGCCTTGGTAGCCCATCGCGCCGGGCACGCTCAAGCTGGCGAAAAGGCTGCCGAGCACCGCGACGCCCAGCGCCAGCGACGTCTGCTGGGTCGTGGTCAGCACGCCGCCGCCGACACCCGCCAGGTCGGCGGGCACTCGCGAAAGCACCACCCGGAACAGCGTGCTCATCGCGAGCCCGTTGCCGACGCCGATCAGCACCATCGCCGGGGCCAGCTGCCAGATCGACAGGTCGGGCCAGTCCAGCAGCGCGGTCCCGGCGAGCGCGAGCAGGCCGACGGTGAGGATCAGCCCGCCGATCGGCACGATCTTGCGGCCGAACCGGGCGACCAGGTGACTGCTGACCAGCGAGGTCGTGAAGTACGCGACGGCCATCGGGGTCAACGCCAGTCCCGCGCCGAGCGGACCGAGGTGCAGGCCGTTCTGCAAGGTCACCGCGTAGACGAACATGAACGAACCGAAGGCGCAGAAGAACGGCACCGCGACGGTCAACCCGTGCCGCACGCTCGCGGTGCGCAGGAGCGCTGGCGGCAACAGCGGCGTGCCGCCCGCGGCTTCCAGCTTCCGCTCCACCCGGGCGAAGCCAACCGCGGCGAACGGGAAGAGCACCAGCAGCGCGATGCTCCACCACGGCCAGCCGAGCGCGCGGCCTTCCATGATCGGGATCAGCAGCGACAGCAGCGAAACGGCCAGCAGCACGGTGCCCCAGCGGTCGACGCCGAGCGGGTTGCTCGCCCGGCTGTCCGGCACCGTGCGGCGCGCGATCAGCAGCCCGATGATCCCGATCGGCACATTGACCAGGAAGATCGGCCGCCAGCTCAGGTCCCACACGTTGGCCGCCACTAGCGCACCGCCGAGCAGCTGCCCGACCACGGTGGCGATGCCACCGGTCGCGCCGAAGAGGCCGATCGCGCGGGAACGGCGTTCGCCGGACGTGCCGGCCTGGATGATCGACAGCACCTGCGGCAGCAGCATCGCCGAAGCCGCGCCCTGCGCCATGCGGGCGATGACCAGGGTGGCGGCATCCGGGGCGACGCCGCAGGCCAGCGAGGTGAGCGTGAACAGAGTGAGACCGAGCAGGAAGAGCCTGCGGCGGCCGAAGGTGTCGCCGAGCCGTCCGCCGAGCACGAGCAGCACCGCGTACGCGATGCCGTAGCCCGCGACGACGAGTTCGAGGGTCGCGGTGGACGCGCGCAGGTCGGCATCGATCGTGGGCAGGGCGACGTTGACGATGAAGAAGTCGATGATCGGCAGCGCTGCCCCCAGCAGCACGGTGATCAAGCCGGCGGACGTGAGTCCCGTCCGCTCCGGCGTCCCGACGGCAGCGGTGGCCGTCGTCGGGGCAGGGGTGGTAGTCGTCATGAGTACTACGTTCCGCCGCGCGAGACCCTGGTACCAGGTGTGCTTTTATCCTGGTACCACGACTACCTGGTAACAGGGTCGGCGGTGTGCTTACCTGGTATTCGTGACCACTGGCATCGAAGACCGCCTGCGCCGGACCGAGCTGGGAGAGTTCCTTCGCAACCGGCGCGGCCGGATCACGCCCGAGCAGGTCGGCCTGCCGCTCAGCGGCCGCAGGCGCACGCCGGGGTTGCGTCGCGAAGAGGTCGCGCAGCTCGCCGGGGTGGGCGTCACCTGGTACACGTGGCTCGAACAGGGCCGCGACATCAACGCGTCCGAGCAGGTGCTCAGCGCGATCTCCCGCACGCTCCGGCTCGACCCGCACGAGCACGTGCACCTGTTCACCCTGGCCGGCGCGCCGGAGCCGGTGACGGAGAAGAAGCACTGCTCCGCGATCACGCCGTCGATGCACGACATGATGGTCCAGCTGGAGCCGTTCCCGGTCGCGGTCCGCAACGCGCGCTTCGACGTGCTCGGCCACAACGCCGGCTACAACTGGCTGATGGGCGGCGTCGACGCGATCCCTTACGAGGAACGCAACACGCTCGTGCAGTGCCTGCTCAATCCGCAGTGGAAAGAGCGGATGGTCGACTGGGAACAGAACGTGCCGCGGATGGTCTCGTCCTTCCGCGCGGCGATGGCCGAGCACGTGGGCGAGCCCGGCTGGAAGTCGCTGGTCAAACGGCTTCGGGCGGAGTCGCCGTGCTTCGACGAGCTGTGGAGCCGCCACGACGTGAACACCGAGCTGGCCAAGAGCAAGCGGTACCTGCACCCGGACGCGGGCCTGCTGACGTTCGACTTCACCTACCTCTACGCCGGCCGCCGCTCGGAAATCCGGATGTCGGTCTACACCCCGGCGAACGACGAGACGCATGCGAAGCTGCGGGAATTCGTGCCGACGACGCGGTAGCGCAGGTGGGTCACGCTCTCGCCGGGGACGATGTCCGGCTCGCCGAGGCGCACCGGGCCCAGGCCGAACTCGCCGAAGAACGGCACCCCGCCGCCGAGCAGCACCGGCACCAGATCGATCCGCAACGCGTCGAGCAGTCCGGCAGTCAAGCACTGTCGCGCCATCTCGCCCGCGTTCACGCCGACGTCGCGGCCGTCGGCCAGTTCTTTCGCCCGCGCCACCGCGACCTCGATGCCTTCGGTCACGAAGGTGAACGGCGAGTCCTCCCATCCGGCAGGTGGTTCGTGCGTCACCACGACCACCGGCACGCCGAACGGATGCGTGCCGCCCCAGCCCGAGGTCAGGTCGAACAGCCGCCTGCCCACAAGCAGCGCGCCGGTCGATTCCAGCTGCGCGCGCACGACCTTCGCGCTGGCCGGGGACATGCGCAGCGCGCGTCCCGGCTGCGCGGTCGGCACCTCCTCGGTGCCGTTGCCCGTCCAGCCGAAGAGCAGATCGAACCCCGATTCGCCCGGTCCTGCCACGAAACCGTCCAGCGACATGCTCGCCCCAGCCACTACCTCGCCCATCACCGTCTCCTTTTTCGCCGTTTGACCAGTGAACGGAGCCGTCCGGGAGTTCTCGACATACCGCGCCGCGCGTAGCCCGAGCCCGCGCTTCACAACGGACGCGCCCGGCCGCCTTCCCCGGTAGTTTTCGCACCATGCACTACTGGTGGCGGGCGCGGAACCTGTGGTTCGGGCGGGTGTTCCGGACCTTCGTGGTGCTCGCTTTCGTGCTCGGCGGCTCCAGCGCGTCCGGCCGCTGGCAGCACGCGCCGCATCCGCTGAGCCCGCTTGGCGCCGCGTGGCTGGCCGCGACCGTGCTCACCCTGCTGCTCGTCCACCGGTACCCGCTGCCGCTCTTCGTGCTCACCGCGGCCTCGGCGTACGCGTACTACCTGTCGCCCGAACCGGGCGGGCCGGTGATCATCGTCCCCACTGTCGCGCTCTTCGTGCTCACGCGGCGGAAGGGCCCGGTGGTCGCTGGGTGCACCGGCGCAGCTGTCCTCGCGGCGGCCTACGTCGTCCACATCATCCTGGCGCAAACGTTTGCGGTCAGCGCCTGGGCACTGTTCGCCGTGGTCTGGATGGCTGCCGTGATCGGCATCGCGACCGCGGTCCGGTTCCAGTTCGCGGCTGTCGCTGCCCGGCGCGAGCAGGCCGACGAGCACCGGCACCGGATGGCCGAGCAGGAGCGGCTCCGCATCGCTCGCGAGGTGCACGACGTCGTCGCGCACAGCCTCGCCATGATTAACGTCCAAGCGGGCGTCGCCGCGCACGTCGCGGATCGGCGGCCGGAGGAGGCGAAGGAGGCGCTGCTCAACATCAAGGCGGCCAGCGCGTCCGCGCTCAACGACCTCCGTGCGACTCTCGCCGTGCTGCGTTCCGGCGAGAACCGCGCGCCCGCGCCGAGCCTCGCGCAGGTCGAAGAGTTGCTCGACCACGCGCGCGCCGCCGGGCTGGCAGTCGAACTGCACGGCGAACCCGGCGAACTGCCCGCGCCGGTGGACGGCGCGGCGTACCGGATCCTGCAGGAGTCGCTCACCAATGTCGTCCGGCATGCCGACGGGGCTCAGCGCGTCGAGGTCCGTTTCGAACGGAGGCCGGGCACGCTGGTCCTGGTCGTGCGCGACGACGGCCGCGGCACCGTCCAGCCGACGCCCGGGCACGGGCTGCGCGGCATGCGGGAACGCGCGACCGCACTCGGCGGCAGTGTCGAGGCGAGCGTCACCGGGCAGGGTTTCCAGGTGCGGGCGGAACTGCCCGTGGAGGGGGAGAAATGACCATCCGCGTCGTACTGGCCGACGACCAGGCCCTGGTCCGCGCCGGATTCCGGCTGCTGCTCGACACCGAGGACGGCTTCGAGGTGGCCGGCGAGGCGAGCGACGGCGAGCAGGCCGTCGCGCGGGCGGTCGAGCACCGGCCGGACATCGTCGTGATGGACATCCGGATGCCCGGCACCGACGGTCTCGAAGCGACCCGCCGGATCACCTCGCACCCCGAGCTCACCGGGGTGAAAGTGCTGGTCCTGACCACTTTCGACGTCGACGAGTACGTCTACGAGGCACTCCGCGCCGGGGCCAGCGGCTTCCTGCTGAAGGACACCGAGCCGGTCGAACTCCTGCACGCGCTGCGCGTCGTCGCGGCGGGGGAGGCGCTGCTCGCCCCGACCGTCACGCGCCGGTTGATCGCCGAGATCGTCGGACGGCCCGAGCACCGGCGGATCGACACCTCGGCCGTGCGGGAGGTGACCGAACGCGAACGCGAGGTGCTGGCGCTGGTCGCGGGCGGGTTGTCGAACGACGAAATCGCCGCCCACCTGGTGATCTCCACGGCGACGGCGCGGACGCACGTCAGCCGCATCATGACCAAGATCGGCGCTCGCGACCGAGCGCAACTGGTGGTGCTGGCGTACGAATCCGGCCTCGTCACCCCGCGCCGCGGCTCGCACGAATGAGCTAAGCCAGGAGTGTGAGTTACGCCGTGTCGGTGAACGCCCTCCCACCCTCGCACGCCCTACAGGCAGAGCATCACTCAGCGAGGGGTGTGGCGGAAGGAGTCCCGGTGGCGTGGGAGATCGTCTTGGTCGCCGCGCTGGCCCTGGTTTTCCTGGTCCGGCTGGTAGCGCAGCTCCGGCGGAGCTGACGGCCGCCGACGCGGAGGCATCGGCCGGCGCGCAGGCGGTTCGGCGGTGCGGTCGACGCCTGATTCGGCGGCGGGACGCGCCCGGTGCGCGCCGCCATTCGCCCGAGGTGTCATCGTGCGCGGCTGGTCAGCGCGCGGAGGCTCGTTCGGCGGCGGAGCGCCATTCCTCGGCATCCGCCCGTTCGGCACCGGACGCGGCCGAGGCGCCGGACGACGCGGTGGCGTCGGTTCGGCGGGAATCCTCGGGATCTCGAGGGTCACTTCGGAGTCGTCGACGAGCTGAGTCTTTTCCCCCGGCGTCTCGACTGGCGGCGGAGGCGGGGGTTCGGGCGTTTCCGGTGCGGGCGGAGGCGGCTTCGGCCGATGCGACAGCCGCCGCGCCAGCGAGTGGCTCGGCCGTTCCACGAACCGGTAGCTGAGCTCGACCACCCCGAACACCGCCGGGATCACGATCAGCAGCGCGATCGGCAGCGGCACCGCCGGGCGCAGCAACTGCAGCAGCACGAACGTGACCAGCATGTGCAGCAGGTAGATCGAGTAGCTGCGCTCGGACAGCATGGTCCAGATCTTGCGCTGTTTCAGCCGGTCCTCGGCGAACATGCCCATCAGGAAGCAAGCGACGGCGAAAGCCAGCGCGAGGTTGTACGAGCTGTCCACCCGGCCGACGTCGATGACGTCCGCCAGCACGTAAAGCGACCACGCGCAGCCGCCGTATAGCGCACCCGTCCACAGCGGGATCTGCTTCTTGGTCGTCGCCCAGACGATCTGGCCGATCAGCATCGCGGGCAGGTACGAGACGTTCACCGCGAACAGCGACCACGACGGCCCGAACTGCGACCGGCTCATCATCACCACGAAGATGAACGTCAGCTCCACCGCGATCCCGAGCCACACCCACCGGCGCAGCAGCGGCAGCACCGCCATCAGCAGCAGGTAGAAGATGACCTCGACGATCATCGTCCAGGCCACCGGCACCAGCACGACCTGCGGGAAGATCAGGTAGTTGGCCAGCGTGGTGTTGGTGAAGACGGTGAGCGGGTTCAGCGTCTGCGCCTGGCCGGTTGACGGCGGGTGCAGGTTCACCAGCAGCAGGAACACTGTCAGTGCCACCACGAACAGCATCGGCGCGTACACCCGGATGAACCGGTTGAGCGCGAATCGCCCGGTACCCTGGCGCAGCGCGATCGGCGTCACGACGAAACCGCTGACCAGGAAGAAGAACGGCACCGCGATCTGCCCGATGCCCTGCTTCGACATGTGCATCGGATCGCTCGTGAGCGCCTCGATGAAGTCGACGTACGGGGCTTTGTCGTTCTTCGCGATGATCCACGGATGGGCGATGTGGCTGTAGAAGACCAGCAGCGCGCCGAGGCCGCGACCGATGTCGATGAAGACGATCCGGGTTTTCTTCGGCGGCGCGGGCGACGACTCGGCCGAGGCAGCGGAATCCGGCTCGGCCAGCGTGATCACCCCCGTCTTCCGCTACCGACAACCTCGTGAAGGCTACCGCCTCGCACCCCCGGCCCGGAGGTACTCCCCGCAATTGGCGGTAAGCGGGGGATAAGTCACAACACCCGTTCTGGCCTCGGATTATGCGGTCGGCAGGTACGATCAGGCAGGAATTCGTCCGGTTTCGCGCTAGCTAGTTCAGGAGTTCGGGGAGCGTGCAGCAGTCCAGTCTCGACGGAGCCGTCGAGCGTTCGCCGACCCTGCGTGCCGCGTTCCGCCAAGCCGCCCCGGCGATCAGCCTCTACCTGCTGTTCCAGATCGTCGCGTTCGGCGTGCTGTGGATGATGAGCTGGAAGGCCGACGTCTCGCCGGGCCGGTTCATCGACAACTTCGACGCGAACTGGTTCCTGTCGGTCGCGCAGCACGGCTACGACCAGCCGATCACGCTCGGCACCGACGGCTTGCCGGTCGAAAACAGCCTGGTGTTCTTCCCGCTTTACCCGGCGACGGTGGGGTTGCTGACGCTGGTCGGGATCCCGCCGCTCGTGGCCGGGATGACGATCTCGCTGCTGGCCGGATGCGCGGCGGCGTGGGGCTTGTTCGTGCTGGGCCGCGACCTGGCCGGACCGCGCGTGGGCCTGCTGGTCGCCGTGCTCTGGTCGATCGGGCCGGGTTCGACGGCGCTGCATCTGGCGTATTCGGAATCGCTGCTGATGGCGCTCGTGGCCTGGACGTTCGTGATGCTCGCGCGGCGCGAATGGCTGGTGGCGGGCGGGTTCGCGGTGCTGGCCGGGCTGACCAGGGCGAGTTCCGGCGCGTTGATCGCCGCCGTTGGCATCGCCGCGCTCATCGCGGTTTTCCAGCGGCGCGACGGCTGGCGGCCGTGGGTCGGCGGGCTGCTCGCGCCGCTCGGCCTGCTGGGCTACCTCGGCTACGTCTGGATCCAGACCGGCCGCCCGGACGGCTGGTTCTGGCTGCAGAACGCCTGGCAGATGCACTTCGACTTCGGCGTCTTCACCTGGACCCAGGTCCGCGACGGCCTCACCTCGGACGACGCCAGCTGGATCACCGTGACCGCGCTCGTCGTGCTCGCCGCTGTGGTGCTGCAGTTCTGGACCTGGGCGACAAAGCTGCCGTTGCCGTGGCAGATCTACGGCACGCTCACCGTGGTGATCGCGCTGTGCTCGTCGAACTTCTTCCAGTCCCGCGCGCGTTTCCTGCTGCCGGCGTTCGTGCTGACCGTGCCGGTCGCGCTCATGCTGGCGAAGCTGCCGAACCGGGTGCTGGCCGTGCTGCTGCCGGTGCTCACCGTCGGAAGTGCTTGGTACGGCGCGTTTTTGCTGACCATCGCGCACGTGGCGCCCTGAGCCGCCACGTGCGCGATCAGCTCAGGGCGCGAGCCAGAGCGTGACGAATTCCTTCTCGTCCGCCTTGGCCGCGGCGATGATCGCCGGGTCTTCGAGCACCTCGTCGGACGGACCGTCGTCGGTGACCACCTTCGGCGTGTAGCCGAGCGAGCGGTACCCGGCGAGCACGGCGACCGGGTCGTCGCCCAGCTCCGCGATCGCGCCCGGGTCGAACTCGCACACGACGTGCGGCCGGTCGCGGCGCAGCACCTCGGCCAGCCCCGCCAGCGCCCGGTGGTCGCGGCCCTGCAGGTCGACCTTCACCAGGCCGATCCGCTGCTCGGTCACCTCGGGCACGGAATCCAGCCGCACCGCCGGGACCTCGACGCCGGAGCCGTCCGTGGTGACGCGGTTGTCGCCGCTGTTGCCCGGGGTCGCCTGCGCCAGGTGCACGGTGCCGGGCTCGTCCCACGCGGCCGACTCGACCACGGTGACCAGCTCGCCCGCCGCGGCGGGCAGGTTGACCTCGACGTTGCGGCGCAGGTACGCGGCGTTGACCGGGTCGGCCTCCACCGCGATCACCCTGGTCACTTCCGGCGTGGCCCGCAGCAGCCGCAGCGTGTGGTAGCCGACGTGCGCGCCGATGTCGAGGAACGCGCCGTCCGCCAGCGACGCCATCAGCTCGGCCTCGCTGTCCTCCCAGGACCGGTGGAACAGGATCCACGGGAGCATGACCTCGTCGACCGGCATCAGCAGCGCGCCGACGTCGCACTGGACGACGTCCGCCCCGCGCGGCACGGGAGCGTGCCGGAGCCGGGCCGCGTCGCGCATCGCGCTGACGTCGAGGGTCACCCGCTGGATGGCCTTCTCGTCGGCGTCGAGCCGTTCGTCGCGGCGCGCGAACATCTTGTGCACGGTCCCAGCGGCGGCCTCGACCTCCGCGCCGACGCCGTCGTAGCCCTCGGCCAGCTTCGCCACGTCCGCCTCGAGATTGCGCAGCGCCAGCTCGGTTTCCGGGGACTGGCGACGCAGCTCGTCGACCGTGTCGCGCAGCCCTTCCAGCCGCGAGCCGAGCGCACGCGTGGACAGCGCGGTCCGGCGGGACTCGTCGATGTTGCGTTCCAGGCCTTCGATCCGGTCCAGCAACCGCCGGTTGCTTTCTTCGGTGGCCGCGAGCAGCGCGCCCATCACGTTGCGCTGGTGCACGTCGTAGTGGTCGATCGCGCGCAGCACGGCCTTGCGCAGCGCGGGCGCGAGCGGCAGCCGCGACGGCGTGCCCGCTTCCGGACGCCAGCGCAACGCCTCGGTCGCCTGCTCCAGCGGGCTGAGCGGGTGCTGCGGCTGCGGTGCCGCCGTGCGCTGCCGCTCCTGCCAGGTCGCGTGCGCCTGCTCCAGCTCGCGCCGCATCCACTCGGCCGCGGTCGCCATCGACCGCTCGCGCAGGATGACCTCCCGCGCGCGCTTGCCGCGAGCTGTCGCCTCGGCCGGGTCGTCGGCGATCTGCACCATCGCGGCCGCGGCGGCGTCCAGATCGGGCTCCGCCCAGACCGCGTCGGCGTGGTACGGGTAGTTGCCGTCGCCGACCGGCACCAGCTGGTACGGGATCGGCCAGCCGGTGGACGCGTCGAGGAATTCGGTGGTGCTGGAGTAATCCGTCGAGAGCACCGGCATCGCGCGCGCCATCGCCTCGGCGACGGTGAGCCCGAAACCCTCGCTGCGGTGCAGCGAAACGTAGGCGGTGCTGGTCTCGTACAGCTGGTGCAATTCGGCGACGCTGAGGTAGCGCTCGATCAGTTCGATCCGGTCGTCGCCGCGGACCACCGCGCGCAGCCGTTCGGCGGCCTGCGGGTGCAGCTTCGAGTTGATCGCCTTGACGGTGAGCCGGACGTCCTCGCGGCCGGGGAACGCCCGCTGGAACGCTTCGACTGTGCCCCAAGGGTTTTTGCGCTCCGCGACGCTGTTGAAGTCGAACGCGAACAGGAACCGCACCGGTTCGCCCTTGTCGCGTGCGGGCGGTGAAGGCTCGCCCGGATCGCGCACCGGCACCGGAATCGTCTTGACCGGGATCGGCGAATGCTCGGCGAAGGCGCGACGGCAGAATTCGCTGACCGTCCAGACCTCGTCCAGCATCCCGAACGCTTCGTGCTGCCACTGCGGGAAATCCTCGAGTTCCCACGCCCACAGCCCGATCCGGTATCGGCCAGCGCCGACCTCGGGGTGGTTGGTCAGGATCGTGCGGGTCTGGTCCGCGTTCACCGCGAACACGCTGACCGGGAACCGCGGGTCGCCGACCGTCGCCGGCCGTTCGATGCCGGTGCGGTTCGAGACCGCCTTCTCCTCCAGCACCGTGGCCACCGGCACGCCGCCGGTTTCGATCGCCTCGAGCACGATCCGGCCCATCTCGCCGAGCCCCAGCTCAGCGGTCAGGTAGCCGAGCAGGTTCACGCCGAACTCGTCGTGCGGCGCACGGGTGGCGACCGGTTCGGACGGCAGTGCCCACTCCGGCAGCCCGGCCTCGGAAACGCCGGACCCGGCGCACCAGTGCCGGAAACTGTCGGAGTCGTCGCCGTAGGGATGCGGGAACGCCATCTGCAGGTCGATCCGCGACGCCCAGATCGCGTGCGTCAGCCGGTTCAGCCCGGCCGCGGCCTGGCCCTGGTCCTCCGGCGTGGCGAGCCATTCGCGCAGCGCGAGCCCGCCGTCCTCGGCGTAGGCGTGCGGCGGCGCGGGCTTCTTCTTGCGCTCGGACTTGATCCAGCCCTCGCGGAAAACGCGCCGCGCGAGCTTCGGCACCGGCGTGCCGTCCTGGAAGTCCTTGAAGCCGTACGGAATCGAGTCGAGCGACTCGGCGTACCCCGCTTCGCGCAGCTTCGTGCCGTACGAATCGCAGATGGCGCGAAGGTCGTCGTTGTGCGACAGCAGCACGCGCGGCTTGCGCGCGCAGTGGAAGCTGAGCAGCCACGGCTTCTCCGGCCGGTAACCGCTGAAGTGGAAGAACCGCAGCTTCGCGCCGCCTGCGGTCAGCGCGCCGTCCTCGTCACGGCCGATCGGCCGCTCGTGGAGGTTCCAGTACGCGACGTCGAATCCGGGATCGGTGACCACGTGGTGCCGGAACAGCGACGGCACCTGGTCGACCCAGCGCTGGTCGGTGAACAGCTGCTGCTCGGGCGCGACGATCGCGTCGTGGCGCAGCCTGCCCGCCCAGAAGTCGAGGAACGGCCCGGCGCCGCGGCCGACGCCGATGAAGCCGAGGTTGAACATGCCGGTGCCCATGATCACCGCGTCGTCCGGCTCCATGCCGTCCTGCGGCAACGGGGTCAGGAAGTGCGGCGCGAGCACGATGTCGTGCTCGCGGGCCAGCTCGGCGACCTCGGGGATCGGCGCGAACAGCTCGATGTCCGGGTCGAGGTAGATCGCGGCCTCGGACTCTTTCAGCAGCTCGCGCAGCAGGTACGGCTTGACCGACGTGGCGAGTTCGGTGACCGAGTACGCGGTCGCCATCCGCAGGTAGTCGTCCTGGTCGATGCCGAACGCGGCCGGGCCGACGACGGTGAGCCCGTCGCCGGCCCGGTCCGACTGTTCGCGCGGGGCGTCGATGACCGCGATGACGAAGCGGCCGCCCGGATGGTGCTCGAGGTAGGACCGGGCCAGCACGCGCGCCGCGGGCACGTAGTTGCGGGCGACGATCGTGCAGGCGGTGGTACCGGGCTCAGGCATCGGCGGTCAGCACCGTGAGCTGCTGGTTCAGCGCGGTGGTGAAGTCGGTCTTCGTCTGGCCCTTGCCGGACACCTCGACGCGGACGATCACGTTGCCGTGCGCGTAGTGCCCGCGCGACTGGGCCGACTGGCCTTCCTTCGCGTCGATCGAGGTGGCGTACACGCCGTTCGGCGCGGTGGTGTCGCGCTTGGCCCCGTTCGTCGTCTGGACCTCCATCAGCTTCTCGGCCGCGGTCTTCGCCGCGGTCGGGCTGCTGGCCTGGGTGAGGAACAGCGTGATCAGGTTGCCGTCCTCGAGGTGGTACACGACGAACTTGACCTTGGACGCGCCCGCCGCCTGGTAGGCGCTCAGTTCCTGCGGGTTGAGGTACTGCAGGGTGTCGACCTGCGAGAACGACGTGATGTCGTCGTGCGTCTCGGCCTTGCCCGGCATGCTCGCGACGCCGAGCGGGTCCGGCGGCTTCGGCGCGGCCGAACTCTGCGAGTGCTGCGCGGTGGTCTGCTCGGTGCCGCCGCCTCCGCTGTCCCGGCCCCACAGCATGTACGCGCCGAAGGCGATGCCGGCGAGCACGATCACGGCGCCGACGATCGCGCCGATCTTCTTGCCGTTGCCCTTCTTCGGCTTGTCGCTGAAGTACTCCGGACCCTGGCGGACCCATTCGGAGTCGCCCCCGGACGGGCCGAGCGGCGGCAGGTCGCCGCCGCCCCACGGCGGGGTCTGGTCGCTCTCGGCCGCGTTCCACGGCTGCTGCGGGAAACCGCCGGGAGGCGAGGCGGGCGCGCCCTGCGGGAACCCGCCGGGCGGGGAGTAGTGCGCCTGCGGCTGGTGCTGCTGCGGCTGCACGACCTGGGTGCGCTCGGGACCGGCGTCCGCGGGCGGCTGCTGGGTCTGCCACGACTGCACGACCTGGGTGCGCTCGGCGCCGCCATCGGCGGGCGGCTGCTGCGGAGCCTGCGGCTGCTGCTGCGGCACGCCGCTCGGCGGACTGACCGGGGCGATCACCTGCGTCGAGTCCGCGCTCTGGCTCTGCGGCGGCGGGGCGGGCTGGTCCTGCTGGCCGACAGCCGAGGACAGCACCTGATCACGCCGGATGCGATAGTCGTCCGCGGAGAGTCGCCCTGACGCGAGCTCCTCGTCCAGCCGGCGCAGCTCCTCCTGCCAGGACACCAGGGCCCCCCTTATCTGTCGGCATGGCGACGGTCAATGCGTCGCCGCTACCCGATTGTGTGTGACGACGTGGACATTGTGCACGGGTGCGACCCCACGTGACCTGGCGGGTCGCCTTGTGCGCCGGGTGCGTTCAGCTCGCGGGCAGCGCGGCCGCGACCTTCGCGCGGATCTCTTCCATCCGGGACCGCAGCGCGGCCGGATCCTGGCCCACCGGGCCCGACACGCCGATGCCGACCGACACCCCGCCGGAGGTGTACCAGAAGGCCAGCACGCGTCCGGCCGGGCTGCTCCCGGTGTAGAGCAGGTCGGTGGCCGCCGGGCCGAGCGGGCTGCTGTCGAATCCGCCGGTGACGAGGTTCTGCCGCAGGCCCTGGACGAGCTGGCCGGCCTGCGCCTTGGACGGCGTCGGGACGGCGATCAGCGTCGTGCCGCCGTCGGTGCCGGCGTAGGCGTGGTAGACGAGCTGGTCCGCGCCCGCCGCGCGCATGAGGTTCGCGTCGGCGTCGGAAACCGCCTTGGCCTGGACTGCCTTGTCCAGCGCCATGGTCGAGTTCTCCGGGCTGGGCGTGCCCTGCAGCGCGGGCAGCTTGTCCTCGAGCGAAGGCGGCTGGGTGTTCGGCGCGGACGACGCGGCGGGCGGTTGCGCGGCCGTGTCGTTCGAGTCGTTCTTGTTCCCGATGAACCAGATGCCGCCGACGACCAGCGCCAGCACCACGAGCACGGCCAGCGACAGGAACAGCCAGGTCGGCTTCGAACGGCGCGGTTTGGCGTCGTCCTCCCAGAGCCGGCGCGGCTCCGGCTGGTTGCCGTTCGCCGGGATCGCGCCGAAGACGGCGGTGGGCCGGTCGTCGGCGGGGCTCGGCGCGGTGGTCGGCCGGTCGGTGGAGAACGGGGTGCCCGGGGTGTGCGAGAAGGCGGGCTGCGTCTTCTCGGACGCCGGGGTCGCCGCCGCGGAGTTCAGGAACGACTCGACCGCGGGCGGTTCCGGCGCGGGCATCGCCGGGTTGGTGCTGGCCCATCCGGCGACCGGCTGGTTCGGCTGCTGCTGGCCGGGGGTGTGCCACTGCACGGGAGCGACGCCCGGCCAGGTTCCCGGCTGCGCGGGCATCTGCTGCTGAGGCTGATGCGGCGGGGGCGGGCTGGCCTGGCTCGGCGTGCTCGGCGGCGGCGTGGCCGGGCTCTGCGGCGGGGCGAAGAACGGCGCTGCCTGGTTGGTCGAGGCCGCCGGGTTGGCGGCGGGTGCCGCGGTGCCGCCGGGCGGAGTGGTGGCGTCTGGGCCGACCCGGAGCGTGGTCGTCGGCTCGTGCTCCGTCATCGTCGCCACGACCTGCGTAGTGGCCGCGTCGCTCTCGGCGGAGGCGCTCGGGGCGGGAGTGCTCTGCTCGGCCGGTGCCTGGCTGTCCGATCCGGCAGGCGTCGCCTGGGCGGTCGGTGTGCTCCAGGTGGGTGACCCGCCGGTCGACGGCGCGTCCTGCCGCAACGGCGACGCCACTGGCGAAGCCGTCCCGCCGCCCGACGCCTCGGCGAGCAGTTCGTCGCGCTGGCGGCGGTGTTCGGCGTGTCCGAGGCGGCCGGCGGCCAACTCGGCGTCCAAGCGCCGGAGCTCTTCCTGCCAGCTCATCACGCAACCCCCTGTCACCGGTTCGGGCGACAGTGTTCCACGCGCCCCGGCTCCGTGGGGCTCAGGTGCGCAAGATCAGCCGAGATCTGCCCAGATCAGGCACCCGCTTCGCGCGTCGGCCGCGGAAACCGCCGCGTCTCCTACGATCGGGGCATGTCCTCCGCGCGCGGTGCGCTCGCCGCCCTTGCCGTGGATCGGCTCGCCGGTCTCGACATCACCGCTGCCGAACTCGTCGAGGCCGGGGCGCGGGCCGTCGGCGAGGGCCTCGACGCGCCCTCCCTGCCCGAGCTCGCCGCTCTCGACTACCGCGACCACCAGGCGGTTTCCGACGCCTTCTCGCACGTGGTCGAGGAGCTGGGCATCGAACTCCCGGCCGACGCCACTGCCGCCCAATGGCAACTGCTCGGCGAACACCTCGGCGAGATGGTGCGCGGCGACGTCCCGCTCGCCGAAGCGGCGAAGAGCGTCAAAGCCTTCGACGGACGACTCGGCCACCCGGCCGCGCTCTCCGAACTGCGCCAGTGGCTGGCGATGCTCGCGACCTGGATCCCGACCGACGTCACGCCGGTCAGCTACTGCGAGCAACAGGTTCTGCAGCAGGCGCGGGCGGTACTCGCCGGTCCGTGGCCGCCGGTCACCCGTTAAGCGGCAAAAACTGTCGTACATATGTTCTAAAATTGGCCGTGTACTGGGGAAACCATCCACCGGAAGGCGGCCGCCCATGACTAGTTCGAAGCAGGCATACGTCACGCTGCCCACGTTCGTCGGGTACAGCGCCAGCAAGGGCCCGTCGCGTTCGTCGTTCGTCCGCAGGCAGCGCCGGTTGTACGAGGACCCGGCCCGGGCGGCGTTCAACTACTACCGGCGCGCGGCGAACGCGATCCGGGCCGGAAGGGCGGCCCGGCAGGACGAGGTGGCCATGCGCGCGCTGGTCAACAACGCCGACGAGCGCACCCGCGGGCATTACGCCGCCATCGCCGAGGGCTGGCTGCGCTACCTCGGCAGGCGCGATCCGAAGCTGGTGGAGGTCGGGCGGGCGAAGTTCGAGCTCGGCGAGCTGGAGATCGGCATCAGCCCGCAGCTGGGGTTGCGGAAGTCGAACGGCCGCAAGTTCGCCACCTGGCTGTACTTCAAGGAGGAGCCGCTCACCCGGGACGCCGCGCAGCTCGCGCTGTGGCTGCTCACCGAGGGCATGCCGGATCTGCTGCCGGGCGGGGAGGCGCTGGTCGTGGACGTGCGCCGGGCGAAGGAGTTCACTTTGTCGGCGCGGGACCGCGAGCGGCTGCGGCCGTGGGCGTTCAGCGAGGCGTCCGCGTTCGTCACGCTGTGGCGCGCCGCATAACGCCTGCGTGCATGACTGACGGGGGCGTGGGGTAGAGGTAGCTGCGGACCGGGCGGTGTTTCCCGGTCCGCAGGCCACCCGGTCGAGTGACAGCTTGGCGCTCGGCTCCGGTGGACTGGACAATCCCGGCCCCGGACACGAAGCTTTCGGCAGTTTCGAGCCCGGTCGATGACTTCGAGGTCGACAAGTGAACGCTGCTGCAGCCTGGGAGCCGCTCTCGCGAGTGGCTGACGAACCCGCTTGGTATTGGGTGCACGACAAGCTCAGGTTCTGGCCGAGCACCTTCGCGCACGACTGGCCGGGTTTCCATGAGCCGCGCCCTTCGGCGGCGTGGGATCTCTCCACCGGCGAGTACGACCGCGCCTCGGCCGAGTTCCGCCTCGGCCCGTACGCGGTCGAAGAGCACGACGTGGCGCGCGCGGTGCTGGCCGCCCTGCGGGAGACGACCGCCGAGGACGACTGGCTGTGGGTCCTGCATTGGCAGCACCAGTCGTTCAAGTTCTGGCCGCACCGCATGCAGCAGAACGCGGCCTGGCCGGTGTCAGTCTTCCCACGCGGCGACTACCACCTGTTCCTCGCCGCCGATTTCAGCTACGGCACGCTCGGCCACCCGTGGGAGCGCACCCTGTGCGTTTTCGGCGACAAACTGCTCCCCGCGGTCGAAAAGCACGCCGACGGCATCCTCACGAACCGGCTGCGCCGGGACGGCCAGCCCTCTGCGCTGACCCGCTGAGCGCCGCCGCTGCTACCGTCTCGCACGTGTTCGAATACCACGGCTGGGTGACCATCGCCGCCACCACCACGGGCGACGACGACGCAGCTCTGCTGGAGCGCATGGTCGAGCGAGTCCACCGCTCCCTGCACAACACCACGATGCTCGACCTGGTCGACCTCCGCTGGAGCTCGGGCCTGCCCATGCTCCATCTGGGTGGTCTAGACAAACACGGCGGAGCCATCACTCCGCAACTGCTGGAAACCTTCGCCCGAGTAGGAGAACTGGCCCCCGGCTCCTACGGCCTCCTGCACATCTGGGACGACCAGCACCCGGAACACGACAACGCCTTCCAGGTATACCGAATGGCAAGAGGCCAAATAACGGAACAAAAAGACCCGCACCTGTCCCCAGTAGCCCCCACCGCCCTAGACACCTACGAGCTATAACCCGGGACAGGAACACCAACCCCCAAAGCCCGCCAAGCGGGATAACTCACCTGCGCAGTTTCGCTTGCGCAGCAAGCAAACGCGCCCCACCGCCAACCGCAGCCGATGGCACCGCGGGGGTCCGGGGGCTCGGCCCCCGGGTGAAATGGCGAAGGGCCCGTATCCACGCTTTTTGTGGATACGGGCCCTTCGGAACCTGAGCGGATGACGGGATTCGAACCCGCGACCCTCACCTTGGCAAGGTGATGCGCTACCAGCTGCGCTACATCCGCGTTAACCGCTTGGTGCTCGGTGTTGAACACACTCTATACCGTCGCCTCGGTGACACTTTCGGGGGCCCCGACATAGGCGTGGACCTGCTGAGATGCGGTGCTTGCGCGTCACGTCGAGCGCACAAGGGGTGACGACGGGCGCTCTGCTCCGTATGGTGTCCCCAATCGACTTCAGTGGTGAGTCCTTCGGGGGAGGAGGTGCCTTGCCGGATGACCGAGCTGGGCACGGCGCCGCCACCAGCGGCCTCGGAATCCGACGAGCAGGCACTCTTGAAGCGGCTGCGCGACGGCGAGGACGCCGCGTTCGGGGAGTTGTTCGAGCTGCACGCGGCGGCGGTGCGCAGATTGGCGCAGAGCCTTGCCTCCGATCGCTCTGAAGCAGAGGACATCACCGCGGAGACCTTCTTCCGCGTGCTGCAGGCGTTGCGCCGCGGTGCGGGTCCGCGGGACTACATCCGGGCTTACCTGCTGACGGTCGCTCGGCGGGTGTCGTGGGAGTGGCACGGCGCGCGGCGCGATGTGCCGGTGACCGATGACGAGCTGACGTTCCGGGCCGGTGCCGGGGTGGAGAACACGCCCGCCCGGACGGCCGAGCACACGTTGATCACGACGGCGTTCACGAGTTTGCCGGAGCGGTGGCGGACGGTTCTGTGGCAGACCGAGGTCGAGGGCGAGCAGCCGTCGATGGTGGCCCCGCATTTCGGGTTGTCGGCGAACGCGACGGCGGCGTTGGCGCGGCGCGCGCGGCAGGGGTTGCGGGCGGCGTATCTGCAGGCGCATTTGTCGGTGAATCGCGGTCCGGAGACGTGCCGGGCGGTGGTGGAGAAGCTGGGCGGGTTCACCGCGGGCAGTGTCACCGGCGCGGAGGCGGAGCGGATCAAGGCGCATTTGCTGGGGTGTCCGTCGTGCCGGGCGACGCAGGACGAGCTGCGGGACGTGTGTTCGTCATTGCGGGCGCATGCCGGGGTGCTGGTGCTCGCGGTTCCGGCGCTGGCCGGGGTCGGGAAGGTCGGCGGCGCGCTCGCGACGGTGAAGAGCGTGGTGTTCGGCTCGAAGGTGAAGGTCGGGCTGGCGTTGGCGTCGACCGCCGCGGCGGGTGCGGTGAGCCTGACCGCCGGTCCGCTGGTGTTCGGGACGCATCCGATGCAGAACGTGGGGCTGGGCGGGGGCGCGCCGGAGCTGGCGTTGCAGCCGCCGGAGCAGCCTCCGCCGCCGGTGCAGCAGGGTCCGCGGATCATCTCCGGGAAGCTGTACGGAAGCGCGCGGCCGGCTCGCGGCGCGGTCCATCCGGGCGCTTCGCAGCATCTGGGCGCGGCCGAGGTACCCCGTATGCCGGCGGCGCAGCAGCCGGTCTCCGACAGCCAGTCGGCGACTTCGGATTCGACTGGTTCGACCCCCCGCGACGATCTGCCTGGTCAGGAGAGCAGTCATTCGGGTTCGCCGATGACGAGCCGGTCGTCGAGCACTGAGTCGCGGTCGGATCTGGACACGTCCACCAACTCGTCCAGCCCTGGCGTGCTGAGCACGACGACGGACGACACGCGGTCGACTTACGCTCCGCCGCCCTCGTCGTACGTCCCGCCGCCGGATTCGTACCTGCCGCCGTCGATCACGACGACGCCGACGCGGACCGGGCCGCGGCACGTCGCCCCGGCCGCTCCGCAGTCGTCCAACGCCGATGGCTCGTCCGGCTGCCCGAAGTCCTCGAAGTCGGCTAAGACTCCGAAGCCCGCGAAGTCCGGCAAACCGGTCAAGCGGACCGGCTCTGCCAAGCCCGCCGAGCCGGTCAAGTCGTCCAGGACGGACTCCACGTCCGGGAACGATGTCACCGGTTCGGCCGATTCCTCAGCGGACGCAAGCTCCCGAACAGCCAAAACCCGGCAAACCGACAGTAACTCTCAGTGAGCACCTCGCGCTCGACGGCACGGTCACGGTAACGTTGACCGAGTTCGACGTCGCCCGGGAGGCAACAGGATGAACCGGCTGGTGCGCGGCGAAGACGGTCGCCATTGGGTGGTCCGTGCCCAGATGGAATGGCGGGCTCCCGCCACCGCTGACGATTTCGAACACGACGTCGCAGGCAGTTACGGACCTGGCATCGCGATGATCGTGGTCATGGTGTTCCTGGTGATCGCGCTGGTGGTCTGGACGCCGGATGTCGTGAAGGTGCCCGCGTGGGTGCTGCTGGCGTTGCTGCTGGTGGTGTTGTTCTTCCCGCTGCGGTGGATCCTGCGCCGCCCGTGGACCGTGGTCGCCGAGACCGAGGGCGACGTCGCGGGAGACCGGCCGTCGGAGCGCTGGGTCGGCACGATCCGCGGCATGTTCACCGTGTCCGGCGAGGTGAAGCGGATCTCGAAGACGATCCAGAAGCATTCGCTGCCGGACTTCGACGGTCCGCTGCACCCGGTCGAATAGGCCTGGCCGGAACCGGGCAGGCGCGCGAGACTGGTGCCATGCCCGAGTTGCCCGAGGTCGAAGCACTGGCCCATCACCTGCGCGAACACGCCGTGGGGAGCACCGTTTTCCGGCTCGACGTCGCGTCGCTCAGCGTGCTGAAGACCGCGATGCCGCCGTACACCGAGCTGCACGGCCGCGAGATCACCGACGCTACGCGGCACGGGAAGCATCTGGACGTCGTCCTGGGTGATTTGCACCTGGTGGTGCACTTGGCGCGCGCTGGCTGGCTGCGATGGTCGGACGGGTTGTCTCCGGCTCCGCTGAAGCCGGGCAAGGGGCCGATCTCGCTGCGGGTGCATCTGGAGTCGGCTTCCGGGCCTGGCTTTGATCTGACCGAGGCCGGGACGAAGAAGGGCCTGGCGGTGTGGATCGTGGCGGACCCCTCCGAGGTGGCGAGTGTGGCCCGGTTGGGGCCGGATGCGCTGGCGATTGACGCTTCGCAGTTGCGGGAGTTGTTCCAGGGGAAGGGGACTCGGCTGAAGTGGGCGTTGACTGATCAGTCGTTGATCGCGGGGATCGGGAACGCTTATTCGGACGAGATCATGCATCGGGCGAAGTTGTCGCCTTATGCGACTGTGGGGAAGTTGGATGAGGGTGCGTTAGAGGTTTTGGCCGAGGCGATTCGCGAGGTGGAGACGGATGCGGTCTCGCGGTCGGTCGGGCAGAAGGCGGCGAGGTTGAAGGGGGAAAAGCGGTCTGGGCTGCGGGTGCATGCTCGGACTGGGCTGCCTTGTCCGGTGTGCGGGGACACTATTCGGGAGATTTCGTTCGCGGATACGTCGTTTCAGTATTGTGCGACTTGCCAGACCGGGGGGAAGGCGTTGGCTGATCGGCGGATGTCTCGGTTGTTGAAGTAGTTCTCTTGGGGTGTGGCGTGCGGCTCGTCGCCTGGGGGCGACATTGCGCACGTTGGTTGCGTGGGGCACCCCGAAGCTGATTGTGATGACGGGCGGCGGGTGCTTGTCAAGGCGGGAAAGATGCCTTGACAAGCACCCGCCGCCCGCATTTTTGGCTTCGTATCGGGGTGCGGGGGTGGTGTGGGTGCTTGGTTGGGTGGGTGCGTCTGCGGCGGTTTGGGGGTTGGTGCGGGGCTTTGGCGGTTGGGCGGGTGGCCGTGGAGGGCTCCTTGGCTTTCGCGAGGTTCCCCTCTCTGGCCTTCACGGACTTTCAGGCACGGCCACATGGCGGCAAATCGGGCATTCCGGTGCTGGTGGCGTCCTTTGTGGACGGTCGGCGGGCCGAGCTCACGCGGGCTTAAGTTCCCGGCATGGGGAGTCAGAGTCCCTCAGGGGTCCCCTCACGACTCCGCTGGCTGGCGGGGAAAAGCCCGCCCGCCGGTTTCGCCGGGGGAACGCACGGGGTGAGCAGGGGGCGGGCAAATCAATCCCCTCCCACGCACCGTGAAGCCCCCGCACCGTGAAGCCCCCGCACGGTGCGCTGCCGAGTCCCGGCAGGTCTTCACCAGGTTGGCCTCGCAAGCGGGCGGCCAGTGCGCGGCGCCAACCCAAGAACCCTCATCCGCACTAGCAAGCAATGAAGGGACCCCTCATCCCTAACGATCCGTAGTCATGAAGGGTCCCTTCACTCCACTCTTCGGCGACCGACGGCCACCGCCACCACTCGAATGGCGCAAGATCCTCGCGCTCACCGGGAGTGACGGTAGGGTTTGGCCACTCTCGGCGTCGCTACTGGACAGAAAGTGGGAAGCAGACCTTGCACCCGGTCGGTCGAGCGCAGAGCATGGACGTCGTGTCCGACTTCCCCTATGCGCTGGTCGTCCCGTGGGCCCTGGTCTGCATCCTGGTGATCCTGGTGCTGGTCCTCGCCTTCCGGGCGCGCCGGCCCAAGGGCGTCATCCAGGACGCCGTTTTGCAGGCCGTCCACCGGATGTCCAAGGCCACGCCCAACCTCCGGGCGGGGCTCGACGAGGAGGCCGCCAACCGGATGACGGCGGAGCTTCTCGAGGTGCTCGACTGTCTCGCCGTCGGTATCACGGACAGTGAAGGCACCCTGCTGTCCTGGGCGGGCGAGGCCACCGACCACTATCTGGACGTCGTCGAGGACATTGGCACCGCGTTGCGCAAGCATCGTCGCGCCGTCGCTGATCACAACAAGATGCCCTGCAATCACCGGGGCACTTGCAAGATGAAGACCGCCGCCATCGTTCCCATTCTCGTTGAGGGCGAGGCCGAGGCGACGCTGATCGTGGTCGGGCGTACGCGCGGCAAGCTGGTGCAGATGGCTGAAGCCGTGGGCCAATTCGTCTGCACGCAGTTCGAGCTCGCGCGGCTGGAGGAGTCGCGCAATCAGTTGCAGCAGGCGGAAATCAAAGCCCTGCGCGCGCAAATCTCGCCGCACTTCGTGTACAACGCGCTCAACACGATCTCCGCGCTCATCCGCACCGATCCGGAGGAAGCGCGCGAACTGCTTCAGGACTTCGCGGACTTCACTCGCTATTCGTTCCGCACGTCCGGCATGTACACCACGCTCGCCGAGGAACTGCGCAACATCGACCGGTACCTGACCATCGAAAACGCTCGTTTCGGCGGCAGGCTCGAGGTGCGGATGAAGATCGCGCCCGAGGTGCTGAGCGTCGTGGTGCCGTTCCTGATCATCCAGCCGCTGGTGGAAAACGCCGTCAAGCACGGCCTGGCCAGCAAGCCGAGCGGCGGCTGCGTCACGGTGATCGCGCGGGACGACGGGCACGAAGCGCTGATCACGGTCGAGGACGACGGCATCGGCATGGATCCGCGGCAGCTCACCGATCTGCGGAACGCGCACCGCACTGGCGCGCACGTCGGGCTCGGCAACATCAACCAGCGGATGCGACAAGTGTTTGGCGAGGATTACGCGCTCACCGTCGAAACCGCGCCGGGTGCGGGGATGAAGGTCGCGTTGCGGGTGCCGAAGTTCAAGCTCGGCGTGCGGCCGAACATGCCGGACTACTCCGCCGACGTCCCGCAGCAGCCGCCCGCGCCGGTCGAGCCCGAACCGGAACCCGACGGAGTGCACGGCTCGCGTTCGGGAATGCTGCCCGCGCACTGAACTGGTTAGCCTGGGCAGATGAGCGTGACCGACAAGCTGACTTCCCGCCTTCCCGTGCTCGGCGACCGGGGGGACCGCAAGGACGTGGTCGCCGTCGTGAAGCTGCACGGCGTGATCACGCCGACGCCGTCGCCGCTGGCCCGCGGCGCGATCAACCTCGGCACCGTCGAATCCGCGCTCACCAGGGCGTTCGCGCACGACCGGCTCAAGGCGGTCGCGCTGCAGATCAACTCGCCTGGCGGCGCGCCGACGCAGTCCGGCCTCGTCGCGGAGCGGATCCGGCAGTTGGCCGACGAGAAGGGCGTGCCTGTCCTGGCCTTCGCCGAGGACGTCGCCGCGTCCGGCGGCTACTGGCTCGCCTGCGCGGCGGACGAGATCTACGCGCACCGGACGTCCATGGTCGGTTCGATCGGCGTCATCAGCGGCGGGTTCGGGTTCACCGGGCTGCTCGAACGCTTCGGCATCGAGCGCAGGCTGCACACCGCGGGAGCGAACAAATCGCGGCTCGACCCGTTCAGCCCGGAGAAGCCCGAGGACGTCGAGTGGCTGAAGAACATGCACAGCCAGCTGCACGAACTGTTCGTCGAATGGGTCAAGGAACGCCGCGGCGACCGGCTGACCGATTCCGCCGATCTGTTCACCGGGGACGTCTGGCTCGGGCAGAAAGCTGTCGATCTCGGCCTGGTGGACGGAGTCGGTTCGCTGCGCGAGATCGTCAACAAGCGGTACCCCGGCGCGGAGATTTCCGTGGCCGAGCCCAAGAAACCGCTGCTCGCGCGGCTCGGGATCGGGGCTCCGGCGGCGGCGAGCGCGCTGCTGGACGCGGTCACCACGAAGGCGGCGTGGTCGCGTTTCGGGCTGTGACAGCTGGTGAGCGGCGACTCCGGTACGCCACTCACAAGCGGCTCTCTCGGCTGGGGTCTGGACAATGCACCTCGCAATCGGCAGGATGCGTCTCACTGTGAGTGCTCACGACGACACCCGGAAACTCATCGTCCTTGCCGTGGACGACGAGCTGGCCGGGCTGGACGAACTCAGCCACGGACTCCAGAACAACCCGCACATCCACCGCGTTTTCCAGGCCTCGGACGCCTCCGACGCGCTGCGGCTGTTCTCGCACGACGACCCGGAACTGGCTGCCCGGCGGGCAACCGGCCTGCCGACGGTCGACGCCGTGTTCGCCGACATCGACATGCCCGGCCTGTCCGGGATGGAGATGTCGCGCGTGATCGCGGCGATGAACCCGTCGCCGGTTCTGGTGTTCGTCACCGGGCACGCCGAGGAAGCGGTGAACGCGTTCGACCTCGGCGCGGTCGACTACGTCCTGAAGCCGTTCCAGCAGGACCGGCTCGACCGGTCGGTCGCGCGCGTGCGCGAGAAACTGGCCACGGTCGCGGGTCCGCCCGCGGGCCAGGGCGGTGCCGAGCCGGTGAAGAACGACGACGAGGTCATCCCGGTCGAACTCGCCGGCACCACGAAGCTGATCCCGCGTTCGTCGGTCCGCTGGGTCGAGGCCCAGGGCGACTACGCGCGGCTGTTCACCACCGAGGGCAGCCACCTGGTCCGGATCCCGCTCGCGCAGCTGGAGGAACGCTGGGAGAAGGCCGGATTCGTGCGGATCCACCGGTCGTTCCTGGTCGCGCTGCCGCTGATCACCGAAATGCGGATGGGCCAGGGCGGCTACCAGGTCGTGATCGGCAACGAGGAGAAAGTCCTGCCGGTCAGCAGGCGGCACACCCGGGCGCTGAAGGACCGCATCGTCGGTTCCGGCCGGGGCGGCTAGCCGTCGATGTCCTCGCCTGAAGACCCTTACCACCGGCTCGAGAACGGAGTCCGCAAACCGGACCCGACGCTGGGCGTGCGGCCGGAGGACCGCGCGGTGGTCGAACCGGTGCCGCCTGCTCCCGAACCGGCTCCGCGCACCAGCGAACCCGCGCACGTGCGGCCGAAACGGGAACGCGTGGTGCTTGCCGATTCGCGGCAGTCGTCCGGGCGGATGCGCGGGCGGATCGAGCTGGAGGAACAGACCAGCTGGGGAAAACTGCTGGTCCGCGACCTGGTGAAGGTGCAGCTGCGGACGTCGGTGTGGCTGGCCGTGCTTGTCCTGGTCGTGCTCGGGATGCTGCCCGCGTTGTTCTATTTCCTCCCGGCGGTCGCACGGTTCACCGTGATCGGCATCCCGATCCCGTGGCTCGTGCTCGGCCTGCTTCCGTTCCCGTTCCTCTTCGCCGTCGGCCTCTGGTACAACCGGCTCGCCGAGCGGCATGAACGCGACTTCGTCGACATGATCGAGAACTGACCCGCGCGGGGGATGCGCGCCCTGGTGGCGGCGCGTCGTTAAACCGTGTGGTCGTGCGAGGATTCACGCCGTGCAGCTGACCCCGTGGACGTTGACCGGCTTGGCGCTGGTCGCCTTCGCGACGTTCTACCTTGGCTTCCGTTCGTCGCGCGGTGCCACCAGCACGCACGATTTCCTCGTCGCCCGCCGCACGGTGCGGTCCAGCCGCAACGCCGCGGCGATCTCCGGCGAATACCTGTCGGCGGCGTCATTCCTCGGCGTCGCGGGCATGGTGCTCAAACAGGGTGCCGACGCGACCTGGTATCCGATCGGCTTCACCGCCGGGTATCTCGCGCTGATGCTGTTCGTCGCCGCGCCGCTGCGCCGGTCCGGCGCGTACACGCTGCCCGACTTCGTGGAAGCTCGGCTCGGTTCGATCGGCCTGCGCCGGTTCGCGACCGCGGGCGCGGTGTTCATCGGGATCCTCTACATGGTCCCGCAGCTGCAGGCCGCCGGTTTGACGCTCGCGCAGATCGTTCCGGTACCGGCATGGGTCGGTGCGCTCGTGGTCATCGTCCTGGTCGCGGTCAACGTGATGGCCGGCGGAATGCGCGCGATCACCGTGGTGCAGGCGTTCCAGTACTGGCTCAAGCTGTTCGCGATCGCCGTGCCGACTTTCGTGCTGTGCATGGTTTTCTTCTCCGGCGGCGGCCCGGGCGGCTTTCGTGCGCTCGGTGCGCCCGCGCCTCCGGTGTTCCCTTCGGAAACCACGGTGACGGTGCAAACCGACGTGACCGTGAAGGTCACCACCGAGACGTACTTCTACGCACACGGCCACATCGACGGCGGTCCCGCGGCCGGGATGGCGCGCTGGTCGCCGCTCGTATCGCACAAGGTGTCCTCGGGGACGACGCTGGAATTCGCCGCGGGCACGCCGGTGCCGATCGTGAGCGACGCGCCCACGACGAACGACGCGTGGCTGCATCCGGCGTCGAGCGGCATCAGCGACCTGCTGCAGACGTACTCGCTGATTTTCGCGCTGTTCCTCGGCACCATGGGCCTGCCGCACGTGCTGGTCCGCTTCTACACCAACCCTGACGGCAAGGCCGCGCGCCGCACGACCGTGCACGTGCTGTTGCTGCTCGGGCTGTTCTATCTGTTCCCGACGATGCTGGGCGTGCTCTCGCGGATGTACGTGCCACAGTTGCTGCTCACCGGCAACACCGACGCCGCCGTGCTGCTGCTGCCGACTGCGGTGTTGCCAGGCTGGCCAGGACAGATCCTCGCCGCTGTGACGGCGGCGGGCGCGTTCGCGGCGTTCCTGTCGAGTTGCTCGGGGCTGCTGGTGAGCGTGGCCGGGGTGGTGTCGACGGACCTGCTGCCGGGCCGGGTCAAGGACTTCCGGGTCGCGACGCTGCTGGTCGCGGTGTGCCCGATGGCGCTCACGCTGATCTTCCGCACCGAGGACGTCTCGCTGTCGATCGGGATGACGTTCGCACTCGCCGCGTCCACGTTCAGCCCGCTGCTGCTGCTCGGCATCTGGTGGCGCAAGCTCAGCTGGCCGGGCGCGCTGGCCGGGATGGTCGTCGGCGGCGGGCTGGTGCTCGGCGCGCTGGCGTACAACATCGTGTGCGAGTACACCGGAGACAAGATGCCGTGGTACACCGTGCAGCCCGCGCTGATCTCGGTGCCCGCGGCGTTCCTGGCGACCTACGTGGTGAGCAGGCTGACCCGGTCCGGCCGTCCGGAACTGGCGAACGACATCATGCTGCGCCTGCACGCCCCCGACCCGCTCGGCCTGATGCGCGACCGCGCGGTCGCCCGCTTCGGCCAGGCCGACGAGAAGCTGCGCGCCAGCCGGGGACGACACCGCAAGGGATAGCGGTTAGCGTTCCTCACACGCGTACAACGTCATGACATGGGAGCATGGAACCTGTGGTGAGCCCCGCTGAAATTCCGACCGCTGAAGTCCGCGACCTTCCCGCGGACGTCGCACTGCTCGACGTCCGCGAGGACGACGAGTGGGCCGCCGGGCACGCCCCCGCCGCGGTGCACATCCCGCTCGGCGAACTGCCCGCGCGAGTCGGCGAACTCTCCGAATTCCCCGAGGACAACCCGGTCTACGTCATCTGCCGCTCCGGCGGCCGCTCGGCGCGCGCCGCGGCCTGGCTGAACGCCAGCGGCTGGGACGCGGTCAACGTCGCGGGCGGAATGGGAGCCTGGGCCCGCGAAGGCCGCCGCATGGTGAGCGAAAACCCTGACTCTGAACCCGAGGTTCTCTGACGGATGCCTGCCCAGTCTGTTCCCGAGCCGCCGGAATCCTCGGATCCGGCGTCGTTAGTTCCTGGCTTCGGCCGCGACGAAGGGGACGCTGGGGACGGTTCCCGGCCGGGTTCCGGTTCGCCGGTTGACGCTGGCGGTTCTCCGGGGGCGGTTTACGGGCAGCCGGGTTCTGGCGCGGGTCATGCCGGACCGCCGCAGGGGAATGGGCCTGGTTCCGGGTCGGCTGGCTCGGCTTCGCAGCCTCAGCCTGGCCAGACCGGCGGCGTGGACGCGGGGCCGACTGGGCGCGAGCAGTTCGCCGCGCAGTCATATCCGGCTCAGCCTGGTGGCGTGAATGCTGGCCCTGCGGTGTCGTATCCCGCTCAGCCCGGCGGCGTGAGTGCCGGGCCGACTGGCTCTGCGCAGTCGTATGCCGCTCAGCCCGGCAGTGCGAATGCGCAGCCCACTGGCTTTGCCCAGCCGGGCCCGCCGCCGCAATCCGGCGCGCAGCCGTATCCCGGCGGTGCCGCGCAGCCGGGCATGCCTCCGCACCCCGGCCACTGGGCGCAGCCGCCAGCCGGGCCCGCGCATCCCGGCCAGCAGTTCGCCAATCCGTACCAGCCGCAGTACCCCGCGCATCCGCAGTACCCGGCGCAGGCGTATCAGCAGCACCCGGGGTACGCGCGCCCGTTCACAGCCGCCCCGCAAGGCGCGGTGCACCGACCGGCTCAGCAACAGCCGCAGCCGACCCAGCCGAAGCGAGCGGCCAAACTGCGCTGGGTCGCCTCTCCGCCGCCGAGTGCCGTCCGCCGTCGCCGCGCCGTGCCCGCGACGCCCTACTCCGGGCCGCCGTCCTATCCGGTGCCGCCGCGATGGGGTTTCCCGAATCTCACCTGGCGCCGTCCGACAAACGTGCCCGGCACCGCGTCCGGCGAGGTCCGCTCGATCGACCGGATTCCGGTGCTCGCGCGGAGCCTCACGACGATCCTCTGGACGTTCGCCGTCCTCGCGGTGATCGCGGCGGTGGCGGAGATCTGGCGATACGCGCTCCTCGTCGAAAGCCGCGATTCCGCGCTGAACACCAGCGTCGTCGGGTTCTCCGATGCTTTCGTGATGCTCGCCGGGCTGCTCACCACGATCTTTTCGCTGCTGCCAGCGGGGCTCTCGGTCTGGTGGCTGCTGGTCGCCCGGCAAGCCGCCGCTGACGAAGCCGGCGAAGCGCCGCCGCGGCCGGTCTGGCAGGTGCTCGTGAGCGTGCTGGTGCCGATCGTGAACCTGCCGCTCGCGTTGTCCGTGGTCAGCGAACTGGAGCACGCCGTGCTCCGCCGTCCCCGCGACGCGCGGCCGAAGCCGTCGCGGCTCGTGCTCGGCTGGTGGGGCACGTGGCTGGCGAACTGGGTGCTGCTGGTCGTCACGATCATCTGGCGCATCCGGCCGGGCGTGCAGGCGATGGCGGACAGCGTCCTGCTGGTCGCGCTCACCGACCTCGCCGCGGCCTCGCTCGCGATCGTCACCGCGCTGGTGATCCGGCGGTTCTCGCATCTGCTGATGCCGATCGCCCCGGAACGGCTGCGCGACCTTCGCGTGCTCAAGATCGAGGGCGCGCCGGAGCCGGAGCTGCGGACCGCGCGGCCGGTCGGCGCCGCGCGTTAAAGGTCGCCGAGCGCCGGTTCCAGCTGACCGAACGCGACCGCCGCCGAGTTCCGGATCTGCTCCACCAGATCGTCCGGATTGACGTCCTGCCAGGTCAGCTGCCAGACGTCGTCGAGAAGAAGGCGCAGCACAGACGTGAGGTGCGCCCCGGCCGTCCGCGACAGCATTTCGCGGTCCGGATGCCGGTCGAGCAGCGCGGCGACGAGCTGGGTTTCCCGGTCGGCGTGCATGTCCCGGAGCGCGGACGTGAGGCGTTCGCTCTGCCGCACCATCCGCACGAAAGACACGTCCGCGAACCCGAGCAGCGCGCTCGTCTTGTCCAGCTCCGCGAAGAACCCGTCCCGCACGGCGTCCAGCGCCGGCGTCGCCGGATCGGCCCGGACCAGGTCCGCGGGCCAGTCCACGAAATCCGTCCGGATGTCGAAGACCAGGTCTTCCTTCCGGCTGAAGTGATTCGTCACGGTCATCTTGGCGACGCGTGCCGCCTCCGCGACCTCGGCGATCGTCACCTGGTCGAACCCGCGCCGGATGAACAGCCGCGTCGCCACCGCCGAGATCGTCTGCCGGGTCTCCAGCTTCTTCTGCTCCCTGAGGCTCACCCCGGCCACTGTACTAGGTCCGACCTAAAATTGTGCTTGACCCATTCACTAGGTTCGACCTAATCTCAGGTCCGACCTAATGAAGGAGGTGACCTGACTCGATGACCACGCGGCTTCCGGTCTCCGATTCCGGTCTTCGCAGGCTCGGCGGGGTGCTGATCCTGGGCGCCGTGCTGTCGATCCTCGACGCGACGATCGTGTCGGTCGGGATCGGCGTGATGGCGCGTGACCTGGACAGTTCGCTGCCGACCGTGCAGTGGGTGGCGAGCGCGTACCTGCTGGCCGCCTCGCTCACCATCCCGTTGTCCGGCTGGCTCGCCGACCGATTCGGCGGCCGCCAGGTGTGGATCGTGGCCGTCGGGCTGTTCACGGTGGGCACGGTGCTGTGCGGTTTCGCCTGGTCCGCACCGGCGCTGATCGCGTTCCGCGTGCTGCACGGCCTCGGCGGCGGTCTCATGCAACCAGTCGGCCAGGCGATTTTCGCGCAGGCAGCCGGTCCTCGGCTGGGCCGGATGATCGGCGTCGTCACGTTGCCCGCCACCGTCGCGCCCGTGCTGGGCCCGATGCTCGGCGGCGCGCTCGTCCAGGATCTTGGCTGGCGCTGGCTGTTCTTCGGGATCGTCCCGTTCGGCGTCGCCACCTTGCTGCTCGCCGTCCGAGTGCTGCCGCGCGAGAAACCGACCGGCGCGCGCGACCCACTGGACGTCCGCGGCCTGCTGTTGCTCCCGCCAGGACTCGGCGCACTCGGCTACGGCCTAGGCGAAGGCTCCACCACCTTCGCCATCGCCGGTGCCGTACTGCTCATCGCCTACGCCTGGCACGCCCGTCGTGTTCCAGCGCCGCTGCTGGATCTGAGGTTGTTCGCGCACAAGGCTTTCACTGTCGCGAGCGCGAGCACCTTCTTGCTGGGCGCGTCGCTGTACAGCTCGATGTTGCTGCTTCCGCTTTACTACCAACAAATCCAGCACACGTCCGCCCTCGCCGCCGGACTCTTGCTAGCGCCGCAGGCCCTAGGCTCCGCCGTCGTCCTCATCGCGGGCGGAAAGCTTTTGGACCGCTTCGGCTCCCGGACAGTAATGCTCACTGGCATCGCACTGTCTCTGGTAGGCACCATCGCCTTCACCCAACTCGGCGATTCCCCAAGCCCGACCCTGTTGACAGTTTCGCTGCTGATCCGAGGGTTCGGCCTAGGCGCGACGACCACCCCCGGCATGACGATGTTGTACACCTCGCTGGAACGCAGCCAAATCCCCCGAGCGGCGAGCGCGATCAACGTCGTCAACCGGATCGGCGGCTCGCTGGGCACGGCGCTTTTGGTAGCCGTCCTGCATGCGCAACCACCAGGTCCCGCCGCCTTCGGTACCACTTTCACCTGGGCACTAGGCCTCTCCCTGCTGAGCTTTATCCCCGCTCTCTTCTTCCCGAAAGGAACCCGCGCATGACGCTGCGACTCCTGGCCGTGCATGCCCACCCTGATGACGAATCAAGCAAAGGCGCCGCGACCCTAGCCCGCTACGCGCGCGAAGGCGTAGACGTCCTAGTAGCCACCTGCACCGGCGGCGAACGCGGCGATGTACTCAACCCAACTTTGAACCGAGAAGACGTCCGACGGGACTTACCCGCCATCCGCCGCCGAGAAATGGCTGATGCGGCAAGGGTTCTCGGCATCCGCCAAACGTTCCTGGGGCACGAGGACTCAGGCCTGACGGAACCTTCTCCCGCCGGAAGCTTCGCCGAGATCCCCCTAGCTGAAGCGACAAAACCGCTGCTGGACCTGATGCGGGAATTCCGTCCACAGGTAGTGGTCACCTACGACGAAACCGGCGGTTATCCACACCCCGACCACATCCGCACGCACGAGGTCACGACCGCCGCGTTCGACGAGTCCGACGACGGCGCCCCGCGCAAGCTCTACTACCTGGCCAGCCTCAGCCGATCCTGGTTCGAAGCCATGCACGAGGCGACCCTCGCCGCTGGCCAAGAGTCGATGATGGGCCCGGTCCTGGAAGAACTCCCGCCGACCGACGTGCTCACCGTGACCACCCGAATCCGCTGCGAAGAACACTTCGCGACCCGGGATGCCGCGTTGCGCGCGCACGCCACGCAGATGGATCCGGCGCACCCGTTTTTCGCGCACTCGCGCGAGATCGAGCGCAAGGCCTGGCCCTGGGAGGACTACCACCTGGCCCGCACGAACGGTCACGTCGAGATCGGCACCGGACTGGAGGACGACCTGTTCGCGGGTTTGCGGTGAGTGCGCTGGCGGGGAATTCGGCGGCCGGTGCCTGTTCGAGGAAAGAGGTGGCGGGTGGTGTTGGGTTGGTGTGCTGGTCCGTTCGCGGTTCGCGTGGCTGCGCTGGCGGGGAACTTGGCGGCCGGTGCCTGTTCGAGGAAAGAGGTGGCGGGTGGTGTTGGGTTGGTGTGCTGGTCCGTTCGCAGCTCGCGTGACTGAGCTGGCGGGGAATTCGGCGGCCGGTGCCAGCCCGACGAAAGAGGTGGCGCGTTGAGTTGGCGTGCTGGTCCGTTCGCGGTTCGCGTGCCTGCGCTGCTGGGAAGCGGGTCTCGCCTGGCCGGTGCGACCTGAAGGCGTCTTCGGTGGGCGCAGCGCGTCGTGGCGGCAGGCGTGCTGGTCGGGTTTGTGGTGAGCGGTGCTGCTCGGGAAGCGGATTCCGGCCCGCCGCCATCCGATTATCCAGCACTCACCACCCGAACCCGGGGCAGTTCAGGCAGTCACCGGCAAACTCCGCAGCCCCCGGATCACGAACTCCGGCCGCCGTTCCGGCACCGCTGCCAGCCGCAACTCCGGAAGTCGCTTGGTCAGTGCCGTCAACGCCGCCGCGATTTCTACCCGGGCCAGCGGTGCCCCGACGCAATAGTGGATCCCCATCCCGAACCCGAGGTGGGCGTTCGGCGACCGGCCCACATCGAGGGTGTCCGGGGCATCGAACACCTTCGGATCGCGCGCCGCGGCACCCAGCAGCGCCCCGATCTTCGAGCCTTTCTCCACCCGGTGACCGGCGATTTCCACATCCTCAGTCGCCGTGCGCTCGAACAGCTGCAACGGCGAGTCGAAGCGGATCAGTTCTTCCACAGCCGAGTCGAGTAACGTTGGGTCGGACCTCAGCCGCTCCCATTCCGTGCGGTGGGTCAACAACGCGGTCACCCCATTGCCGATCACGTTCACCGTCGCCTCGTGGCCCGCCATCAGGAGCAGGACGGCGGTGGCGACGACCTCGTCAGGGGTCAGTTCGCTCGCGGTCAGGTCACGGACGATCCCGCGCGGGGAGTCGGCGACGACGTCGCGCAGGTAGGCCACGAAATCGGCGGCGGCTTGCTCGGCGGCGTCGCGGCCATCCTCGGAAAGGCCGTATTCGTACATCTTCACGATGGCGTTGCTCCACGTCACCAGCTGCGAGCCGTCCGAGGTCGGGACGCCTAGCAGCTCCGCGATTACCGCGACCGGCAACGGTTGCGCCAGGTGCTCCAGCAGGTCCGCGCTGCCGTCGGCGGCGATTTTCGCGGCCAGAGTGTCCACCATGGACTCCGCGAGTTCCGCGACCATCGGGCGCAGCCGTTGCACGTGACCCCGGCCGAACTCGCCCGCGATAACGCGGCGCAGACGGCTGTGCGCGGGCGGTTCGTTCTCCAGCAACGAGTTGCGGTGCAGCAGGTTGAACGAAGCGAACCGTTCCAGCGGCTGTGCGTCGGTCCAGATTCGGCCGAGCCCGCGGTGCCGGAGGACAGCGGCGGACGCGGCGTGCGAAACCGTGATCGCGATGCCGAGGCCGTCGTGCTGGTGCACCTCGCCTTCGGCGCGCAGCGCGGCGAACGCGGGATACGGGTCGGCGAGGAAGGCGGGATCGCGAGGGTCGAACACGAGCAGACTCTAACCCGCGAGCCCGCGCACCCGGTCGCTTCGATAGCGTCTGACCTTGAGTTCGCGAGGAGGCTGAAATGGGTAAAGGCGCGCGTAAGAAGGGTCCCAAGCCGGACCGCAAGCCGAAGGTGCGCGACGTCTTCGTCGGGCAGCCGTTCGAGGGTCTGGCGGCGGAGCCGGAGCTGATCGCGTTGCGCGAGTTCGTCCCGTCGGCCACGGCGAAGCTCACGCTCGCCGACGGCGGCGACGTCACGCTCGGCACGGTGCTGCCCATGGCCGCCGCGGCGTTCGTGCGTTCGGACGGCGAGCGATTCCTCGGCCTCCAGGTGCAGACGCGGTCTTCCGACATCAGCCGCGACCTCGGCCGCGCGCTTCGCTGGCTGCTCGACGCCGAACCGGGCGACGTGCTGTCGGTGCCGGACACGACGTCGCCCACCGACCCGGACGAGCACAACCGGCTCCAGGACCTGCTCGTGCCGAGTGCGGAGCTGCAGGTCGACCTCCACACCGACTTCGCCTGGTGGCTGCCCGAGGACGCGGACGCGACCGGCGACGTCGCGGTGTCCCTCGAGCGCGCCAACGCCGCGATCATGCCCACCGACCGGCTCGGCTCCGGCGCGTACTGGGTGCTCGCCGGCGAGAAGGCGCACCTGCGCTGGGTCCGCCCGGAACCGGAGAACCTGCTGCTGCAAGCGCTTGCGCGGCTGTCTGCGGCCGGCACGCTCGGGCTCGGCGAGGGCACCCGCTACGCCGGTTCGTTCCGCGCGCACGGCCTGCTCGTCCCGGTGTGGGACCTCGACCCCGAGGCGCACGCCCGGGAGTGGGCCGAGCCCAAGGACCAGCTCGGCGCCCGGCTGGACGAGGCGCTCAAGTCGCTCGACTCCGAGGCGCTCAACGCCACCGAGCGGCGCGCCCGCGACGGGCTGATCGGGCGGCAGCTCACCATCCGCTGACATATCCACATGTGGACAACTCGACCTGAGTTGTCCACATGTGGGTAAGTCGATGGGACGATCACAGCGTGATCCTCCACATCTGCACCCGCGACGAGTGGGCCGCCGTGCCCGAAGGCGGCGAATACCGGGCGCCGTCGC
Source organism: Amycolatopsis halotolerans (assembly GCF_042647905.1). Taxonomy (NCBI): domain Bacteria; kingdom Bacillati; phylum Actinomycetota; class Actinomycetes; order Pseudonocardiales; family Pseudonocardiaceae; genus Amycolatopsis; species Amycolatopsis halotolerans. Next base: position 64,264 of record NZ_JBHRWI010000027.1, read on the forward strand.
TCGAAGACGCCGGATTCATCCACTGCTCGGACCCGGGCACCGTCGCGCTGCCCGCCAACGCGCTTTTCCGCGGCCAGCCCGGTCTGGTGCTGCTGGAAATCGACCCCAAGCTGGTCGACGCGCCCGTCCGCTGGGAGGACGGCGCGCCGCCGGACCCGCGCGGAATCCAGTTCCCGCACATCTACGGCCCGATCCCGCGAAACGCTGTGGTCTCGGTACACGATTTCCCCACTGACTCCGGCGGTGCCTTGAAGCTGCCCGAGTCGCTTTCCGTGCGCTGACCTCAGTTGTCCACAGCTACGGAAAGTAGCGACGGAGACGGGACAACCCCGGGGGGCGCTCATGCGTGGTGGGGATGACGAGGAACCGTCGCTCGACGCGGTCATCCGGGGAGGGGGCGATACGGTGACAGCAGCCGCATTGCCCCTCGCGAGCGGAGATCCGCCGTGGGCCGGGCCGCAGGCGGAAGCCGTCAACACCACCGCGGACTTCGGCGACTTCGTCCGCGAGGCCCTGCCCGGCCTGCTCCGCTACGGCCACGTGCTCACCGGCAACCCGCACGACGCCGCGGACCTCGTCCAGACCGTGCTCGAAAAGATGGGCGCACGCTGGTCGTACGTGCAGCAGAAGACCGGCGACCCACTGGCCTACGTACGGCGTTCGATGGCGAACGCGCACGTCAGCCGCTGGCGCCGGACGCGGCGGGAGAACCTCGTCGCGGACCTGCCGGAGACCAGCCCGAGCGCGCCGAAGGATCCGTTCGAGCACGAGCCGCTGTGGCAGGCGCTGCGCGACCTCCCGCCGCGGCAGCGCACGGTGATGGTGTTGCGGTACTACGAAGGACTGTCCGAGGTGGAAATCGCCAAGGCGCTGGACATCAGCCAGGGGACGGTGAAAAGCCAAGCGAGCAAGGCCATCGCGTCCTTGCGGGCGAAACTGAAGAACCAGGAAGGAGGTGACGCGGGGTGAGCGAGTCCGAGGATCTGGAACAGCGCCTCCGCGCCCTCCTCGCCGACGACCGGCTGGCCGTCGCACCAACCGAGGACGCCGCGTCGGTCATCGTGGCGGGCGCGCGCCGGCGGCGGCGCAGACAGCGCGTCCTGACGTCGGCGGCTGGTGCGGCGTGCGTGCTCGCGGTCGCGTCGGCCGGGCTGGTGGTGCTGCAGTTGCGCACGCCGCCAGCGGCAACTGACTTCGCCGCGCAGCAGGTCGCGTCGACCCGGCCCACGGTGCCTTCTTCGGTACCCGAGCCGTCTTCGAGCGCCGAATCGACGCAGGTGCAAGCGCCGGTCGAATCGTCTGAGCACGGTACGGCCGAACCGCCGGTGCCGCCCGCGCATCCGCACCACACGAAATCGGCACCGCCGCAGACGACGCCGACGAAGGCCGCTTCCGGAGCGTTGGTGACCGCGGACGGCCTCGGCGCGGTGAAGCTCGGCATGACCGAGCAGCAGCTCACGGGCCAGGGCATGACGCTCACGGCGGTCAAAGAGTCGGCTGGCTGCACGTACTACGACGTCAGCGGCGCTGGCGTTCCCGCCGCGACAGCTGTCGTGTCGCAGGACAACGGTGTGGTCGCGGTGAAGCCCGACGGTGCCGCGCACACCCCGGAAGGCGTAGGCGACGGGACGCCGAAGGACCAGGTCACGTCGACCTATCCGGGCACGTCGGAGTCGGGGAGCGCGCTCGTGTCGCCGACCGGCGACCAGGGCGCGTATCACTTCACGCTGAACTCGGACGGGGCTGTCCAGGCCATCGAGGTCCGCGCGAAGACGCAGGACTGCGCCGGCTGAAAATTCCGCCGGGCCGATGTCGATCTGGCCGCCCGCCGCTCGTGTAGCGGGTGACGGGCCGGTTCGCGGTCCGCGGAGAGCGGAAGGACATTCCCGATGCGTTCGATCAGCGTCATCCTGAGCACCACCCTTGACGGCGTCGTGCAAGGCCCCGGTCGCGGCGATGAGGACACCCAGGACGGGTTCGACCTGGGCGGCTGGGGCAACGGCTACGGCGACGACGTTCTGGCGCGCGAGATGGGGAAAGGCATGGACCGGCCTGGGGACATGGTGTTCGGCCGGCGCACCTGGGAGGACTTCGCCACCGCGTGGGGCCCGCGCACGGACGGGAACGTGTTCACCTCGCACCTGAACGCGGCCACGAAGTACGTCGTCTCCACCACCCTCGACAACGCCGGTGCCTGGCAGAACTCGGTGCTGCTGCGCGGCTCGGCGGTGGAGACTGTGGCTGAGCTGAAAGCCTTGCCCGGCAAGGATCTCGCAATCATCGGCAGCGTTTCGCTCGTGCGCTCGCTGCACGCCGCCGGACTGGTCGACACCTACACGTTGCTGATCCATCCGCTGACGCTCGGCAAGGGCGCGCGGCTGTTCGAGGGACCCGCGCCGCTGACCAAGTTCACGCTCACCGGAAGCGTCGCGACCACCACCGGCGTGCTCATCGCGCACTACGAGCGGCGCTGAAGTTATCCACAGGGGGAAGCCCGGTTGTCCACAATGGGGACAACCGGGCTTCCGGACGTGCTCGAGCGTTACAGCGCGCCACCCGCGACCGGGGGCATCCCGGCGTCCGCGCCGGCGTCGCCGACGGCCTCGCGGTGCAGGAACTTCTCGATCTCGTAGACGTTGTCACCCGCGCGGCGCGCGACCGTGACCAGCGTCGACATCTGGGAGATCTCCTCGACCTGCTCCTTGAGGAACCACTGGGTGAACTGCTCGCTGATGTAGTCCTCCTCGGCCCGGGCGGCCTTCGCGAGCGCGGAGATGTCGGCGGCGACCTCCTTCTCCTGCTCCAGTGCGAGCTCGATCAGCTCGAGCGGGGCGGAGAAGTCGTTGCGGACCTGGCCGGTGCCGGGGATCTCGACGTGGTGGTCCCGGTCGAGCATGTACTGGACGAGCGCCATCGCGTGATTGCGCTCCTCGACGGACTGCTTGTAGAAGTGCTTCGCGAGCTGCGGAAGGTCCTCGTTGTCGAACCAGACCGCGAGCGCGATGTACTGCTGGGAGGCGTTGAACTCGTTGTGGATCTGCGCCTGCAGCAGTTCGTAGAACTTAGAGCGCGGTTCTTTCTTCGTAGCGGCCATGTCCATCACGGTACGTCAATGTCCGATTGTTTTCCACTTTTGGCTGGTGATCTCCACCCTATTAGGGTTACCATTCCTCAAGAAGGAAACACTTATTTTGGTTAGCCTTCCCTTAATATGTTTGCCCTTATTAAGGAAAGGCTAACTTCGCCCGTCCAGGGGTCAGTGCCGCTTCGGCGGGGGATCACGGCGCACCGGGCACGACATGCAGCGCGGGCCGCCGCGCCCGGAGCCCAGCTCGGACCCGGTGATCGGCAGCACCTCGATGCCCGCCGCGGTGAGCCGTTCGTTGGTCTCCGCGTTTCGTTCGTACCCCACGACCACGCCCGGGGCCAAGGCCAGCGTGTTGTTGCCGTCGTCCCACTGCTCGCGCTCCGCGGTGACCGGATCGAGGCCGGTGTCGATCACCCGCAGCCGGTCGATCTCCATCGCCTCCGCGGCGGCTTCGAGGAATGGCGTCGGGCCGGCGACTTTCACGCCGCCGTCGCCAGTCGGCTTGATGGTGAACGCGGTAAGGGAATCGCGCGCGAGCGGATACATCACGACGGCGTCGACATCGACCATCGTGCATACGGTGTCGAGATGCATCGTCGCGCGCGATTGTTCGATCGGCACCGCGACGACGGTATGCGCGAGTCCGTCGGCGAATACGGAACGGGCGAGCGATTCGGCGCCGGCCGGGGTCGTGCGTTCGCCGACGCCGATCGCGACGACACCGGGGGCCAGCAGCATCACGTCACCGCCTTCGATCGGCGCGGAATGCGCGCCGTAAGCGCGGGCGGCGTGGCGGAATCGCGGATGGTAGGCGTAAATCAGGTCGAGCAGCGCCGTTTCCCGCCGCCGCGCGGGCATGGTCAGCGACGAGATCGCGACGCGGTCGCCGACCCACGCCGACGAATCGCGGGTGAAGAGCAGGTTGGGCAACGGGTCGACGGCGAAGTCGCGCGGGTTGTGCATCATCCGCACCAGCGACGCGCCCTCGGCGGACGGCAGCTCCTCGAACGTCATGCCCGCCATCAGGACCTCGGCGAGCGCGGGCGCGTCGACGCTCGTCAGGTGCGACCTGAGCGAATCCGCGAGGTCGTTGCCGAGACGCCGGTCGTCCACCGCGGCGTGGACGCCGGCGGCGTGCGCGCGCTGGTCTTCCAGCGCGGTGCGGAGAACGTCGGCCAGCAGCAGCACTTCGACGCCGCGGCCGCGCAGGACGTCGGCGAAGGCGTCGTGTTCCTGCTGCGCGCGGCTCACCCACGGGATGGAGTCGAAAAGGAGCTTGTCGTTGTTGCGGGGGGTGAGCCGTTTCAGCTCGTTTCCCGGCCGGTGCAACAGGACTGCCCGCAGCGGCCCGACTTCGCTGTCCACCCTGGGAGGTGCGGTCATCTCGCTCGTCTCGCTCACGAAGTGCGAGCCTAATGAGCGGGCATCACGGGAGCCAGGAAAGACGGCCTTTCAGCAACGAATAGCCGACGAAGGACACCACATCGAACAAAGTATGCGCGGCGATGAGCGGCCACAGCCGGTTGGTCCGCTGCCACACGCGGCCGAACACCAGCCCCATCACGAGGTTGCCGACGAAACCGCCGAACCCTTGGTAAAGGTGGTAGGAACCGCGAAGTACCGCCGCGCCGAACAGCGACGCGTTCTCGCGCACGCCGAGCTGGCGCAGCCGCGTGAGAAGGTAGCCGATCACGAGCACTTCCTCGGCGAAAGCGTTGCCGAACGCCGAAAGCGTCAGCGCGATCGGCCGCCACCAGGTGTCGCCCAAAGTGGACGGTTGCACCGCGAGGCTGAAGCCGAGGTGATACGAGATGAAGTACAGCGCGAGCCCGGGAATGCCGATCAGCGCGGCGATTCCGACGGTGACGAGCGCGTCGGAGCGGATGCGGCGGCTCAGCCCGATTTCCCGCAGTTTCAGCCCGGCCCGCCACAGCAGGTACAGCCCGAGCCCGCCCCAGCCGATCAGCTGCGCGGCGCTCAGCAGCTGCTGGAGCAGGTCCAGCAAGCTCGCGGCGGCGCGCGGGACGTTGAGCTGGACTTGCTGCTGTGCCAACGGGGTCGGGCGCAGCAGAGAGTCCACAAGGGACAGCAGACTGCGCGCACCGGACAGCCCGAGGGTGATGCCGAAGACGAGGACCAGCTCGATCTTGATGCCGCGCCGCTCGCGGGCGTCGGTGATCGGAGCCGGGAACGCCGGAAGTGCCGGATTGAGCCACGATCGCAGGCCCGATGGCCCTCCGGAACGCTCTGTGGTGCGCATGAACGCACGCTACCGTCGGGGTATGCCGAGGACTATCGCCACCAACACGAAGGTCGAGCGCGCCGAGCTGGTCGCGTTCCTCAAGCAGCGGCACCACGCGATCCTGGTGACCGCCCGCGCCGACGGACGGCCGCAGCTGTCCCCGAACACGTGCGGCGTCGACGACGAGGGCCGGATCGTCATCGCGACGTATCCGAAGCGCGCGAAGGCGGTGAACCTCCGGCGCAACCCCCAGGTGTCGGTGTGCGTGCTGTCGGACGAGTGGAACGGCCCGTGGGTGCAGGTCGACGGAACCGCGGAGGTGATCGACCTGCCGGATTCGGTCGAGCCGCTGGTCGACTACTTCCGCAGCATCTCCGGCGAGCACCCGAACTGGGACGAGTACCGCGAGGCGATGCGCAAACAGGGCAAGAGCCTGATCCGGATCACGATCGAACGCTGGGGCCCGATCGCGACCGGCGGCTTCCCTCCGGAGCTGGCGGACGACTGAGGTCCGTGAAGGACTCCTTGGGGGAATCAGATTCCCTCAAGGAGTCCTTCACGACCAGTCACGCTTCGCCGTGCTGGTGGCGGAGGAACGGGCAGCCGAGCAGCCGCCGCAGTTCCGCCGCCAGCTGCGGCGGGCTGTCGACCGTCCGGGAGAACGCGAGGCGGACGTCGTGGTCGCCCGCCGCCGATTCGACGCGCAGGCGCAGGCCGTACCGGTCGAGTCCGAGCGGGCGGATCCGGCCGCCGCGCAGGTTCGCGGGCAGGTGCCGGGCCAGCTGCTCCACCACGTCCGGATGGTCGCTTTCCAGGTGCCGCAGCCAGTCGGCCTCGTAGTCGTGGAACGGGTCCGGCGGGGCCGCGCTGAACATGTGCGGCCGCAGGGAATGCGTGCCCTCCGCGTCGGCCAGGACCAGCGACGCCGGGGTCAGCCGGAGCAGCGTGAGGCCGTGGCCGACGTCGAGGAGCCGGTGGTCCGGCCGCTGCTCGGCGATCGACACCGCACGGGCGCGGGCCGACACCGCCGTCAGCGGCCGGAGCCATCCGGTGATCCACAGCAGGCCGCGGACCGGTTCCCGCAGCGCCACCGGGGCGTGGTCGGCGAGCTCGACCATGACGGCGAGCTCGCCGCGTTGAGCCTGCCGGGACGCGCACACCATCGGGTGCTCGTCCGGCAGAAGAATGCTGACGCTTCCGCTGTGGTGCACGTGATGCAGGACTGGCTCTACGCGTTCGGCTTCGCAGCCGGCGCTTTCGACGGTCGGCATGATCGTCGCCGGGCCGCCTCGGGTCGCGATCGTCTTGGCGCGTTCGGCGGGGTTCGGCGCGGGCGGGCGGCGCACGGATACGGGTGCCTCGGTCACGGCTCACCTCCTACTTAGGTGAGCCTAACCTGAATTGCCGCGCCAAGGGAAGAGCGCGAGCGAAGATCACCCACGGGGCGGGAAAGTGCTGGTCAGGGGATCGGCAGAACGGCGGGGCCGGGCGGATTCGGTCGAGGGGGCCGGTTGATCCGTCATCGAGAGGGCCTCGGAACGCGTCCGCTGAGCGAACGATTTTGTCCTATTGCCGTACGCTACTAGCGTGTCAGTCGTGTCAAGCGCTGTGGAACTCACGCCCCCCGGCCCCCGTGGAATTCCTCCCCTGTTCGCGCGGCTCGTCGACGACTCGGCGCTCTTCCCGCCCGCGGACGTCGCGATGCCGGAGGCGCTTCGCGCGCACTTCGCATCGCGCGGCGGGAAACACGCCGGGGTACTCGGGGTTTTCCTGTGCCAGGGCTCGCGGCTGCCCGAGCTGATCACCGAGCTGATCAAGATCAAACCCAAGGAGCCGCTGCCGCTGTCGCTGATCATCGACACCGGGCTCGGCGGCGTTCCGAAGGCGATCTCGATCGTCGAATCGCGCAGCGAACTGCTGTCGCTGCGGATGGTGGAGATGCCCGCCCCGTCCGACGTCGACGAGGTGTGGCTCGAACGCGTCTCGGAGTTCGTGCCCGAGGACGTCATCCGCGTCGTCGAACCGCGCCGCGGCGTCGGCTGGCTGGACGGCGTCCGCAACGTGATCGAGCACGGCAGCTGGCCGAAGATCCGCTGCGGCGGCAAGGCGGGGGAGAACTTCCCCAGCGTCGACGAGGTCGCCGACTTCCTGTCCGTGGTCAGCGGCTCGCCGGGGGCGTCGTTCAAGGCGACGAACAGTCTGCACCGCGCGGTCCGGCATGTCGACGCGGAGACCGGCTTCACGCATCACGGCTTCCTGAACCTGCTCGTCGCGTCGGCGCGCTGCCTCTCCGGCGGCGACGTCCGCGAAGCGCTGGAGTCGACCGACGGCAAGGCCCTCGCCGACGAGGCGCGCGCATTGCCGGAGCCGGCCGCCAAGGCGGTGCGGGAGCTCTTCGGGTCGTACGCGGCGGCGTCCTTCGACGAGCCGGTGGCTGACCTGGGTGAACTCGAGCTGTTGTGAGCACGGAGGGGTCGCTGACCCTCGACCGAGGTCTGGCGCTGCTGCAGGCAGTGGCCGATTCGGGTGAGCAGGCGGCGACCATCTCCGAGCTCGCGGTGACCATCGGTGCGAGCCGCGCGGCGGTGTACCGGCTGCTGGTCCCGTTGGCCGAACGCGGCCTGATCTGGCGAGACGGCACGAAGGTGCGGCTCGGCGTCGGAGTGCTGCGGCTGGCCGGTCAGGTGCTGCCACAGCTGCGCGAGGCCGCGCGGCCGGTGTTGCGTGAGCTGGCCGAGAAGGTCGGCGCTACGGCGCATCTGACGGTCGCGCAGGGCGATCACGCGCAGGCGGTCGCGGTGGTCGAGCCGTCGTGGACGAGTTATCACGTGGCTTACCGGGTCGGCAGCAGCCACGCGCTCGCTGCCGGTGCGGCCGGGCGGGCGATGGCATTGCGGCCCGGCGGCACTGACAAGTGGGTCGTTTCGACGGGCGAGATCGAGGCGGGTGCTTCGGGGGTTGCCGCGCCGGTGCGCGGGGTGCCTGGGCTGCGGGCGAGCGTCGGGGTGATTTCGCTGGAGCCGTTGGCTTCGGACGAGGTCGGGCCGCTGGCGGTAGCGGCGGCTTTGAAGCTGGCCGAGGTGCTGCGGACCTAGCGGCGGGACGCGGCGACGAGCGGGCGGACCATCGTCAGCAGCAGCGCCAGATCGACCGTGAACAACAGCCGCTCGAACAGCCCGAGCGTCACTTCCTGCTGCGCGGGTCCGGTGATGAGGGTGAAGACGAAGCCGCCCAGCACCACCGCCACGCTGGCGAAACTCGCGGCGGCCAGCCAGCGGATGGTCGTGCGGCGCGGCTCCCACGGGCAGGCGCGACCGCCGCGTCGGGTCAGCAGCCAGGCGGCAGTGGGGAGCGCGAGGAACGCGGTGAGTGCGGCGGCGTTGTGCAGCTGACCGTCGAAGGAACGGGCTTCACCGTTGGGGTCGACGGGGACCGTCGCGCAGATCGTGAGGCCGGCGCACCAGACGCCGAGCAGGAGGACGACCGCGGGCGAACGGCGAGCCTTGACGAGCCCGGCCAGCAACGCCAGCGAACCCAGCGCGAGGGCCAGGCACATGACGGTGAACAGCCGCGCGGCGGAGTGGTCGCCGAGCCTGCCGTAGACGTACTCCGAGAGCGTCTGCCAGATCGGGCTGATTTGCGCGGAGAGCCGCAGGTGCAGGTCCGTCGCGATGAGCACGGCCGCCCCGATGCCGACCAGCGCGAGCCTGCCGTGGACCGGCGACACCGGTGAAACGGCGGCGCGTGAGGTGGTCGGCACGGGCGCTCCTCGGCGGTCATGGCGGAGGCCATGGCGTCACCGGGGGTTCACCTGGTCCTCGTTCGGGGGTTCCGAAGAGGTTACCTGGCGTTCCTGTGAAACCGCGGTTACCAGAGCAGCTGGGCCAGCGCGAACGCGGCGAAACCGGCGAACACGAACCCGGCGACCCGCTGGATCAGCTTGGGCCGGATCCGGTCGCGGATCTTGGAGCCGATGAACACCGCCAGCCCGGCCACCGACACCAGCGCGACGAACGCGCCGACCCCGACCGCGAACGGATTGCCGAGGCGGGCGACGAGACCGGCGGTCGCCAACTGCGAGGCGTCGCCCCACTCCGCGGCGAAGAGCACGCCGAACGACGTGAGCGCGGAGCGCAGGAACGAAACCGGCCCGGGTCCGGAGCGGGAGGCGTCCTCGCCCGCTTCGCTGCCTTCGCTGAAGCCCTCGCGCAGCAGCAGGAACGCGCCGACGCCGAACATCGCGGCGACCAGCACCGAAACAAGGGTTTCCGGCAAGAGCGTGAGCAGGCTGCCGAAAGCCACCGCGATCACGCATTGCACGGCGAACGCCACGCACACTCCGGCGAATACCGGCCAGGCGCGGAAACGGGTGGTGAGCACCAGGGCCGCGACAAGCGTCTTGTCCGGCAGCTCGACGGCCAGTACCAGGCCGAACGCGCTGAACAGAGCGATCAATGCGGGAGACATGGGTTCGTGCTCACCCCTTTCACTGCAACGATAAAGGGGAGATTCAGAAAACCGCAAGCTGATGAGTTTCGCGAATTGCCTGATAAGGTCGGCAGAATGCTGGCCGCCGGTTCGCCGGATTATTTTTTTCGGTGCGCCGAATTCTGTTTTCCGGCTGCGGTACGGTGCGGGTCATGTCTGCTGACCACGTCGTCGTCATCACCACCGTCGACTCCGAGGCCGCCGCGCGCACCATCGCCGCGAGCGCCATCGAGGCCCGGCTCGCCGCGTGCGCCCAGATCGTGGGGCCGATCACCAGCGTTTTCCGGTGGGAGGGCGAGGTGCAGACGGCGGCCGAATGGCGGGTCGAGTGCAAGACGGCCGCGGACCGGTCCGGCGCGCTGGAGGAGTTCCTGAACGTGCGGCATCCCTACGACCTGCCCGAGGTCGTCGTCACGCCGATCGTCGGCGGCAGCCCGCGGTACCTGTCGTGGCTCGTGGAGGAGACGCGCTAGCCGCCACCTGATCGGGGGTAGCTCCGCTCTTTCTCCGCGCGGGGTTTCGGCAGGTCGGCGGGACGTTGGTCCCGGCTGGTTCAGGACGTGTTGAACTGGCTGGCGCGGGTGTCCGCGCGGAGGATCGAACCCGTGGATGTCCTAGAGCTCGCGCGGTGGCAGTTCGGCATCACCACCGTCTACCACTTCCTGATGGTCCCGCTGACCATCGGACTTTCGGTGCTGGTCGCGGCTATGCAGACGGCATGGGTGCGCACCGGCAAGCCGCGGCACCTCAAGATGACGAAGTTTTGGGGCAAGCTGCTGCTCGTCAACTTCGCCATGGGCGTCGTCACCGGGATCGTGCAGGAGTTCCAGTTCGGGATGAGCTGGAGCGCCTACTCCCGGTTCGTCGGCGACGTGTTCGGCGCGCCGCTCGCGATGGAAGGCCTCCTCGCGTTCTTCGTCGAGTCGGTCTTCCTCGGCCTGTGGATCTTCGGCTGGGACCGGCTGCCCAAGAAGATCCACCTGGCCTGCGCCTGGGCGTTTTCGCTGGCCACGATGGCTTCGGCGTACTTCATTCTCGCCGCGAACTCGTGGATGCAGCACCCGGTGGGCGTCGAGTTCGTGAACGGCAAGCCGACGATGAACTCGATCGGCGCGGTGCTGACGAACAACACCGCACTCGCCGCGATCCCGCACACGCTGGCCGGCGCGTTTTCGGTGGCGGCGGCGTTCCTGGTCGGCGTGGCCGGATGGCACCTGTGGCGGAAGCGCGCCGCGGAATCGGACGAACACCGCGACGTCTGGCGCTCGTCGCTGCGCCTCGGCGGCTGGGTCGGCGTGGTGGCGTTCGCGGTGCTGGCGATCACCGGCGACGCGCAGGGCAAGCTGATGTTCGAGCAGCAGCCGATGAAGATGGCGTCGGCGGAAGCGTTGTGCCACACGGAAAAGCCAGCGAGCTTCTCGATCATCGCGATCGGCGACGTGGCGAACGCCAACTGCGAGGACGTCAAGACGTTCAACGTGCCCGCGTTGCTCTCTTTCTTGGCGCACAACGACTTCTCGACCGAGGTCAAGGGCGTGGAGAACCTGGTTTCGGAATACCAGGCGAAATACGGCACGAACTACCCGAACGACCCGGCGCTCGGCTCGCTCGCGGGCAAGCCGATCGACTACGTGCCCAGCCTGCCCGTGACGTACTGGGGCTTCCGGATCATGATCGGTTTCGGCGCGATCTCGGCGGGCATCGGCCTGCTGGCCCTGTGGCTCACCCGGCGGGACCGGATCCCCGGCGGACGCTGGTTCCCGCTGATGGTGCTGGGCGGCATCGCGACGCCGTTCATCGGCAACAGCGCGGGCTGGATCTTCACGGAGATGGGGCGGCAGCCGTTCGTGGTCGCGCCCAATCCGACCGGCGTCGAGGGCATGTGGATGTTCACCGCGCAGGCGGTTTCGAAGCTGACGGTCGGCGAGGTGCTGACGTCGCTGATCTCTTTGACGGTGCTGTACGCGGTGCTGGGTGTGGTGGAGCTGTACCTGATGCGCAAGTACGTACGGGGCGGGGTGGACGCGGTGATGCCGCCCGCTGCCCCTTCTGATTCCGGCGGTTCTGATGATTCCGAGGACTCCGATGGTTCCGATGACCAGGCGCTTTCGTTCGCCTACTGACCCGGTGGAGCGGGCCGGGGTGCCGCCAGAAGACCCGGAGGGCCGGGTCTGGGCGCGGCCCGCTCCACTGGCCTGGACCGAGAGTCCGGGCGCTCCGGAGGAGACCGCTGCTGCGATGGAAACGACGGAGGTGGAGATGAACGTGACGCTGGGCAAACTCGACTCGGCCCCGGCCGTACAAGCCGCTCCCACGGCGAACCTGCCCGCCGCAGCGACGCACCACCTCACGTCCCCACCCGCGGTACCGAGCGCCCCCACCCCAGCTCACACCGCCCGGCCGCACCAACCGCCGCGAACTCTTGCCCCAACCCCTCCCCGCGCGTACGCAGCCCCCACCCTCACCGGGGGGACGCCCCGTACCCAGCGTAATCGGGTCGTGGCTCTCGCGGGTTACCCACAGCGAATCTGTGGACAACTCGCTGGGTTGTGGATAACTCAGGGCCATCGTGGGGACAACCCGGTGGCCGACCGGATGACGCCGGCAGTCGCCGGACGAGGTGAGTGGGGATGACACTCGAAACGCTGTGGTTCGCGATCGTCGCGTTGTTCTGGCTGGGGTATCTCTTCCTCGAAGGATTCGACTTCGGCGTCGGGATGCTGCTGCCGGTCCTCGGGAAAACGAACACCGAGCGGCGCGTCCTCGTCAACACGATCGGGCCGGTCTGGGACGGCAACGAGGTCTGGCTGATCGTCGCGGCCGGGGCGACCTTCGCGGCGTTCCCCGGCTGGTACGCGTCGCTTTTCTCCGGCGCGTACCTCCCGCTGCTGATCGTCCTCATCGCGCTCATCGGGCGCGGCGTCGCGTTCGAGTACCGCGGCAAGGTCGACTCCGAACGCTGGCGGCGCGTCTGGGACCGCGTGATCATCATCGGTTCGTGGGTCCCGCCGCTGGGCGTCGGGCTGCTGCTCGCGACCACCGTGCTCGGCCTTCCGCTCGACGCGCAGGGCAACCGCGTCGGGTCGCCGTTCGAGTCGGTCCGGTGGGACACGCTCCTCGGCGCGGTGGCGATCGTCGGGTTCTCGCTCGTGCATGGCGCGGCGTTCCTTGCCCTGAAAACCACCGGTGACCTGCGGGAACGTGCGCGCACCCTGGCGCTGCGCATCCTCCCGGTCGGACTGCTGCCGCTGGTCGCGTTCCTGGTGGTCGTCCAGGTCCGCGAAGGCAAACTGTGGACGCTCATCTCGCTCGTGATCGTCGTCCTCGCCGCGGCGGTGGCGTGGCTGCGGCTCCACGCCGACCGCGACGGGCAGGCGTTCGCCGCGCTCGCGGTCGTCATCACGGGCGCCGCGGTGACCTTCTTCGGCGCGCTCTACCCGAACGTCCTTCCGTCCACATTGGACCCGACGCACTCGCTGACCGTCATGAACACCGCGGTCAGTCACTACACGCTGACGGTGATGACCTGGGTCGGCGCGTTCGGCGCGCCGGCGGTGCTGATCTACCAGGGCTGGACCTACTGGGTGTTCCGCAAGCGCATCGGCGTCCAGCACATCCCGGCGGCGCACTGACCATGACTGAACTTCCCGGCCGCGCACCCCTTTCCGCCACCGGGTCCCCCATGGACCCAGTGCGGCTGGGCAAGGGTCCGCTCGGCGCGCTCTCGGCCTTGGGGCCGGCCGCGCGCCGAGCGATGGCCCTGGTCGCGGTGCTGTCGTTCGGGAACGCGGTTTTCCTTGTCGGACAAGCTTTTCTGCTAGCGGACATTCTCGCGGACGTGGTCTCCCGGGGGCTGGGGGAAGGGGGCCGCACCGTCCAGTTGGCTGTTCTGTTCGCGCTCGTCGTGGGCCGGGCAGGCACCAGCTGGGCGGTGCGGGTTGTCTCCGCACGCGCCGCCGCGACCGCGCAACGCGACTTGCGCGCCCGCGTCGTCGACCACGCGTTGCGCCTGGGCCCGGAATGGCTGGCCCGGCGCGGCCACGGCGAACTCACGACGCTCGTCACGCGCGGCCTCGACGCACTCGACTCCTACTTCCGCGAGTACCTCCCCGCGCTGGTCACCGCCGCGGTCGTCCCGCTCGCGGCAGGCGCGGCCATCCTGTGGACAGACTGGCCCTCGGCGGTGATCATCGCCGCGACGGTCCCGTTGCTGCCGATGTTCGCTGTCCTGGTCGGAAAATTCACCGCCGACCGCGTTTCCGGCGCGACGGACGCGTTGCACCGGATGTCCGGTCTGCTGCTCGAACTGGTGCGGGCGTTGCCGGTGCTCACCGCGTTCCGGCGGGCTGACGCGCAGGCCGAAACCGTGCGCAAACTGTCGGAACGGCATCGTCGCGCGACGCTCAAGACGTTGAAAGTCGCGTTCTCCTCGGCCTTCGTGCTGGAACTCGCGGCGACGCTGTCGGTCGCGCTGGTGGCTGTCGTGATCGGCGTCCGGCTCGTCTCGGGATCGCTCCCGCTGGCGATCGGGCTCGGCGTGCTCATCCTCGCTCCCGAGTGCTACCAGCCGATTCGCGCGGTCGGCGCGGCATTCCACGCGAGCGAGGACGGGGTGGAAGCGGTCCGCCGGGTGACCGCGGTGCTCGCGGAGCCGGTCCCGGCAGAAGGAACACACACCGCGCCCTGTGGATCGTTGGTTGTGTCGGACCTAAAAGTCGCCCGGCGCGGCGGATTCGCCCCGGACGGCGAGAGTTTCTCGGTCCAGCGCGGCCAGATCGTCTGGTTGCGCGCACCGAGCGGTGGCGGAAAATCGACAACTTTGGCGACGCTGCTGGGCTTCGTGCCGTCGTATGACGGGTCGGTCATGGCGGGTGACGTCCCGCTCGCCGAAGCTGACCTCGAACGGTGGCGCGCTGGCATCGCGTGGGTCCCGCAGTCGCCGGTTTTCAGCGGCGGCACTGTGCGGGAAGAACTTGCCGGTCCCGGCGTCGACGCGATGCTCGGCGAACTGGGCTTGCACGGTCTCGCCGACCGTCCGGTCGACCGGCTTTCCTTGGGACAACGCCAGCGCGTCGCCGTGGCTCGGGCGTTGCTGCGCGTTCAGTCCGGCGCGTGGTTGCTGCTGCTGGACGAGCCGACCGCGCACCTGGACGACGTCAACGCGCGGCGAGTGCTGGACGCTGTCGAGCGAGCTGTCGAAAACGGTGCGGCGGCGGTAATCGCTGCTCACGAACGTTCTGCCGCAGTAGCCATTGCGGACTCAGCTCCTGCCTCGGTCGTTGAGTCCACTTCGGACAGTCCCGATGCGCGGCCGATTCCTTGGCGCATGCTGCTTGACCGACGGCTTTTCTCCGGCGCATTCTTGGGTGCCTTGGCGCTCTTGGCCGGGATCGCCTTGACCGCGACTTCCGGTTGGCTGATCGCCAAAGCGTCCTTGCAGCCACCGATTCTGACTTTGACCGTCGCGGTCGTCGGGGTTCGCGCGTTCGGCCTGGGGCGGGCCGGACTCCGGTACGTCGAACGGCTCGTGACGCACGACGCCGCCTTCCGGATCGCTGGACGGTTACGCGTTCGGCTGTGGAATGCGTTGGTGCGCTTGGGCCCGGCGCGCAGCCTCGAAGCCGGGGAGAGTCAGCGTCGGCTGGTGACTGATGTCGACACGGTGCGGGATTTGCTGCCGCGAGTCGTATCGCCGCCGATCGTGGTCGGGCTGGTCGCGGCCGGGGCTATCGCGGTGCAGACGATGGTCCTGCCGTCGGCCGGTTTGGTGCTGGCCTTGACCGTGCTCGTGGGTTTGGCGGCACCGGCAGTCGCGCTGCGCTTGGAACGTCGAGCGACCTCGGCCCTCGCAGCCGGACGCCGTGACGTCGCGGCGCGGGTTTTGGTGCTGTTTTCGTCGGCTGCGGAGTTGCTCGCTTACGGCCGAGCGGCCTCGCGGCACCGCGACCTGGCCTCGACGGACACCCAACTGGCGACCGACACCCGGCGGCAAGCGTTCGGCGCGGGCGCGGCGGAAGCGCTGATCACGTTGGCGACCGGGGCGGCTGCGGTGGCCAGCACGATGCTGGCCGCGGGGGCGGTCGGTCGCGGGGAGTTGGCGGGCGTGATGGCACCGCTGCTGGCGCTGGTGCCGTTGGCACTGGCGGAGGTGCTGGCGTTGCTCCCGCAGGCGGCGGTGCATTGGGACACGCTGCGGGCGGCTCGGGTTCGGCTTGGTGCGGTGGTTGGCGAGTCGGAGGTCGGGCGTTCGCACGGTTCGGCCGGTGCTGCTGGGCTCGAGCGCGGAGCGGTTGCTGGATCGGTCGGCGTGCATGACCGGGCAGCGTCCGAGCCAGGCCTCGACGGCCCAGCCGCAGTCCGGTTGCGGGGTGCTGAGCTGGGCT
This sequence comes from Amycolatopsis halotolerans, assembly GCF_042647905.1. Classification (NCBI taxonomy): domain Bacteria; kingdom Bacillati; phylum Actinomycetota; class Actinomycetes; order Pseudonocardiales; family Pseudonocardiaceae; genus Amycolatopsis; species Amycolatopsis halotolerans. The sequence continues at coordinate 80,465 of NZ_JBHRWI010000027.1, forward strand.
GGCCTGGCGGCGAGGCGGTGATGAAGGGTGTCGATCTGAGCGTGCCGACCGGGGCTTATGTAGCGGTCGTCGGGCCGAGCGGGGCCGGGAAGTCGACGCTGGTGGCGGCCTTGCTGGGGTTCCTTCGGCCTCGGGCGGGCGAGGTTGTCGCGCAGGGCAAGGTGGCTTGGGCGCCGCAGGAGCCAATGTTGGTGTCGACGACTGTGGCGGAGAATTTGCGGCTCGCAGATCCGCTGGCGGAGACGTCGGACTTGCGTCGGGCGCTGGATCAGGCGGAGTTGCCAGACCTGGATTTGGCGACCGTGCTCGACAGCGCCGGGGCCGGGTTGTCCGGTGGGCAGGCGCAGCGGGTGGCGTTGGCACGGGCGTTGCTGGCGGCTCCGTCGGCGGAGTTGGTGTTGCTTGACGAGCCGACGTCGCACCTCGACGAGCCCACCGCGCGGGCGTTGCGGGCGACGTTGCGTGCGGAGCTTGCTGGACGGACGGTTGTGCACGTAACGCACAATGCGGATGAAGAGCTGCAAGCGGACATTGTTTTCGAGGTTCGGGACGGGCGCGTCGTGCGGCGGGCGTTGCCGCGGGTGTCGGCGTGACGGAGGGTTGTTGGTGACGGTCACGCTTTCGGGTCTGGGGCTGGGCTCCGCGCTAAGGTCGGAGTTGCTCATGGACCCGACACTCGCCGCGCGCGCCCTCTCCGCGGCCACGGAGATCACCAGCACCGCGCTGTCCGGGGACGACCCCGAAGCGGTGCTGGAAACAGTCGTGGCCAGGGCTGTTGAGCTCGCGGACGCGGACCTCGGCCTGGCAATGGTCAGCGCCGACGACGGGCGCGTCGTGGTCGAGGCGGCGTATGGCGTCGACGGCTTGCTCGCAGAGGTGCCGACGGGCGACGTCGAAGGCGGACCGGTCGGGGAGTTGCGTGGGCTGACGCTCGAGACAGACTCCGCGGCGGGCCAGGTCGCGCGCGGCAGCGAGCCGATCGCGGCGGAGGACTTCATCGTCGATCCGCGCACGGCGCCGTATGTGCCGGACGAACTGCGCGGATACGGCCCGTTCGCGGCCGCGCCATTCGGATCCGGCGGACGGGTGCTTGGCGCGCTCACGGTGTATCGGCGGAAAGGACGCGAGCCGTTTTCCGTGGGCACAGTCGAGATGCTCGCGGCGTTCGCGGCGCAAGCTGGTGTCGTACTCGCGCTGGCGGAAGGCGCGAACGCGCGACACCGCGTGACTCTGTACCAGGAGCGCGAACGCATCGCCCGTGAGCTGCACGACGTGATCGTGCAACGGCTTTACGGCACCGGGATGCAGCTGGACCGCGTGCGCCGCAACATGCGCAAACGCTTCGCACAGGCCGACGGGGCCCGGCTGTCCGACGCGATCGACCAGCTGGACCAGACCATCGAGGAAATCCGCGGCACCGTGCGCGCCCTGCGCTCGCCTGAGCCCCGCCACGACCCAGGCACCCCGACCGACCTCGCCGAATCCGCGCGCGGCGAGGTCCGCATCGCCGGCGAGTTGCTCGGTTATCCGCCGACCCTGGAGTTGTCGGGCGAGTTCGCCGACATCCCGGCCGAGCGGGCCGACCACATCCGTGCGGCGCTGCGCGAGGCACTGTCCAATGTGGTCCGACACTCCGGCGCGAGCGAGACTCGAGTGACGCTGACGCGTGATGCTGAGGGCGTGAAGCTTCGCGTGCGGGATAACGGATCCGGGGTGCCGCAAGGGGTCGCGACCCGGGGGCTGCGGCATCTGGCCGAGCGTGCTGATGCTGCTGGTGGGCGGTTTTTCCTCAATTCTTCGCCTAGTTTGGGGACGCTTGTCGCGTTTGACCTGCCGCTGGGGTGATCACGTTGTGGTGCAGGGGGTTTTGGCGATCGTGTCGCGAGGGCGCTCGCCGCAGTTCCAGTGCGACAGTTCCACCGCGTCGTCCGCATCGAAGCTGCCGCGCCACGTTGTCCGAGACGAGGCCGCCATGGAGGCCGCCACGTCGCGACGGTTCGCTGCGACGCGACGGAGCCACCGCGCCGCAAGACAAGGCCGCACATCGCGACGAGGTCGCCACACGACGACGAGGCCACTGCGCCGCGACGGTTCGCTGCACCGACCGCAGTAGCCGCATCGCCATGGCGTGCAGCGCAATAGCCCGCCCGCTCCGAGCGCGAGTGGCGGTTACCGCGCCGCGCTGAGCGCGTCGCGGTAACCACATCGCACCGAGCTGTCTTGCGTCGGGCTCACCTCGGCCACGTTGCGCAGGCCTGGCCGCCGCATCGTGTTGTGCAGCCCGGCACTGTGTCGTCGACCCCGCGTTGCGGCGACCTCAGTGCCGCGCCGAAATACCATGCCGAGAACGCCATGGCGGCCCGGTGTTGCGACAACCAAGCTTCGCGCCGAGACGCCATGTCGAGACGTCGCGTCGAAACGCCATGGCGGCGGCCCGATGTTGCGGCGACCTCAGTGCCGCACTGAAATGCTGCGGCGACCAAGCGTCGCGCCGAGACGCCATGCCGAAACGCCACGGCAGCCAGGTGTTGCGCACCGTCACGCGTCATGCCGAGACGTCGCGTCGAAACGCATGGCAGCGGCCGATGTTGCGGCGACCTCGGTGCCGCACCGAAACGCCGCGGCGACCAAGCGTCGCGTCGAAACGCCATGCCGAAGCGTCACGGCAGTCCGGCATTGCGGCACCTAGTCTCGCGCCGAGACGCCACGTCGAAACACCACCGAAACCCGGCGTCGCGGCAACCAAGCGTCGCGCCGAAACGTCACGGCAGCCCGATGTCGCGGCGACCAAGTGCCGCGCCGCAATGCTATGTCGACCCAGCATTGCAGCGACCTGGCGCTGTTTCGGGTAGCCACCTCAAACCCACTGCCGAAACCGCCTCGCAACCGGCGTAATCGGACCTGCCACTCGGATCGCAGCGAACGCACTGCGTCCCGCAGTTGTCCTGAATCGCTCGCAGCAAACACGCTGTCTCAACCTCGCGCCGCTGTGAACCCACCGCTGTGAACACACCGCGCACCAAGAGATTCAGCCTTCACGAGTCATCGAGCACGCTCCTTCCCCACGTTTCCCGTCTGCCACCGAGCCGTTCCCCATGGTAGCGAGAAATCGAACATCTATTCGGCACTCAATTGGGTGAATCAATGAACGGAAGTCGGCTACCCTCAGCTTCGTCAGGGACGCCGAGAACCCCGTACGCAGCAATGCGTACGGGATTTGGGCGCGGAATCAGCAGGGGTCAGTCGCGGGCAGCGAAGAAAGCGCGAATGTCGCCGGCGAGGAGGTCGGGGCGTTCCAGGGCCGCGAAGTGACCGCCTTCCTCGAAGCGGCTCCAGTGCACGATGTTCGTGTTATCGCGTTCGGCGAAGGTCTTGATGGTCTGGAAGTCGTCCTTGAACACCGCCACGCCGGTCCGCGCGTCGCTCACCCGCGGTTCGGCCTCCGCGCGGGCGTTCTCCAGGTAGCTGCGGCTCATCCCGGAAGCGGCGTTGGCGAACCAGTTCACGCTCACCTCCAGCAGGATCTTTTCCAGTGGCACCAGCGAAGTCCCGTTGCCGAAGGAGTTGAACAGCTCGCTGTAGGCGAGTAATCCGATCGGGGAGTCACTGAGGCCAACGGAAACCGTTTGGGGACGCGAGGCGTTCATCGTGTTGTAGCCACCAACTGATTGAAACCATTGCATGTGCGCGAGACCGGCGTGGTCGGCCGGGTCGAGGCGCTCGAACTCTGCCGGGTCGCCGGACGGGAACGAGAACAGCTGCAGGACGTGCAGGCCGAGGAAGCCCTCCGGGTTCAACAAGCCGAGCTCCCGGGCGGTCATCGCGCCGTTGTCCGAGCCGTGGATTCCGTAGCTCTCGTACCCGAGGCCGCGCATCAGCCGGTCGTACGCGGCGGCGACGCGGGCGACTGTCCAGCCGGATTCGGCGACGGGCTGCGAGAAACCGTAGCCGGGCGCGTCGGGGACGACGACGTCGAAGGCGTCCTCGGCGCGGCCGCCGTAAGCGACCGGGTCGACGAGGCGGTCGATCAGGTCGAGGTAGTCGACCGACGAACCGGGATAGGTGTGCGCGAGCAGCAGCGGCGTCGCGCCGGGGTGGGCGGAGCGGACGTGGATGAAGTGGAACGTCTGGCCGTCGATCTCGGTGGTGAAGTGCGGGAAGGAGTTGATCCGGGCTTCGGCGGCGCGCCAGTCGAAGCTCCGCCACGCCTCGATCGCCGTCCGCAGGTAGGCGTTCGGGGTGCCGGCGTCCCAGTCGTCGGTCGGCGACGGCTGCGGCAGGCGGGTGCGGGCGAGGCGGTCGTGCAGGTCCGCGAGTTCGGCGTCGGTGATCTCGACGGTGAAGGGGCGGAGGGCGAGGGAGGCGGTCGCGTTCGTCATGAGAAGAACACTAGGAGGGTATTAGGTAGGATCAGTTCCTAATAGAATAAGGAGTTTCGATGGCCGATCCGACGGCGCGGTTGCTGGCGTTTCTCGCACTGCTTCAGAGCGCGGCCGGGCGGAGCGGCAGGGAGCTGTCGGAACGCCTGGGCGTCTCGGCCCGGACGATCCGGAACGACGTCGAACGGCTGCGCGACCTGGGCTATCCCGTCGAGGCGACGCGCGGGAACGTCGGCGGCTACCGGCTCGGCTCTGGCGGAAAGCTGCCTCCGCTCCTGCTGGACGACGAGGAGGCGGTGGCGGTCACGGTCGGCCTGCGGGCCGCGGCGGGCATCTCCGGAATCGACGAGGCCGGTACGCGGGCGCTCGCGAAGCTCGAGCAGGTTTTGCCAGCGCGGCTGCGTCCGACGGTTGACGCTCTGCGGTCGACGATCGACCGCGGTCCGGAGAACGTCGGCACCGACGCGCCCGATCCGGAGATCGACAGCGCCGTGCTGCAAGAGGTCGCGCGGGCGATCCGGCACGTCGAATGGCTCCGGTTCGACTACGCGGACGAGTCGCGGCTGGTCGAGCCGTACCGGTTGCTCAGCTGGCAGCGGCGTTGGTATCTGGTCGCCCGCGATCCGCAGAACGACAGCTGGGCGACCTACCGCATCGACCTGATGGAACCGAGGATGCCGACTCGCCGCCGGTTCGAGCCGAATCCCTTGCCTGGCGGGGATTACACCGCCTTCGCGATGCGCACGATCGCGGCGAGCGGCTGGCTCGTGCACGCGCGCCTGCGCATCGACGCTCCGGCGGAGAAGGTGCTGGCGCGGATCAATCCGACGGTCGGCGTCGTCGAGCCCATCGACGAGAACCGTTGCGTGCTCGTCACCGGCGCGGACAGTTTGGACACCGTGGCTGTTTACATCGGAATGCTGATGATGGACTTCACCGTCGAGTCGCCGCCGGAGCTGGTCCCGTTGCTGCAGTTGCTGTCCGAACGCTACGGCCGCGCCGTCGCGGGAAGCTGATTCACTTGCCGCGCCGGGCAATCCACGCCGCGGCCTGGGTGCGGCGCTGCATGCCGAGCTTCGCGAGCACGGACGTCACGTAGTTCTTCACCGTCTTTTCGGCGAGGAAAAGACGTTCGGCGATCTCGCGGTTCGACAGCCCCTGCCCGATCAGCTCCAACACGTCGCGCTCGCGATCGGTGAGAGCGGCCAGCTCGTCGGTCGGCGGATGGCGCAGCTTGTCGAGCACGCGGGCGGTGCTGACCGGGTCGAGCAGCGACCGCCCGGCGGCGACCTCGCGGACCGCGTTCACCACGTCCTGGCCGCGAACCTGCTTGAGCAGATAACCCGAAGCGCCCGCCATGATCGCGCCTACCATGGCTTCCTCGTCGTCGAACGCGGTGAGCATGAGACAGGCCGGCGGAGTGGGCTTGGACCGCAGCTCGCGGCAGAGCGTGATGCCATCGCCGTCACCAAGACGAACATCCACGACCGCGACATCCGGCTCGACGTGCATGGCCACCGCGAGCGCCTCCTCGACGCTCCCGGCCTCGGCGACCACCTCCAGGTCGGCCTCGTCGCTGAGCAGGTCGCGCAGGCCCCGCCGGACGAGTTCGTGGTCGTCTACCAGCAGCACCTGAATCGGCATATGTCCAGGTTACGGGCTGTGGGGCGGTTCGTCTGCCGGTGGTGCCGCACGACACCAGGAGTTACCGCTCGCAGGCGATTCCGTCGCCGTCGCGGTCCAGCGCGGGGCGATAGCCCGGGTCGCCGCGGTGAAGCGGAGCGACCCCAGCGGCTTTCGCGGCCGCGCAGTTCTTGTAGTACGCAGCGCTCGGCTGTTCGGGTTCCGGCTGGTCCTCGACCGGGGGAGGCGGCGGGGCGGCTTGCTCGGACACGCGCGGGGCTGGTGGCGGCGCGGGCGTGTCCTTCTTCGGAGTCGGCGTCGGAGTCGGCGCAGGAGGCACCGGCATCGGCGCGGTGATCATGCCCTTGCAGGGTTCCGCCCACAATCCAGCCGCCGCTTGCTGGGCCGTGTTTGACGCGTTGCGCAAAGAGTCGGAGACGACGTTCCCCGACAGTCGGGCGTACCCGGCCGAAAGGGTCGCGGTCGCGTAGTCGGTGCCGTCGGTCAATGCGAGTGAGACGCCGTCAGTAGTGTCCGTGGTGATCTTTACTGCCGCGCCGGCGAGCTTGTTATTGGCCCAAGTAACGGTTTCCGCGGCGTAGCAGTTGTTGCCGGTCGCCACTTCGAGGCCGAGGATGCGCACGGTGCGATGGCTTCCGTCCGAACCGGCCAGGTCGAGGTTGGCGGCGTCGGTGATTTTGTCCACGGTGTACGTCACCGGTGCCGGAGAGGATGAGGTGGTCACCGCGGTCGTCGGGGGCGGAGCGACCGGCGCGGCAACCGGTTCAGGCGTCGGCGCGGGCTTTCCGAACACCGCGCCCAGAATGAAGAGAACCGCGAAGACGCTGAGGACGACCGTCAGCCAGGTCGGGAATTTCAGCTTGGGGCGCGACGGCGGCGCGGGCGTGGGATGCATTCGAAAATCCTCTTCCTGAGGCGGGTGCCGAATGGACTTCGCAAAAGCGGCGGTCAGCGTTACGCGCCAGGTCTTCCGGGAAAGGAAGAAGTCACGGATCAGTCACAAAACAAGATTTTTCCGCAGCGACTGTGACGGTTTGCGACTTCCTCGCGATGGCTAGGGGAACCGTCCAGGAGAAAGCGCATCCACGATGGCCGAGCTGATCGAACGACTGTCCCTGTCCCCGACCGGGCAGGTGCCCGCGAGCGGCACGGAATTCACCGCGATCGAGGTGAAGACGACCGGGCTGCACGCCGGTCGCGTCCTGGAGATCGCGGCGATCCGGTTCCGTGGGGACGGAATCTTCCTCGGCGAGTTCGCGACGGTCGTCGCCGCCGACCCGAACCGGGGCAATCCGCATCGCATCACCGCGGCGGAACTGGCTGGTGCACCAGCTTTCGGCGACATCCTCAGCCGGTTGTTCGATCTGTGCCGAGGCGCCGTTGTCGTGGCCCACGACCTGTCCTCGGTGTATGGCCTCCTCGCGGAGATCAGCCAGTTAGGCGTCCGGCTGCCGCCGCTGCCGGGGATCTCGCTCAAGGACACCGCGCGGGCGACGTTGCCGTTGCCCAACTACCGGCTCGCCACTATCGCCCGCGCCTTCGGCATCGAGGACTTCCCCGGTTACCTCGCCGAGCCGGCCGCCCGGGCGTGCGCGCAGGCGATGATCGCTCTCGTCGGGACGCATGGGTTGCGGCTGGCGCGACCACTGCGTTTTCCGGAACTGCCGCGATACGCGGCTGGGGCGGCGGCCCTGCGCCGGTCGGTCGACGGTGCGGAGAAGGGCTGGATGGCCGAGGCGGTGGACCGGGTTTCCGCAGGAGACGGCGGACCGGTCGCGCAGGCTTACCTCGATCTGCTCGCCGAAGCGGTCGGCGACCAATTCCTGACCGACGAGGAGGTCTCCGCGCTCGCTGGCCTCGCGGCTGAGGCTGGGATGCCCGCGGCGGAGGTCCGGCGGGTGCATGCTGGTTTCGTCGCTGAGCTGCGCCAGGTCGCGGAATCCGATGGCGTGGTCACCTCCGCTGAGCACCGCGAACTGCGCCAGGTCGCGGAGGCGCTCGGGGCGCTGGAAGTGGTGGTGGACCTCAAGGTCACCGCCGCCGGGCACAAACCGACGAGGGTCCTCGTGCTCGGCGCGACGGCGGACGCGGACCAATTGCGGGCACGGGTGCTGTCGGAGGGGTTCCAGCTGGCGAAGAACCTGACGGGCTCGGTCACGCACCTGGTGTACGACTCGGGGGTGCGCGAGTCCGAACCGCGGCTTTCCCGCGCGCTCGAACTCGGCGCGCACGTCGCGCGGCTGGACGAGGCTCCGGTGCTGTTGGGCTTCGAGAGCGCCCCGGTCCCGCAGCCGAAGCACCAGAAGGCACCGTCAGGCAGTGGCCGGCTGGTCGGGCGGGTGCTGATCGGAATCGGGTTCGTCCTGATGGTCCTCACGGTCGCCGCGATGTTCGGCGGCGCCGGGCTGGGGCCGGGGATCTTTCTGGCCGTCTTCGCGGTCGGTGCGCTGGTCGGCGGCTGGTACCTCGACGAGACGAAGCGGACCGCGGCCGGGTCACCGGGCTAGCGGAGGAAACCTCTTCTCGTTTCGGTCCACTTTCGCGTTCGCTGCCTCCAGCAGGTCGATTCCCAGCACATCCGCGAGCCGGACCAGGTACAGCATTACGTCGGCGATTTCGTCTTGGACGTTGAACTCCTGGGTCGGGTCCGCGCGCCAGTTCGCGGCTTCCTCCGGCGTCAGCCACTGGAACAGGGCGATCAGCTCGCCCGCTTCGCCGGACAGGGCCATCGTCAGGTTTTTCGGGGTGTGGAACGGTTCCCAGTCGCGGGCGGCGGCGAAGTCGCGGAGGCGCTGGGTCAGGTCGTCTAGGGTCACTGGACCTGACTATCACGCGCAGTGCTCACCTGGGGTGTACGGGTTGGGCCGAAAAGAGTACGCCGTTGGCCCACACGCCGGTTACGGGCCATACGGCAGACTGTTCGCGTGAGCGTCCCCGACCCGGTCGAGTACACCGCCAAAATCGGTGCGGTTCTCGATACTGTGCGGCGGCTGCTCGACTCCGGCAGCCGCGCTGATCTCGCGCCGCTCGCGCGGCGGGCGGTGGACGACATCGTGGGCATGCTCGAGCAGCACGGCGACCTCGCGGCGGACCTCGAGGAGCGGCTTGACCAGGCGGTCGCGTTGTATGCGCGGGCTTGTGCGGCTCGGCCGCCGGAGGCGGGGCAGCTCGCGGACTGGGTGCTGGAGGCGGCATTCAGCGGGCGGGCGGTCGCGGTGGCTGACTTCGCGGCGGCGCTCGGGGAGGCCGGGCTCGCGCGGATGAAGTCCATTGTGGACGAAGTCTTGCGCGTCAAGCAGTCCGAAAAGGTCGAGATCGCGCAGCGGCTGCAGGAGGAGATCGCCGAGGCCAGTGGGGACGTGGACGGGCTGGTCGCCATTCTCGCTGCCAAGCCGCCTCGGGTGGACGTCAGTCTCAAGATTGTCCGGGTGTTGCGGGCGGCCGGGCGGCACAGCGAGGCGATCGCTTACGCGGCGCGGGTGCTGACTCCGCAGCGGGCAGGGACGCGGCGACTGGCAGAGGCGCGGCTACCGGCAGAGAAGCCGCGGGCGGAGGCGCGACTGCGCGCAGAGAAGCTACCGGCGGAGAAGCCACAGCAGGCAGAGAAGACACAGCGGAAAGAAGCACCGCAGCAGGCAGCGGCCCCGCAAAAAGAAGACTCCATCCCCGAGTACCGCGAGCGAATCGAGCAGCTGATCGCGCAAAAAGAAGCAGCCGCGTACCGGGAAGCAGCACAGTGCCTCAAAAAACTGCGCACCTTGCACAAACAAGCGGGCACGGCGGAGGAGTTCACCGGCTACGTCGCCGAGCTGGTGAACGTCCACCGCCGTAAAACCCGATTGCTCGCGGAGATCCGGGCGGCCCGGATCGCGCTTCCGAAGAGCTAGATTTCGGCCAAGGCGGCGCGGTAGGCGTCGAGGTCGTAGTCCAGCTGGTCTTCTTCCTCGGTTTCGGTCAACTGTCCTTCTAGGACAGTCACCAAGCGGTCGAGGACCTCGGTACGGGAAAGGTCCCGCTGCAGCAGGTTCTGCGCGGCGGTCCACACCTCGGCGGGCTCGTCGTCCCACATCTGGTCCACAATGGACGTCTCAAGCGCGAGACGCAGGCCGTCGGCGCCGTCGAATTCTTCCGCGGCCAGCGACTCGTGGTACTCCGGGTGCGCGCCGATCACCAGCAGGCGGCGCTGTTCCGGGTCCCCCGGGTCCAAGTCGGTCAGTTCCTCGTCACCGATCACTGTGGACAGTTCGGGCACTGCGAAACGGCGGCGTGCCACCACTTCCAGGGCTTCCTCGGCGGACTCAGTGCCGTCGAGGTAGTCGCTGAAGTCTTCTTCCTCGTCGTCGTCCGAGAGGTACTCGCCGAGGTATTCGGTGACTTCTTCCAGCAGCGCCGCGGTGGCGATTTCGGACAGTCCGGCGCGAGCGGCGGCCCAGCCGGCCCAGGACAGCACGACCGGTGCGACTGCGTCCTCGTCTTCCAGCTCGTATTCGCCGTCCAGCAGGGATTCCAGGAACCGGGCCAGCTTCTCCGGACCGACGCGCAGCGGGTTCGCCTGTTCCACCCGGCAGCCGTGGTCCACCAGCAGGCTGGCGATTTCGCGGGCGGCGTCGGCGTCCGGCAGGTTCGTGTCGGCGAGGAACTGGGTGACGGCTCCCTCGCGCTGCTCGGCACTCCACTCGGCGACCGGCGGAACCTCAGTGGGTTCCGGCAGCGAACGCGCCCAGGTCAGCGCGATGGCGTGGAATCGGGTGTAGTCCTCGCCGACGTCCGGCTCGTCCAGGGCGTCCGTGGCGGCGATTCCGGAAACCAGCAGCCGGTGCGCGTCGGCGGGTTCGATCTTTTCCAGTACGACCAGTTCGCCGTCTTCCTCGACCTGCGAGTGCATTTCGGCGAGCACCTCGTGCGGCTCCTCGATGACCACCAGGTCGCGCACCCGGCCGCCCTCGGTGAAGTCCAGCAGCGCGAGCAGGCCGAGCGAGTGGTCGCCTCGGGAGAAGACGCACAGCAGCGAAGACTCGTCGCCGTAAACGTCCCCGGTGCGCCAGCATTCGCCGACGCTGACCTGCCCGACCTCGGCGGCCCACTCCGGCTCCGGGATGCCGCGGCCGAGCACGACGCCGAGCGCCTCGGCCGCCGCCGCACGCTCCTCTTCGGACTCGGCCAGCACCTTCAGCGCGGCCAGCAGCGCCGCCGCGCCGGGCGTGATCTTGCGCTGTGCGAACGCGATCAGCTCGAGTCCGAGCTGGCTTTCCGGTTCGTCCTCCACGACGACGTCCCGCCACTGCCCGACGACCTCGGAACCGAGCAGGTCGATGTCGAACGGACCGGGCTCGGCCGCGACCGCGGAGAAGTCCCGCAGCACGTCCTTGAACAGACCGTTGACGCTGGGGGCGGTGGGTAGGGAACTCTTCTTGCGCGCGCGGCTCACCGGACTCATGCCGCACATCTTGCCTGGACCCGAAGCTCAGGCCTCAGCTGGTCGGCTCCGCCGTGCCGCGTGCCTTGAGGCGCCGTTCGCGCAGCGCGTCGTCGAAGTCGACGACGAACGCCCCCGCGGCCATCGCGACCAGCAGCGTCAATCCCAATACCGCGCCGACCCAGGTCAGGACGATAGTCAACATCGTGGCCTCCTTCGCAGGTCAAGTGCGACATCCTGCTGCTTTCAGGGTCGCTTGCGGACCGGTGCGCTGGTATCGGCCAAGTGGTTACGAAGACGCTGGCCGATCGGTCAATTGCCCGGCGCTTGTGCAGAAGGAGACCAGTGGGACGCGTGTGGGTGACAGTCAGAGTTTCCGCAGTCGAACACGGTTGATGGCGTGGTCGGCGTCCTTGCGGAGCACGAGAGTCGCACGTGGACGGGTCGGCTTGATGTTTTCCATCAGGTTCGGTTCGTTGATGGTGCGCCAGAGGTGCCGCGCTTCTTCGCGGGCCTCGTCGTCGTCCAAACCGGCGAAGTGGTGGAAGTGCGACGCCGGGTCGGCGAACGCGGTGTGCCGCAGCTTCAGGAATCGCTCGACGTACCAATGCTCGATGTCGTCGATGTGCGCGTCGACGTAAATCGAGAAGTCGAACAAGTCCGAAACGGTCAGGCTCGGTCCGGGCTGCAGGACGTTCAATCCCTCGATGATGAGGATGTCCGGCCGCTCCACGACCTGTTCCTGGTCCGGGAGGATGTCGTAGGCGAGGTGCGAGTACACCGGCGCGGACACCCGCTCGGCCCCGGACTTCACCTCGGTGACGAACCGCAGCAGCGCGCGCCGGTCGTAGCTTTCCGGGAAACCCTTGCGGTGCATGATCCCGCGCCGGGTGAGCTCGTCGCGCGGGTAGAGGAACCCGTCGGTCGTCACGAGGTCGACGCGCGGGTGGTCGGGCCAGCGGGCGAGCAGGGTGCGCAGGATCCGGGCGGTGGTCGACTTTCCGACCGCGACACTGCCCGCGACGCCGATCACGAACGGCGCTTTGGTGTTGCGGCAGTCCTCGCCGAGGAACGTCGTGGTGGCCTCGTACAGCTGCTGCCGGGCCTTCACCTGGAGGTTGATCAGCCGCGAAAGCGGCAGGTACACGTCGGCGACCTCGGCGAGATCGATCTGTTCCCCGAGCCCGCGGAGCCGGACCAGCTCGTCCGCGGTCAGCGGCAGCGGAGTGGAGCTGCGCAGCTCCCGCCACTGTTCCCGGTGCAGCTCTACATAAGGGCTGAGTTCACGGACCCGTGTGGGCATCGCACACTCCTCGGCCGTCGCCTGCGCTGGCTCCGTCTGCGCTACTTCCGTAACGCCGTATCAACGGTAGGGCTTACCGCGCGTGAACGCGCTGTGATGTGATGCACGCACCCCTGAGCCGAGAGGTATTCGATCACCGAAGGTGACCGTTGGCCCCGAATACTTCCTGCCACGCCGCGGCGACCTGACGGGCGCACGTGGCCGGGGCCACGCCGCCGACGCCGGTGCCGAGACCGGGCATCGCGATCGTCCGCACGGCCGAGGCGACCGAGCCGGAATCCAGCTGCCCGCGCTGCCATTGCAGGAACACCGCGCGCGCCGCGAGGTACGGGTGGACGGTGTCGGCGGGCAGCCGTTCGCCGGGATCGCGCATGGTCGGCGCGCTGATCAGCCACGCCGGTTCGGACTCGCGGGTCGGGACGATCACCGACTCGCCGATCGGCAGCTCACCGCCGTAAGAAGCCAAAACCGCGCTGCGCACGCTCTGCTCGATGCCGGGGAACGCCCGCGCGTAGACCGCGTCGATCCCGCCGCGCATCCAGCCGTAGGAGTTGGCCGGGCTGACCACCGCCTGCGCGGGGATGTCGAGCACCGAACCGCGGTGCACCCGGACGGAGCCGACGACGTCCGCCACGGCGGAGCTCCACGCCGCGGCCAGCGGTTCATCGACGGCGCACAGCACCAATTCCGGCGTTCGGGGAGGATCCGGCGAAACGGCTTCCCCGTGCCCGGCGTGTGTGCCTGAGTCGGCGGTCACCGTTCCAGCATGGCAAAAAACGCCACCCGGCGTAACCGGTTTAGCCACCGGCTGTCCGAGTGAAAAGCGCCACGCGCGCGGTCGCTAGCCTGACTCCCGTGTTGCGGATCGCGTATTTCGGCCCTCAGGGCACGTTCACCGAGCAGGCCGCCCGCGCGCTCGCGCCGGGCGAGGACCTGACCCCCTACGAGACCGTCCGGCTGGCGCTGCAGGCCGTCCGCGACGGTGCCGCGGACGCCGCGTGCGTGCCGATCGAGAACTCCGTCGAGGGCGTGGTCCCCGCGACGCTCGACGGGCTCAGCGACGGGGACCCGCTCGTCGCCACGGCCGAGACGATCCTGCCCATCCACTTCAGCGTACTGAAACGGCCGGGCGACGGCGGAATCCGCACCGTGGCGAGCCATCCGCACGCGCTCGCCCAGGTGCGCGAATGGCTGGAGGCGAACCTGCCGGACGCCACCCCGGTCGCTTCGTCGTCCACCGCGGCGGCGGCGGTCGGCGTGGTCGAGGGCGATTTCGACGCGGCGGTGTCCGCGCCGGTCGCGATCGAGCACTACCCGCTGGAGGAGCTGGCGACCGGCGTCGCCGACGTCCGCGACGCGCAGACCCGGTTCCTGATGGTGCGCCGCCCCGGCGAACTGCCCGCGCCCACCGGAGCCGACCGCACGTCGATCGTCGCGGCCGCGGTCAACCGCACCGGGACGCTGTCCGATCTGCTGGTCGAACTGGCCGGCCGCGGGATCAACCTGACCCGGATCGACGCCCGGCCGACCCGCAACAACTTCGGCGAGTACCGGTTCTTCATCGACTTCGAGGGCCACGTCGCCGAACCCCGGATCATCGACGCGATGACCGCCCTGCGCCGACGCTCTCACCTGCGCTTCCTCGGTTCGTACCCGAGGGCGGACGAGGTCGCGGCCACGATCGAGGACGGCGCGGGGAACCAGGATTTCCTCGACGCGCAGGCGTGGGTCGACGCGGTTCTGAAGGGAGAGGGCGCATGAGGTTGCTGCTGGTCCGGCATGGACAGACGGAGGGCAACGTCCGCCGCGCGCTGGACACCGCGCTGCCCGGTCCGCCGCTCACCGAACTCGGCCGGGAGCAGGCCGCGGCCCTCGCCGAGGAACTGAAATCCGAGCCGATCGTGGCGGTTTACGCGTCGGAGGCGGTGCGGGCGCAGCAGACTGCGGCGCCGCTGGCCGAGGCGTTCGGGTTCGACGTGCAGGTGATCGAGGGCGTCAAGGAGGTCGACGCCGGCGATCTCGAGGGCAACACCGACATGGACTCGATCGGCGTCTACCTGCGCGTGGTGAAGGCGTGGACAGTGGGCGAATTGGACGTCTCGATCCCCGGCGGCGAGACCGGCACGCAGGTGCGCGACCGGATGCTCGGCGCGGCCAACGAGCTGCGGGCCAAGCACGAGGAAACTTCGCCGGACGGAGTGGTCGTGCTCGTCAGCCACGGCGGTGCGATCCGGCTCGCCGGGGAATGGCTGGCCGCCAACGTGCCCGCCGAGCTGGCGAACGAGGCGTTGATCCCGAATACGAAGTTCGTCGAGCTGGAAGCCCGCGACCACGGATGGGAGTGCGTGCGGTGGGTGGACACCCGCCTTTCGTGAGTGGTTGATCACTCGCTCGGGGAAACGCTGAGTGAAGCCGCATCCGGTGGGGAACTCACCGGATGCGGAGCAACCCCGTCCGGACATGGCACGTCCTCCGGAAGAGGTTCCACCCAGTTCGGCGTTCACCAGTACAGCGAGGCGAGTGAGATGGCAAACACGAAGAAACCGTGGTTTTCCCTGGTCTTCCTGTCCGCAGTGGGCGCGTCGGGGGCGCTGCTGCTTTCCGCGTGCGGCCAGGGCGCTCCCGCCGCGAGCGGGCCGGCGAGTTCGGACACCCCGTCGAGCGGCCCGATGTCGTCGGCTTCGTCCGCCGCGTCGTCCGCTCCTTCTTCCGCGTCGTCCGCGCCGAGCGGCGGCACGGCACCGGCCGAAAAGCCGCCCGCCGACAACGGCCTGTGCAAGGCGGGCGACGTTTCCCTGTCGCTCGGCGGCGGCGACGCGGGCGCGGGTTCGGAGTACCGGCCGCTGCTGATCAAGAACACCAGCGGCACGCCGTGCACGATCCAGGGCTTCCCCGGCGTGTCCTATGTCGGCGGGGAAAACGGGGCCCAGATCGGGCAGCCCGCCGAGCGCGACGGTGCCAAGGGCGCGCCGGTGAAGCTGGCTCCGGGCCAGTCCGCAGCGGCGGACCTGCAGTTCGCGCAGGCGCTCAACTTCGACCCCAGCGTCTGCAAGCCGACTCCCGTCAAGGGCCTGCGCGTGTATCTCCCGCAGGAGACGGCGTCGAAGTTCGTGCCGCTCGAGGGCACTGGCTGCGCGGGCACGAAGATCCCGGGCAAGCAGCTCGGCGTGAAGACCGTGCACAAGGCCTGACCAGCGCACCTAGCTCTGCGCGTGGGGTCAGCCCCGCGCGCAGAGCTGTTCCGCCTGGACGACGGCGGCCTGCTGGTCGCGGTTGTCGAAGCGGCTGCTGAGCACCATCTTGTTCACCGCGTCGAGGCTTTTGGCCAGCGGCTGGTAGTTGCCGTCGAAGGTCGCCGCCGCCTTGGCCAGTTCCATCGCGCCGGTGACGCGGTGCACCGAATCGTCGGACATCCGGGTGAACTGCGCCGCGTCGGCGCCCCCGGTGGTGTCCGGGATGTGCCCAGCGCGAGCGAACGCGGCACACGCGGCCGCGGCGTCGACATTCGCTCCGGCGCGCTGGCCGGACAGGCCCCACAGCAGTCCGACCACGCAGGTGCCGAGCACGAACCCGGCGACGGCGGCCAGGACGAGCGGACGGCGTGTGGCAGGAGGCGGCGACTCAAGGTCGGTGTCGCGGTCGTCGTCCGGCAGCGGCGGAGTGTCGAGCGCAGTCATCACGTACCTCCGGGCGGCCGGGGTGAGGTGCTATTTCAGCACCAAAACCGCGCCGGATCACTGCTGCGAACGGGCTCCGTCCCCGGTCGAGGCCGTTTTGTCATCGAGCGGGCGGCCGCGCAGCGCGAACAGTGCATAGGCGGTCACGAACAGCAGCAGGACGCCGGAAGCGGTGAAGGTGTCGCCCGCCGAACCGAGCAGCTTCGTGAGCAGTCCGCCGAGCAGCGCGCCGAGCGGAATCGCGCCCCAGACGACCGTCCGCCAGACCCCGAGCACCCGGCCGAGGAGCTCGCCCGGCACGAGCGTGTGGCGCGCGGTCGCGAGCACGACGTTCACCGCCACCACGGCCGCCGCGAAGACGCCGAACAGCACCGCGGACATCACCGGCTGGCGCACCAGTCCCATGCCGCCGAAGCCGAGCGCGCAGAACAACACCCCGCCGACCAGGACCGTCCGCCGTCCGACGCGCCGGACCAGTCGCGGCGTCAGCCCGGCTCCGAGCAGGCCACCGGCACCGCCGACGAACGCGAAAGCACCGAAGGTGGCGTCGGACAAATGCAGGTCTTCCAGCGCGTACAGCACCAGCTGCGCCTGGGCCAGTTCGCTGATCAGGCTGAGCAGACCGGCGATCGCGAGCAACCGCAGCAGCAGCGAATGCCGCCGCAGCCAGCGGAAGCCGTCCGCGAAGTCCGCCCGGATGTGCGACTTGGTCTCCTGCCTCGGCTGGTAGCTGCCCGCCATGCCCAGCAGTACCGCGGCACCGACCGCGAACCCGACTGAGGAGAGCAGGAACGGGAAGACCGCGAACATCGCGAAGGTGGCGCTGCCGACTGGGCCGCCGAGGAACGTCTGGCCAACGATTTCGCAGGCCTGCAGCTTGCTGTTGGCACTCTCCAGCCGGTCCGCCTCGACCAGCGCGGGCGGCAGCACGTTCGCCGCGCTCTCCGCGACCGTCTCCGCGATGCCCACGAGCAGCGACGCCACGTAAATCGTCCAGATCTCCACCGACCCGAACGCGAGCAGCGCGGTGACCCCGGCGACCACCAGCGCGCGCACCGCGTTCGCGGCGAGCATCGCCTTCTTGCGGTCGATCCGGTCGACGAGCGTGCCCGCCGGGATCGCGAACAGCAGCCACGGCAGGAACTGCACGGCCGACAGCGCGGCGATCTCCACCGGATCGCGGGTCAGCGTGGTGGCCAGGAGCGGGAAGGCGACCTTGGCGATGCCGTCGGCGAGGTTCGACGTGCCGCTCGAAGCGAGCAGCCAGCGCAGCCGGCCGTCCGTCGTCCGATGCGACACAAACCACCTCACGAAAACCGGAAACTGCCTGATCAGGACAGTCTAAAGAGATCAGCCGCGTTCCGTGACGCTTTGGTGACCTTCGGTGTTTTCCGTGGTGGCGCCGCGTTGTTGAGCAGGGAAGAGCAACGGGCTGGCGGGGTTCCGCCGGAATCAGCCCCAGCCGAGTTCGTGCAGCCGCTCGTCGTCGATGCCGAAGTGGTGGCCGAGTTCGTGCATGACGGTGATCAGGACTTCCTCGACGACGTCGTCCTCGGTGTCGCAGATGTCGAGGATCGGCTCCCGGTAGATCGAGATCCGGTCCGGCAGCGCGCCGCTGTAGTGGCTGGTGCGCTCGGTGAGCGCGATGCCGTGGTAGAGCCCGAGGATGTCCGGCGCTTCCTCGTTGAACTCCTCGACCAGCACCACGACGTTGTCCATCGCCGCGGCGAACTCCGCGGGCACCTGGTCGAGCGCGTCGGCCACGAGTTCCTCGAACCGGGCCTGGCTCATCTCGACGGGCACTGCTCAGTTCCCGCCGGAACCGGAACTCGGCGGCGGGCTCTGCTGCTGGCCAGACGACCCGGAGGACCCGCTCTTCACGCTGCCGGTGACCGCCTGGAACCCGCTGCCGTCCTGCAGCGTGGCCGCGACCTTGCAGTTGACCTTGGTGGACCCGGCGTCCCAGCTCTCCTGCTCGCGCGAGTCCCAGCCCAGCGTGAGCTTCTTCGAGGAGAGATCGGAGCTGCCGGTGTAGTCCTTCGCGGCCTTGTTGCACTCGGTGTCGAGCCAGGACTTCTGGTCGTCCAGCTTCGGGTAGCCGTCCTTGAAGTGCGAGGCCAGGTCGAGGGTCGCGATCATTTCGTAGGAGTGCGGCTTGCCGCAATCGACCGGGTCGCCGACGCCCTTGCCGGCCAGCGCGAGGCAGGTGCCCGGGGCCCACACCATCGACTGGTCCTGGGTCTTCGCCGCGCCGGTGGTGGGCTGCAGGCCGCCGCCCGGACCGGCGAACTGCAGGCCGCAGCGCAGCTGGCGGTCGCCGCCGGACCACTGCGCCGACGTGGGCCGCAGCAGGTTGGTGGTGAGCTTGCCGTACGGGTCGAGCGCGTGGCCGAGGTACGGCCGCACGTCGCTGTTGCACTGCTGCTGCGCGATGTCCTGCCACTGGTCGAGGCTCGGGAACGGAGCCTGCTGCGGGAACTTCGCGCCGATGTCGACCACGGTGGTGACCTCGAACAGGTGCGGCTGGGCGCACGGGACCGCGTGCGCGTCCGAGGCGTCCTTGGCGTTCCAGGTCAGGCAGGTGCCCGGCGGCGAGTGGAACGCCTGCTGGGCGGCCTCGCTGAGCTTGCCCTCTCCGCCGCCGGCGCCGCCGGCGAGCGTGTCGGTCCAGGAGAAGGCGACGCTCAAGGCCAGCGCGATGACCGCGCCGAAGAACACCCCGGCCATCACCACGCGGGTGGTCAGGGTCTGCATACGCGAAGGGAACCGCTCCGAGCGTTGAGACATCGATACCCATGATGCCCGCGCCGCATGAACCGCGCGTGTGCCGGGTCGATTAGGGTGGAACGCGGGGTTTGCAGTGCTGGGGGATTACGGAGCGCACATGACGCAAGACGACAACAGCGGCGCGCAGCCGACCGAGGAGCAGAAGAAGCCGGGCTCGATGCGTTTCCAGGACGCGAGCACGCAGCCGCGGCAGCCCTCGGTGGCCGAACAACGGGCCCGCAAACAGGCCATCGCCGACCAGGAACGCGAACGGCAGGAAGCCCTCGCGGCGCGGGAGGCGGCGGACGCGAAGGCGGCCACGAAACGCAAGATCCTGATCGGCAGCGGGGTCACTGTCGGTCTCGTCGGGCTGGTCGCGACGTTCTACACGATCGCGAAGCCCGCCGAGGTCACCGCGTCCTGCGTCACGTCCGACGGGGTCATCCAGGACGACAAATACTGCTCTGACGACTACGTGACCGCCAACCACGGGCACTACAGCGGCGGGTTCTGGATCATCCCGCTGTCGGGCGGCGGGTTCACCCAGTACCGCTACAACTACGGCGGCACCGGGAACGTCGGCCAGCACGTGGCCGGCGGCAGCTACACCGCGCCGTCGGGCAACACCAACGTTTCGACCAAGTCGGGCACCAGCGTCCAGCGCGGCGGGTTCGGCATCAGCGGCAAGAGCGGCACCTCCGGAGGCACCGGCGGGACCGGCAAGAGCGGAGGCTCGTAGGTGTATCGGGACCGGCGGGAGCCGCGCCGCGAATGGCAGCGGATCGTCGAAGAGCAGGGCCTGGTCTACGGCACCCCGGCACGCGACGGCACCGGCAAGCCGCGGCCGTACTGGGACGAGTCGGTGCACTACGTCTTCGACATGGACGAGGTGCTCTCGCTCGAGGCGGACGTCGAACTGCTGCACTCGATGTGCCTGGAGGCCGTCGACAACGTCGTGACCACCGAGCAGTACCAGCGCTTCGGCATCCCGGAGTGGGTGTGGCCGCACATCGCGGAGTCGTGGAAGCGCCAGGACCCGCACGTCTACGGCCGCTTCGACCTGCGCTACGACGGCAAATCGCCGGCCAAGCTGCTGGAGTACAACGCGGACACGCCGACCACGCTGCTGGAGGCGTCGCTGCTGCAGTGGCACTGGAAGACCGACGTCTTCCCGGAAGACGACCAGTGGAACTCCATCCACGAGAAGCTGGTGGAGCGCTGGGCGGAGATCGGCGGCAAGCTGCCGTCGAACGAACTGCACTTCACCTGGTCCGCGGCCGACCCGAGCGGCGAGGACCACGTGACCACGGCGTACCTGCAGGAGACCGCCGCCGAGGCCGGGCTCGACACGGTCGGGCTCGCGATCGAGGAGATCGGCTGGGACCCGGTGCTCAAGCGGTTCGTCGACCTCGCCGAGGCGCAGATGTCCACGGTGGTGAAGCTGTACCCGTGGGAATGGGTCGTCGACGAGGAGTTCGGCAAGTTCGCGATCGAGACCATGCCGCGCACGCTGTGGGTCGAACCGCTGTGGAAGATGCTGCTGTCGAACAAGACGCTGCTCGCGGTGCTGTGGGAGAACTATCCCGGGCACCCGAACCTGCTGCCCGCGTTCGCTGACGACCCCGGCCTGCTCACCGAGTACGTGCGCAAGCCGAAGCTCGGCCGCGAGGGTGCGAACGTGCAGATCGTGGCCACCGGGTACGAGACGCAGACGGACGGCGTGTACGGCGCGGAAGGCTACGTCTACCAGGCGTTCGACCCGCTGCCGGAGTTCGACGGGTACCGGCCCGCGCTCGGCGCGTGGATCGTCGGCGACCAGTCGGCGGGCCTCGGGATCCGCGAGACCAGCGGGCTTGTCACCGACGACGGTGCGGCGTTTGTCCCGCACCGGATTCCGGAGTCGTGATAAAACCCTGGATGTCCGATTTGCTGAGCTGACTCGGCCATCCAGGGAGACTCCGTGTCCACGACGCTCGCGCTGCCCGCAACGTTCGGTTCCGACCTCGTGCGCGGCATCGGCGCGATCCTGCTGTACGGCATCGTCGGCCTGCTGCTGATGTTCGCCGGCTTCTACGCGATCGACTTCACCACGCCGGGCAAGCTGTCGAAGCTCGTCACCCGCGGGCTGCCGAACGCGGTGATCGTGACCGCGTCCGGGCTGCTGTCGATGGCGTTCATCGTGGTCGTGGCGATCTACAGCTCCGCGAGCGACCTGACCGCCGGGCTGATCACCTCGCTGGTCTACGGCCTGATCGGGGTCATCGTGCAGGTGCTGGCGGTGCGGCTGCTGGAGTGGGCGACCCGGATCGATGTCGGGTCCACGATCCAGAGCGAGAAGTTCGCGCCGGCGAGCGTCGTCGTCGCGGCGGCGCACCTGGGGCTCGGGCTGGTCGTCGCGGTAGCGATTTCGTAGCGTTCGCGCACTGCCGCGCGGTCCCGTTCCCACTAACGTGGGAACCGTGCGATTGCTCAGGACGCCGGAAGACCGGTTTGCGGATCTGCCCGACTTCGCGTTCGAACCTCAGTACACCGACCTGTCCGACCCGGACGGCGGCCTGATCAGAGTCGGCTACGTCGAGGCGGGACCCGCCGACGGGCCGCCGGTTCTGCTGCTCCACGGCGAGCCGAGCTGGTCGTTCCTCTACCGGAAGATGCTCCCGGTGCTCGCCGACGCCGGGCTGCGGGCGATCGCGCCGGACCTCGTCGGGTTCGGGCGGTCGGACAAGCCCGCGGAGATCGTCGACCACACCTATGCGCGGCACGTGGAGTGGATGCGCCGGTTCTCGTTCGACGTGCTGGGGCTGAACGGCGTCACGGTCGTGGGGCAGGACTGGGGCGGGTTGATCGGGTTGCGGCTGGTGGCCGAGAACCCGGGGCGGTTCGCCGGGGTGGTCGCGGCCAATACCGGATTGCCTACCGGGGACGTGGATATGCCGCCGGTGTGGCATAAGTTCCGGGAGGCGGTGGAGGGCGCGCAGATTCTCGACGTCGGGCGGTGTGTGCAGGCTGGGTGCCAGACGCCGCTGTCGGAAGAGGTCCGGACGGCTTATGACGCGCCATTCCCGAACGAGATGTACAAGGCCGGGCCTCGGGCCATGCCTGGGTTGGTTCCCACTCGGCCGGATGACCCGGCGTCGGAGGCTAACCGGGCGGCTTGGGCGACGTTGACTGAGCTGGACGTGCCGTTCTTGTGCGCGTTCTCGGACGGGGATCCGATCACCGGGGCGATGGGGCCGATTTTGCAGCGGTCGATGCGCGGGGCGGCCGGTCTGGACCACCCGACGATTGGTGGGGCCGGGCACTTTGTGCAGGAGGACGCGGGGGAGACGCTCGCCGAGCACGTGGCCCGCTTCGTCCGCCGCTGACCTCGCCTCGCTCGCCAATGAGGTTTTCGCAGTAGCGCGCCGGGGGTTCTCGGCGCGCGATGCCGAGGTCCGTGAGGGGAACCCTGAGGGACTCTGATTCCCTCAGGGTTCCCCTCACGAACCTTTCGCGACGACAGAGCCACGCAACTCGCCTCGCCAGCCGGTGCACCCACATGCCTGGCCCAGGACCGCCGCGCACCGCACTACTGAGAAACCCCAATGTGGCGTTGGGTGCGTGTGGCGCACCGAATGCCACATTGGGTGCATGTGACGCACCCAATGTGGCATTGGGGCGCAAGCCGGGTCAGGACAGGACGGCGAGGGAGTCGAGCAGGATTTGCAGGCCTTCGCCTGCTTCGGATTCGGTGAGGGTCATGGGCGGTCCGATGCGCAGGACGTTTTTGTGCAGGCCGCCTTTTCCGATGAGCAGGCCGCGCTTTTTTGTTTCTTCCAGCATTTGTTTCGCGGCAACGGTATTCGGCGTCGTGGTGCCGGGTTCGATCAGTTCGACGCCGATCATCAAACCCTTGCCGCGTACCTCGCCGACAAAGGGGCTGTTCGCCGCGCGCAGGCCCCGCATCAGCTGGTCGCCGCGGGCTTTGCAGTTCGCTTGCAGGTCGTGGTCGTCGATGTAGTCCAGGACGGCCAGCGCGCCCTGCATGGACACCGGGTTGCCGCCGAAGGTCGAGAAGGACTCTGCTGTGAAGCAGTCCATGACGTCGCCTCGGGCGACCACTCCGCCTACTGCCAGGCCGTTCCCCAGGCCCTTCGCGAAGGTCATCATGTCCGGCACCACGTCGTGGGCCTGGATGCCCCAGTAGTGGTCGCCGGTGCGGCCCCAGCCGGTCTGGACCTCGTCGGAGACGAAGAGGATGCCGTGGTCGTCCAGGACCTCCTTCATCGCCTTGAACAGGCCGTCCGGCGGGGAGCTGAAGCCGCCGACGCCCTGGATCGGCTCGGCGATCAGGCAGGCGACATCGCCCGCGGTGGCGGTCTCCAGGAGTTCGACCAGGTCGGCGACGCAGGCGTCGATGTAGGCCGCGTCGGGGAGGTCCCGGAAGGGGCTGCGGTAGCGGTAGCCGCCGTGGACGTAGTTCACCTTGATCGGGCTCAGGGACGACGCGGACCAGCCGCGGTTGCCGGTGATCGCGACCGTGCCGAACGAGCGGCCGTGGTAGGAGTTCCGCATCGCCAGTACCTGGTTGCTGCGGCGGTACTGGGTGGCGAGCATCAGCGCGGTGTCGTTGGCCTCGCTGCCGGAGTTGGTGAAGAACACCTTGGCGTCCGGGATGCCGGAACGCTCCGCGATCCGCTCGGCCAGCTCCACCTGCGAGCGGATCAGGTACAGCGTCGAGGTGTGCAGGACGCCGGTGTCCAGCTGCTTGCGGACGGCGTCGCTGATCGCGGAGATGTCGTAGCCCATGGCGTTGGTGAGCACGCCGGCGAAGAAGTCGAGGTAGGTGCGGCCGGCGGAATCGGTGAGCCGGCGATCCTGCGCGTGCACGATTTCGATCGGCTCGTCGTACAGCAGGGACATCCAGGACGGGAGCACCGCGCGGTGGCGCGAGAGCAGGTCGTCGGTCATGTGAGTTCCCTCCGCTCCGGGTTCTAGCGAGTATGGGGAGCGCGGGAAACGGGCGACAACGATCAGACTGTCGGGTTGTCTTCGGGGCGCCGCACAGTGTGTACGGGAAACCGCGTCGAAGTCGTGGCTGGCCTGCGACTACCCTTCGGTGCGTGATTGACCCCAGGACTCTGCGCGAAGACCCGGAAGCCGTGCGCGCGTCGCAGCGTGCCCGTGGCGAGGACGAGGGAGTGGTCGACAAGCTGCTCGACCTCGACACGCGCCGCCGCTCTGCGATCGCCACCGCCGACAAGCTGCGGGCCGAGCAGAAGTCCGTGTCCAAGCAGGTGCCGAAGGCCTCCCCGGAGGAGAAGCCCGCCCTGCTCGCCCGCGCCAAGGACCTGTCGGCGCAGGTCAAGGCCGCTGAGATCGAGCAGAACGAGGCCTCGGAGGAGTTCGACCAGCTCTTCCGCATCCTGCCGAACCTGGTGCACCCGGACGCGCCGATCGGCGGCGAGGACGACTTCGCGGTGCTGAAGACCGTCGGCGAGGTGCCGTCGTTCGACTTCGCCCCGCGCGACCACCTCGAGCTGATGGAAGGCCTCGGCGCGCTCGACATGGAGCGTGGCGCGAAGGTGTCGGGCTCGCGGTTCTACTTCCTGTCCGGCGTGGGCGCGCAGCTGCAGCTCGCGCTGCTGAACATGGCTGTGGCGCGCTCGATGGCGAACGGCTTCACGCCGATGATCACGCCGTCGCTGGTGCGCCCGGAGATCATGGCGGGCACCGGCTTCCTCGGCGCGCACTCGTCGGAGGTGTACCGGCTGCGCGACGACGACCTGTACCTCGTGGGCACGTCGGAGGTCCCGCTCGCGGGCTACCACTCGGACGAGATCCTCGACCTCGGCTCCGGTCCGCGCCGCTACGCCGGCTGGTCGTCCTGCTACCGCCGCGAGGCCGGGTCGTACGGCAAGGACACCCGCGGCATCATCCGCGTGCACCAGTTCGACAAGGTCGAGATGTTCGTCTTCGCCAAGCCAGAGGACGCCGAGTCCGAGCACGAGCGGCTGCTGGGCTGGGAAGAGGACATGCTGGCCGCGATCGAGGTCCCGTACCGGGTCATCGACACCGCGACCGGCGACCTCGGCACGTCCGCCTACCGCAAGTACGACTGCGAGGCGTGGGTCCCGACGCAGGAGACCTACCGCGAGCTGACGTCGACGTCCAACTGCACCACGTTCCAGGCCCGGCGGCTGTCGGTCCGCTACCGCGACGACAACGGCAAACCGCAGACGGCCGCCACGCTGAACGGCACGCTGGCGACCACGCGGTGGATCGTCGCGATCGTGGAGAACCACCAGCAGCCCGACGGTTCGGTCCGGGTGCCGGTGGCGCTGCGTCCGTTCCTCGGCGGGCTCGAGGTGCTGGAGCCGGTCAAGCGCTGAGCGGCCGAGTTCCGTTGGTCCGTGAGGGGAACCCTGAGGGAATCTGATTCCCTCAGGGTTCCCCTCACGGACGTCCGCTGGAGCAGGAGGCCAGCGGCCAGTCCCGGAGTTCCGTGATCGTCGGGTTGTTCCTTCCGGTTCCGCGGGTGCCGAACCGCACTGGTCAGTAGGGTGCGGTTCGGAGGAGGCAGCTGATGAGGTTCAAAGGAGCGGCGGTCGCCCTGGCGGCGGTCGCGATGCTGCTCGCCGGGTGCACGCAGCAGGTGAGCGGCGTGGCTTCGCCGGTGCCGGGGCAGGGGCCGGTCACGCCGGTCGTCGACCCGTGCGCGCTGCTCGACGCGAAGCAGCTCGCCGGGCTCGGCTACAAGCCGCCCGGCCGGTCGGTGAAGGCCAGCAAGGCGCAGCGCGCGCCCGCGATGTGCCTGTGGACCGCGACGGACACCGAGCACACAATCGTCATGTCCGTCGGCTGGTCGGTGGACCTGAGCCTCGACGACTACCTCCAGGGCGCCATCAAGAAGGCCGACCCGGTGCAGCTCGGCGGTTTTCCGTGGACGCGCTACGCCGGGTTCATGGGCGGCAGCTGCGACCTGTACACGACGCTCGGGCCGAAGTCGTTCGCCTTCGTGAGCGTGTCCTTTTCGGACGAAGCGCAGGCGTGCGAGCGCGCGAAGAAGGTGATTCCGCAGGCGGCCGCGCATCTGCCGGGCGGGCAGCCCGCGCCGCCGATCGCGCCGAGCACCCCGCCGGAGGGCACCGCGCCGACCGGGCCGCTCGCGTCGGTCAACCCGTGTCAGCTGCTGAAGCCGGAGCAGGCGCAGCAGCTGAAGATGGCGCCGAACGGCGAGCTGGACAGCTCCAAGGTCATCTCGCCGAACGTGACCTACTGCCTGTGGAAAGACACCGACGGCGACGGCGGGCAGAAGCCGTTCGAGGTCTGGGTCGGCCCGGACGTGCCGCTGAAACGCTGGCCCGGCATGGACGTCGCGCCGACCGAGCAGATCGACGCGAACGGCCGGAAGTGGTCGCTGTTCCCGAACTTCAACGATTCCGGCGGCGTGATCTGCGCGGCCGGGCTCGCGGTTTCGGACACCGCCTCGATCCAGATCGTCAGCGGGCAGCTGGCGGACAAGAACAGGGCGTGCGACGTGATCAAGGCCGGAATCCCGATGGTGTCGGGGAATCTGCCTGGCTGAACCGTCTACATGGGACTTTCCAGCTGAAGAGACGTGAAGGGCCCCTTGAGGGAATCTGATTCCTTCAAGGGGCCCTTCACGGCATTTGGCCAGCCGTCAGTCGGTTACCTGGTCGGCGATGTACTTGGCGATCTCCAGCGCGCTCGTCGCCGCCGGGCTCGGCGCGTTGAGCACGTGCACCTGGTCCTTTGTGGACTCGATGAGGAAGTCGTCCACCAGGGAACCGTCCGGCCGCAGCGCCTGCGCCCGCACACCGGAACCGTGGCGCACGATGTCGTCCTCGGTGACCGCGGGCACGAGCTGCGCGAGGCTGGCGGCGAAGCGCTTCTTCGAGAAGGACCGCAGCACCTCTTCGAGGCCGGTCGGGTAGGCGTACTTGCGCGCGAGCTTCCACGCGCCGGGGAAGCGGGCGACGTCGGCGAGATCCTTCACCGACACGTCCGCCCAGCGGTAACCCTCGCGGCGCAGCGCGAGCACGGCGTTCGGGCCGGCGTGAACGCTGCCGTCGAGCATGCGGGTCAGGTGCACGCCGAGGAACGGCAGCGTCGGGTCCGGCACCGGGTAGATCAGGCCGCGTACGAGGTGGCGACGCTCCGGCTTCAGCTCGTAGTACTCGCCGCGGAACGGCACGATGCGCGCGCTCGGCGTGAGACCGGCGAGTTCGGCGACGCGGTCCGCGTGCAGGCCGGCGCAGTTGACCAGCGCGTCCGCGTGCAGCACCTCGGAACCGGTGGCCACCTCGACGCCGCCGCCGCGAGCCGGGCGGATGCCCAGCGCGGGCGTGTTCAGCCGCAGGTCCGCGTCCGCCTCGTCGAGCAGCCGCACGAGCGCCGCGCACACCGCCGGGAAGTCGATGATCCCGGTCGACTCGACGCGCAGCGCGGCGACGCAGGACACCTCCGGCTCGTACTCGCGCGCCTCCGCGGGGGTGATCCGCTTGGCGGGCACGCCGTTGGCCTCGGCCCGCTCGGCGAGCGTGTCCAGCGCGGGGATCTCCTCCTCCCGCGTGGCCACGACGAGCTTGCCGCACACCTGCACGGGCACCCCGTACTGCCGGGCGAAATCCACAATGGACCGGTTGCCGCCGACCGACATCCGCGCCTTGAACGAGCCCGGCTTGTAGTAGAGCCCGGCGTGCACGACATTGGAGTTGTGCCCGGTCTGGTGCGCAGCCCAGCGAGCTTCCTTTTCGAGCACCGTCACGTCCTGACCGCGCTGGGACAGCTCCCACGCGACCGACAGCCCGACGATTCCCCCACCGATCACAACTACGTTCCGCACGGCAGGGAAGGCTACGCGCTCCGGTGCGGCGCTGCGTACCCCCCGACGGCGTGGTACCCGTTCACTGAACCGGGGACAATCCGGCCAACGCGAGCCGTTGATGCGGTTCGAGCTGCTTACCGGCGGTGTAAGCGGCGGTGAACCCGTCGGCTCCGAGCGCCTTCTCCGCGGCTGCGGTGACCTGCGCGACATCGTGCCGACCGGGCACGGCGGCCCCGCGCACCGCGGCTGCCGCACCGAGCAGCGCGGCGGCGTCGGCGAACCGGCCCTCCTCGGCGAAGACCCCGGCGACGCCCTCGAACGCGGTGGCCAGCGACCCGTGGTCGTGCCAACGACGCGCGGTCTCGACCCCCAGCCGCATCCGGCGACGGGCGTCCTCCGGGCGGTGCTCGGCCACGTCGATCCAGCCGAGCGCGATCGACGCGAGTGCCCGCACCATGGCGGCCGAGAACGAGTCCGCCGCGCATTCGGCAAGCGCTTGCTCGGCGAGCGCCCGTGCGCCGGCCAGATCGCCAGAGCGGCGGGCGAGGCCGGACAAGCCGACGTGACCGCTGCCTCGCGTCTCGGGCATGCCGGTGCGGTGGGCCAGCTCAACGGTTCGCTCGTAGTCCGCCTTCGCGCCGTCGAGATCGCCGCGCAGCGCTCGGCTGTCGCCGCGACGGCACAGCAGGTCCGCGTAGTCGTCGGTCGCGCCGAGCGTCTGCATGAGCGACAGGGACTCGGTCATCGCGGCGAGCGCTTCCTCGTGACGGCCGCGCAAAACCAGCAGCTGCGACAGGTGGTCGAGCGCCATCGACAGCCCCCAGCGTTCGCCGAGCGCCCGATAACGCGCTTCGCCTTCTCGCAGGCCGCGTTCGGCTTCGTCGAGTTCCCCGGCGAGCACCGAGCGCAGACCGTCGCCCATCGGCACGAGTGCGGTGAGCCACGGGTCGGGGTGGTTTTCGAGCCCGGACAGCCGAAGCCGCGCGTCGTCGTCCTCCGGCGGTCCGAGCACGACACCGGACAGCATGAGCATCATCGGATGCTCCGGGGTCCAGGAACTGTCCACTAGGTACTGCTCCACATAGGACCGGTAGTTCGCCGTCTCGGCGGCTTCGGGGGCACCGGCCATCGCGGTCAGCAGGCACATGAGGAATTGCTCGCGGTGTCCTTCCGGCGGTGCCGCTTGGCAGTGGCGCACGATTTCCATCGACAGCGCCGCGCCTTCGTAACGTCGTCCGCGCAGCCACCAATACATCGACAGCGCGGTGGCGATCCGCAGGGCAGTCGACGGATCCGCCGCGGCCGACCATCGGAGCGCGGCCACGATGTTGTCGTACTCGGCGGCGATTTTCCGCAGCCAGTCGAGCTGTTCCGCGGTACGCAGCTTCGGGTCGGCTTCTTCGGCGAGCCGCAGGAACGCTTGTGCGTGCGCGTGCCGGAAGCGTTCGGTCTCGCCTGCGGCGTCGAGCTTTTCCGCGCAGAACGCGCGGATCGTCTCCAGCATTCGGTAGCGCCCGCTCGAAGGTTCGACGAGCGACTTGTCGGCGAGTTCGGGGAGCAGGTCGACCGGGACGTCGCACACCTGCTCGGCGTACGCGAGCGTCGCGCCGCCGGTGAAGACGGTCAGTCGGCGGGCGAGGCGGCGTTCGTCGTCATCGAGGAGGTCCCAGCTCCACTCCACGACACCGCGGAGCGACCGGTGCCGCTCGTCGGCGGTGCGGCTGCCTCGGGCGAGGAGTTGGAAGCGGTCG
The DNA here is from genome assembly GCF_042647905.1 of Amycolatopsis halotolerans. Taxonomy (NCBI): domain Bacteria; kingdom Bacillati; phylum Actinomycetota; class Actinomycetes; order Pseudonocardiales; family Pseudonocardiaceae; genus Amycolatopsis; species Amycolatopsis halotolerans. Next base: position 110,231 of record NZ_JBHRWI010000027.1, read on the forward strand.
TCGAGTCGCGCGGCGATGTCGGCGACGGGCAGCGTGCGCACTCGGGCGGCGGCCAGTTCCAGGGCGAGGGGGAGGCCGTCGAGCGCGGTGCAGATGCGCACGACGTCGGCCGCGGTTTCGTCGGTCAGCCGGAACGCGGGGTCGCTGGCCCGAGCGCGGTCGAGGAACAGTCGTACCGCGGGATAGGTCTCCACGGTGGGTGCGCCGGGCGGCGGGACGGCGAGGCGAGGGATCGGCGCGAGCTGTTCACCGGTGATGCCGAGCGGTTCCCGGCTCGTCGCGAGGACGCGCAGCCCGGGGCAGGCGGGCAACAACTGGGCGACCAGCCGCGCTGCGGCGGCGATGACGTGCTCGCAGTTGTCCAGCACCAGCAACGTCGCCTGGTCGCGCAATGCCGAGACAAGCCGTTCGACGGGATCCTGGCGACCGCGAGCACCCTCGCGCAGACCGAGCGCGGTGAGGACGGCCTGCGGAACGTCGTCGGCGACGTGCGGGGCCAGCTCCACGAAGACGCACGGACCCGCGTCCGCCGCGGCTTCGATGGCCAGCCGGGTCTTCCCGGTCCCGCCCGGACCCAGCAGCGTGACGAGCCGAGCCTGCCGCAGGAGATCCGCGACCCGCTTCAGTTCGTCGTCCCGGCCGACGAAGCTGGTGAGCTGTGCGGGCAACGGCGTCGCGGCGTTCGCGGACTCGCCGCGCAAAGCGGCCAGATGCGCTTCGGTGAGGTCTGGACCAGGGTCCGCGCCCAGTTCGTCGGCGAGCGTGCGGCGGGCGTCCTCGAACGCAGCCAGTGCTTCGGCGGTCCGACCGGCCGCGTGCAGGGCCCGCACCAACTGGGCCCGCGACCGTTCGCGCAGGGGGTTCTCGGCGACGGCGGTACGCAGTTCGTCGAGGACGTCCGCGGCGCGGCCGAGCGAGATTTCCGCGTCGACCCGGTCGGCTGCTGCCTCGGCGCGCAGCTCGCCCAGCCGGGTGGTTTGCATCTCGACCGACGGCACTGCCGGGACGTCCGCGAACGCCGGTCCGCGCCACAACGCCAGCGCCTCGCCGAGCAGATCGCTGGCCCGCGTCGGGTCGCCCGCGGCCAGTTCGCGACGGCCTTCACCGGCCAGTCGTTCGAACCGATGGGCGTCCACTTCGTCCGGTTCGATTCGGAGGCGGTACCCCGCCGAGGTGAGTTCGATCGGCAGTTTCAGCGCGCTCCGCAGCCGTGAGACCTGCGATTGGAGCGCGTTCGCCGCGCCGTCCGGCGGGTCCTCGCCGTAGAGCCCGTCGATGAGCCGCTCGGCGGACACGAACCGCCCGGCGTCCGCCGCGAGCAAGGCCAGCAGTGCCCGGCCTCGCGGGCCGCCGACGGCGACCGTCCCGCCCGCGCCGTCCCACGCGACGACGGCCCCCAATACCCCGATCCGCATTCCGCGAGCCTATGCCCGGATCGGGTGTTTACCCGTGGGTTCTGTCCCCGAAACAGGCGTCGAGCGCGACTTCTATACACTTTGGCGCGACCCCGCGCAATGCGGGACACCCCGATGCACAGGAGATCTACAGTGGGCGAACCCGTCCTGCTCGGGAAGCCGACCGTCGGCGACGAAGAGCTCGCAGCCGTCGCCGAAGTGTTCCGTTCCGGCTGGCTCGCCGGCGCGGGCCCGGCCTGCCGTCGTTTCGAGGAGCGGTTCGCGAAGCTCACCGGCACCGCGCACGCTCTGACCACCAGCAACTGCGGCTCCGCCCTGTTCCTGGGCCTGAAGGTGCTCGGCGTCCAGCCCGGCGACGAGGTGATCGTCGGCGACTACACCTTCCCGGCGACCGGCCACGCCGTGCTGCAGGCCGGCGCGAAGCCGGTCTTCGCCGACATCCGCCCGGACATCTTCAGCGCCGACCCGGCCGCGATCGAAGCGCTCATCACGCCGCGCACGGTGGGCATCCTCGCCGTCGACGTCGCGGGCCAGCCCGGCGACTTCGACGAGTACCGCGCGATCGCCGACAAGCACGGCCTGTGGCTGTTCGAGGACGCCGCCTGCTCCGCCGGCGCGACCTACCGCAACCGCCCGGCGGGCAGCCTCGCCGACCTGGCCGCGTTCTCCTTCCACGGCCGCAAGGGCATCACCGCGGGCGAGGGTGGCGCGCTGGTCTCGAACCGCGAGGACCTGATCGCGCACGCGCGCAAGATCCACACCTACGGCATCGAGCCGGCGTTCACCCGCGAGGGTTCGCAGGAACTGCCGATCCCGACGTTCCACGAGCTCGGCTGGAACTTCCGGCTCTCAGACATCCAGGCCGCGATCATGGGCGTGCAGCTCGACCGGCTGCCCGACCTGCTCTCCGCCCGCCGCTCGGTGGCCAAGCGCTACCACGAGGCGTTCGAGGACGTCGACGCGCTGACCGTGCCGGTCGAAGCGCCCGACCGCGAGCACCCGTGGCAGGCGTACTTGATGACGGTGGCCCCGGAGATCAGCCGCGACGCGCTGGCCCTGCGGATCCGCGAACAGGGCGTGCAGTGCAACTTCGGCACCTACGCCTCCCACTTGCAGCCGGTGTACGGCGAGCAGCAGCCGCTGCCCGTCTCCGCCGACGCTTTCCGCCGCCAGCTGGCGATCCCGATGCACGCGGAACTCACCGACAGCGAAGTCGAGCGCGTGGTCGCCACCGTGCGCGAAGCCGTGTCCGCTCTTTCCTGACCCGCCGACCCTCCTGAGGAGAACCCATGTCCGACAAGAAAGTTTTCTTCACCGGCGCCGGCGGTTTCATCGCCTCGCACGTGATCCCGATCCTGCTGGAAAAGGATTACACGATCCGGATCTTCGACAACATGACCCGCGGCGACCGTGACCGCGTCAACGAGTTCGTCGCCACCGGCAAGGTCGAACTGGTCGAGAAGGACGTGCGCTACGGCGTCGGCGTCCGCGAGGCCATCCGCGGCTGCACGCACGCGATCCACTTCGCCACGGTGTCGATCAACAAGTCGGTCGCGGACCCGGGCGAGTCGATCGACATCAACATGGTCGGCAACAACAACGTCTTCTCGGCCGCGGCCGACGAGGGCGTCGAGCGCCTGGTGTTCGCCTCCACCGCCTCGGTGTACGGCGAGCCGGAGCGGCTGCCGATGCACGAGGACGACAAGCTGAACCCGCTCACCCCGTACTGCATCTCCAAGCGCGCGGGCGAGGACATGCTGGGCTTCTACGAGCGCACCAAGGGCCTTTCCTGGAACGCGCTGCGCTTCTTCAACGTGTACGGCCCCGGCCAGAAGATCGAGGCGTACTACACCTCGGTCATCAACCACTTCATCCAGCGCCTGCGCGCCGGCCAGCCGCCGATCATCGACGGCGCGGGCGACCAGTCGATGGACTTCGTGCACGTCACCGACCTCGCCAAGGGCGTCGTCGCGGCGCTGGAGTCGGAGCAGTCGAACCTGCCGATCAACATCGGCACCGGCATCGACACCTCGATCGCCACGCTGGCGAAGATCCTGATCGAGGCCGTCGGCGTCGACGTCGAGCCGGTGTTCAACAAGCGCGACGTCCTCGTCTCCCGCCGCGCCGCGGACATCACCCGCGCCCGCGAGGTGCTCGGCTGGGAGCCGACCATCACCGTCGAAGAGGGCATGCGCGCCTTGGTGCGGGACTCCGAGTGAGTACTTCCGTCGGCGCGTCTTCCGAGGGGAATGCGTAATGAGCACTGCGGGCCCGGCAGAAGGAAAGCCCATGCGGATCGTGGTGGTGAACAACTTCTTCCCGCCGCGAGTGGGCGGAAGCGCGCACATGTCGGCTTCGCTGGCCGCCGAGTACGCGGCCGCCGGGAACGAAGTGCTGGCGATCACCGCTGCCTACGGTGACGCGCCGGCGGAAGAGGAGCGCGACGGATACCGCGTCGTGCGCCTGCCCGCGGTGAAAATGCCGCAGCTCGGCCTGTCGATCGACTTCGACATGACGTTCGCGTCGATGCGGCCGGGCAACTGGCGGCGGCTGTGGAAGCTGCTGAACGAGTTCAAACCGGACGCGGTGCACCTGCACGGACAGTTCTTCGACCTGTCCTGGATGGTCGGCATCTACGCGCGCCGGCACAAGCTGCCCGTTCTGCTCACCATCCACACGCTGCTGATCAGCGAGAACAAAATGTACGGCCGGGTGTTCCGCGCGCTCGACGCGATGCTGGTCAACCCGGTGCTGAAGTACCTGCGCCCGCGCTACATCATCCTCGACAAGCAGGGCGTGGACTACTGCGTCCAGCGCTACGGCACGAGCGACGACAACTCCGAGTACTTCCCGATCGCGGTGGACACCGGGCATTTCGCGAAGCCGGTGACCAAGGACGTGCGCGCGGAACTGGAAATCGGGGACGCGCCGCTGATCGTGTCGCTCGGGCACGTGATCCCGCTGCGCGACCGGCTGCCGCTGATCGAGGCGCTGCCCGCGATCCTGGAGCGGCACCCCGGACTGCGCGTGGTGGTCGTCGGGCGGGTGTACCACGACGCTTTCCAGCAGCGGGCCAAGGAACTGGGCGTTTCCGACGCGCTGATCGTCACCGGCGCGGTGCCGAAGGCGGACGTGCCCGCGTACTTCGCGGCCGCGGACATCGTCACGCACGACCTCAACGGCGGCTGCGGCACCGCGTCGCTCGAGGCGATGCTGTCCGGAACCGCGACCATCGCGTCGGTCACCGAGGACAACTACCCCGGCATCGAACTGCACAACGGCGAGAACATCCTGCTGGTGCGGCCCAACGATTCCGAGGCGGTCGCGACCACCGTGCTGTCCCTTTTGGACGATCCGAAGGAACGCGCGCGGATCGCGGAGCGGGAGGCGTCGATGGTCCGGGACAACTTCGGACTGGACGTAGTGACCGAGGAACACCTGCGGGTGCTCACGAAACTGGTGGCGGACAACTGATGTTCTTCGACGACGAGCGCAGCAACCGGCTGCGCCCGATGATCCTGAACGACCTCGTCACGCAGTACATGAACGACGCCGAGCGGGCCAAGTTCTTCGGCCTGCCGGAGTCGTGCCGCGTGCGGGAACGGGCCAAGATCGTCAGCCCGGACAACCTCGCGATGGGCGAACACTGCTGGGTCGGCGAGGGCGCGGTCCTCGACGCGAGCGGCGGGCTGGAAATCGGCGAACACACCAGCATCGGGCTGAATACCCTGGTGTTCACGCATTCGAGCTGGCTCGCGAACATGGCGCTGGAAAACCATTCCGGCAGCGACCTGATCGAACGCAAGCCGGTGAAAATCGGCAAGGGCTGTTTCATCGGCGGCCTCGTGGTGATCATGCCCGGCGTCACGATCGGTGACTTCGCGACGGTGCAGCCGAACTCGGTGGTCGCCAAGGACGTCCCGGCGCGCTCGCTGGTAGCGGGCAACCCGGCGCGGGTCTTCCAGCGCTACGACGAGGAATACATCGAGTCGGAGGTCAAGCGGGTCCGCGAGGAAAACGCCCGCCGCCGCGCGCTGTCGGACGACCCTTCCGGCTGGGGCTCCCCGTCGGGCGACTTCAGCGGGAAGTGATTCGGACACGGTGCGTCACGCGCTGGCGGATGCTCCGGGTAACATGGGACACTGCTCTCAGTCACTTTCGGTGAAGGAGAAGTCATGAGTGTCCTTGAATGGCCTCACCACCTCCTGACCCTTGACGACTGGGCGGACCTTCCGGCGCACCCGGAGGTGCGGGTCGAGGTCGTCGAAGGGGTCCTGTCAGTGTCGCCGCGTCCGATGTCGCTCCACCAGCTGATCATCAGCAGATTGCCGTATCTGCTGACGATGCAGCTGCCGCCGGAGTTGGTGGCGGTCGGAGAATTCGAGACGGTACTGGCCGACGTCCCGCCGACGGTCCGGGTGCCGGACGTGGTGGTCGCGCCGTCGGACCTCATCGAAGCGAACATCCCGCGGATCGGGGCTGGCGACGTTTCGTTGGTGGTCGAGGTGCTTTCGCCTGCCACCAAGGACGTCGACCAGGGCGCGAAGCTGTTTGAGTACGCCGATGCGGGTATCGGGGATTACTGGATCGTCGATGTGGACCCGCCGGTGAGCATGATCGCGTACCGGTTGATCGACGGTGATTACGAGAATTTCGGCGAGTATTCGGGCGCGGTGGAGCTGGAGATCGCGGGGGTTCCGGTGAAGTTCGATCTGAACTCGTTGATCGATCCGCGCGCGCAGCGCTGACTCTCGCCTTGCTGGCGCTTGCTGATTGGGCGGATTTTCCGGAGAACCCAGAGGCTCGGGTCGAGGTCGTTGACGGGGTTCTTGTCCCGTCGCCGCGTCCGATGTGGTTTCACCTGCGGTCAGTGACGCGGTTGGCGTTCCTGCTCGACGAGCAGCTCTGTCCCGAGATGAGCGCCGGTGCCGAGGCGGAGCTGCTCCTGTGCGAGAGCCCGCTGACGATCCGCGTCCCGGATGTCGTCGTGTACGAAGCACGTCGACCAGAGTGTGAAGCTGTTCGAGTATGCAGATGCGGGTATTGAGCATTACTGGATCGTTGACTTGGATCCGCCGGTGAGCATGATCGCGTACCGGTTGATCGACGGTGATTACGAGAATTTCGGCGAGTATTCCGCCAGCGTCGAGTTGGAAGTCGAGCCCAACGCTGACCCCGAGCACCTCCCCGAACACCATGCGTCGCCATTGAGACAAGACTGACCAGCCATTACATCGACGCACGTCTCCCGCCCCCGTAACCTGGACAGTGACGCCGAGACCGGGAAACAGGGGTGGGATGGTGCGCGGGGACGACGAGTTCGCCGACTTCGTGCGGTCCTGTTCTGCCCGGCTCACGCACGCGGCCTACCTGCTCACCGGCGACCGGCACCAGGCCGAGGACGCCGCGCAGACCGCCTTCACTCGCACCTACGCGGCCTGGCCCCGAGTCCGGCGGAAGAATCCCTACGCCTACGCCCGCCGCGTGCTGGCCAATCACGTCATCGACATCTGGCGCCGGCCGATCCGCGAATACGCCACTGAGGAGATGCCGGAGCCGCCGAAGGTTCCCGACATCTCGCACGCCGTCGCGGATCGGGAATGGCTTTCCGACGCATTGGCCCGGCTTACCGCCCGTGAACGCGCGGTAGTCGTGCTCCGGCATTTCTTCGATTTGCCGGAGCATCAGGTCGCCGAGGAATTGGGCGTGTCCGTCGGCACCGTCAAGAGCACCAATTCCCGCGCGCTGGCGAAGTTGCGCGTCGACGGCGATGCGCTCGTCGGGGAGGTGAGCGCGTGACCGACGAACTCGACCGGTTGCGCGCCGCGCTTCAGGAAGCGCCCGCGGAACCCTTTGCTGAGCCCGATCTCGACCGGATTATCAAAGACGGCGGCCGGATTCGGCGTAGGCGACGGTTTCTGACGTCGTCGGGCGCGGCGGTGGCTGTGGTCGCCGTGGTGTTCGGTGCGGCTTGGTTGCGTTCGCCGGGCGGTGCGCCGGAGCAGGTGCACGCGGCGGCGGCACCGCCGCCGATGGTGACGAGTGTGGCTTCGTCGACACCGGTCCCGGCGCCGACGTCGGCTGAATCGAGGCCGCTCGGCGAAGTGATCTCCACCGGCACCTACACCGACGGCGCGGAACTTGTCTTCTACGCGACGCAAATCGACGACCCGGACAACCTGCCGGCTGTCCAATTCGGCGTGATGGCCAGCTTGTACGAGCCGGACGGAAACCTGCGTCCGCTCTACCTCGCCAACGAATCCGACGGCAAGGACCGCTCTTTCGGCTTCCACGCGACGTCAGGCGGCACGACTGTCGCGGACATCTGGGTGCCGGTGTACGGCTATTTCAGCGGTCCGGCCGCCCGCATCGAGACCACAGTGGACGGTCGCACGATCCCGGCGCACACGGCGCGCTGGAGCGAGGACCCCGGGGTGGTCGTGTTCTGGTTCGACCAGGACGACGTGCCGTCCGCCGAGAGGGCGACTCCGCTGGTCGCGTACTCCGCGGACGGCAAACGCCTCACCAAATAATCAGGCGGCCTCAGCCAGAACCTGCGCCACAACCTCGTGCGACGGCAGGATCAGCGCGCGCTCGACGTCCGCGTCGACCTTGCCCTCCAGCAGATCCACGAACCGGTCCAGCTGCGTCGCCAGCGGCTCGCGCGCGGTGACCAGCTCCGGGATCTCGATCACGGTCTGCTGCCGGTAGCCGAGACCGTCCGCGGTGACCGAATCGTGCGAGATGTGCCGGTAGATCGTCACGTCGCGGCGCAGCAGGTCGATCTCGACCATCCGGTCCAGTTCGGACACCATCAGCGACCGGACCTTGCGCTGCGCCAGCCGCGAAGCCGACACCGTGGCCAGGCCGGTGGGGAAAGACAGCACCGTCTCGATGGTGTCCTCGGCCCCGGTGACCGACTGCGGGTGGAAATACCCCGCGCTGGAGGTGACCCGGCCCGGCGTGGCCCCGCCGAAGAACTGGATCGCCAGGTCGACGTCGTGCACCAGCAGGTCCCACGCGACGCCGGTCTTGATCCGCGGCGCGTACGGGCCGTGCCGGCGCGCCATCAGGTGCACCGGTTCGTTCACCAGCGCCCGCGCGGTCATCACGGCCGGGTTGTAGCGCTCCAGGAGCCCGCACATCAGCGGGACGTCCTTTTTCGCCGACAGGGCAACGATTTCCTGCGAGAACTCGAGGCTGTTGCACACCGGCTTCTCGACCAGCATGGGCTTGCCCTGGCCGAGAATCTCCTGTGCCAGCTCGTAATGCACCTCGGTGGCCGAGGCGAGCACCACAGCGTCCACATCGGACAGTGAGCCGATTTCCGGCGTCCACTGGGTTTCGTAGCGGTCGGCGACCGCGCGGCCCGCTTCCTCGCGCGGGTCGATCACGCGGGCCAGGTCCACCCGGTCGTTCTGCGACAGGACGCGCGCGTGCAGCGAGCCCATGTTGCCGGTGCCGACGAGTGCGATGCGATGGGTCATGCGCCGAGTACCTCGCGAACAGTTTCGATGATCTGGTCCACTTCGGACTCGGTCAGATGCGGGTGTACCGGCAGCGAAAGCGCTTGCGCGGCAACGGCTCCGGCCACCGGGAAGTCCTCGACCCGGGCGTCCGGGATCAGCGGGTGCCCGCGGTAGCACTCGTAGTCGAAGACGATCTTCGGGTAGTAGATCCCGTTGCCGATGCCGCGTTCGGTCAGCGCGGAGGCGAACTCCTCGCGCGAGAGCATCGCGTGCGGGCCGACCAGCACGGTGTACTGGTGCCACACGTGTTCGCGGCCGGGCAGCACCTGCGGCACCTCGAGGCCCGGCGTGCCGGCGAGGCCCTCGGACAGCCGCTTCGCGTTGGCCTGCCGCGCCGCGGTGAGCTGGTCGAGCTTCTCCAGCTGCGGGATGCCGACGGCGGCGTGCAGGTCGGTCATCCGGTAGTTGTGGCCGGCCATCTCGTACTGGTAGCGGGCCTTCATGCCCTGGTTGCGCATCACGCGCAGCTTGTCGGCGAGCGCGTCGTCGTCCGTGGTGATCACGCCGCCCTCGGCAGTGGTCACGTTCTTCGTCGCGTACAGCGAGAAGCAGCCGATGCCGTACGAGCCGGCCTTGCGGCCCTCGAACGAGGCGCCGACCGCCTGCGCGGAATCCTCGACCACGTGCAGCCCGTGCTCCGCGGCCAGCGGCGCGAGCTTGCCCATGTCGGCGGTCTGCCCGTACAGGTGCACCGGCATGAGCACCTTGGTGCGCGGGCCGACGGCGGCCGCGACGGCGTCCGGGTCGATCGCGAAATCGTCGCGGCGGATGTCGGCGAACCGCACGGTCGCGCCGGCTTCCAGGATCGCGTTCAGCGTCGCGACGAAGGTGAACGGCGAGGTCACGACCTCGTCTCCGGGCTGCAGGTCAAGTGCCTGCAGTGACGCGACCAGCGCGGTCGTCCCGTTGTTCACGGCGATGGCGTGTTTCGTTCCGGAGACGTGTGCGAACGCGTCCTCGAAACGCTTTACCATCGGGCCCTGGGCGATAGCGCCGGATCGCAGCACTTCGACGACCAGGTCCTCCGCAGCACGGACGTCGACCACGGTAATGGGGATCATCTGCAGTCTCTCGCTCTCGGCGGGCACTTTCGGCGCGTCCGGTACAGTCTTGCCTCGGCATGGCACGAGCCCCGAGTTCGGTGCAGTCAGCACAGACGCGGGCGTCACGATACTCGCCGACCACAAGTGGGCTTCCGGCTACCGTCCCGGCTCCGGCGGGAACTGAACAGGTAAGGCTGAGAACACGCGAATGAGCAGCGCACGAATCCTCATCACCGGCGCCGGCGGATCCGCCGCCTACAACTTCCGGGACGCGCTCGCGGTCGCCGGAAACGACTACGAGGTCGTCGGCACTGACGTGAAGCCCTTCCACCTCGAACTTCTCGACGTCGAGGCCAAATACCTGGTCCCGCCGGTCAGCGACCCCGGGTACGCCGACGCGATCAACCGCGTCATCGAAGCCGAGCGCATCGATTTCGTGCACCCGCAGCCGGACGTCGAGGTCGGCTACCTCGCGGAGAACCGCGACAAGCTGAACGCGCCGACGTTCCTGCCGGACGCGCGCGCGATCGCGTTGTGCCACGACAAGATGGCGTTCAACGCGCACATGAAGGCGAACGGCGTCTCGGTGCCCGAAGCCATCAAGATCGACTCGCCGGACGACCTCAAGGGCGGGCTCGAGGAGCTGCTGAAGATCAACCCGCGGGTCTGGCTGCGCGCCATCCGCGGCGCCGGCTCCCGGGGCAGCCTCCCGATCAACTCCTTCTACCAGGGCGACGCCTGGATCGACTACTGGCGCGGTTTCCGCGGCCTCGACTACGGCGACTTCATGGCCAGCGAATACCTGCCGGGCGAGGAGTTCGCGTGGCAGAGCCTGTGGCACGAGGGCGAGCTGATCACCTCGCAGGCGCGCTCCCGCATCGAATACATCTTCGGCAACCTGACCCCGAGCGGGCAGAGCTCGTCGCCGTCGGTGGCCAAGACGGTCAACCGCGACGACGTGAACAAGATCGGCGAGTCCGCGGTGCGCGCGGTGTCCGACAAGCCGCACGGCGTGTTCTGCGTGGACATGAAGGAGAACGCCGCCGGGGTGCCGATGGTCACCGAGATCAACGTCGGCCGCTTCTTCACCACAAGCAACTTCTTCGCGCACGCCGGGCTGAACATGCCCGACATGTACATCCAGCTCGGCCTCGGCAACGAGTTGCCCGAGCGGCCCGAGGTCTACAACCCGCTGCCCGACGACCTGTACTGGGTCCGCATGATCGACATGGGCTATCGCTTGGTCAAGGAAGGCGAATGGGCGTCGAAGCGGATCTGACCGGGCGGAAGGTGCTGGCCTTCGACTTCGACGGCACGCTGTTCCGGCTGCCGGTCGACTTCGGGGGCCTGCGCGCCGAGCTGGGACTGTCCGCTGAGGACAGGCTCGGCGAGCTGTTCCAGCGCTGGCTCGACGAAGGCGACACCGCCCGGCTCGACGTCGTGACGCGGTTCGAACGCGCCTCCGTGGCGCAGGGCGAATTCACTGACGGCGCGCGCGAACTGCTGGCGGAGCTGCCTTCCGGCTACCAGCTCGCGGTCGTGACGAGGAACTCACGGCTGTGCGTCGAGGACGCGCTGGGCAACCTCGCCAGGGGCCTGCACGTCATAGGGCGGGAGGACGTCCGCCGGCTCAAGCCGGATCCCGAGGGCGTGACTGCGGTGCTGCGGCACTTCGGCGCGGCCCCGGAGGAGGCGGTGCTCGTCGGCGACACCTTCCACGACGTAGAGGCCGCGCACGCCGCGGGCGTGCTCAGCGTGATCGTGCGCAACGACTCGCTGAAGTTCCGTCCCGAGGGCGCGGACCACTACGTCGAGACGCTGCGTGAACTGCTGCCCGCACGCGCGGGCTGAAATCCCACGGTTGGTACCGTCGATAGTGGTCACCAGCCCCATTCGAGAAGGAAGTGCCGGGTAGACATGGCTGTGCAGGACAAGCTGAAGGAAGTCTTCATCGACGCTCTCCAGCTCGACGACGGGGTCGACGTCGAGAACCTCAAGTACCGCGACATCGAGGCGTGGGACTCGGTCGGCCACATGGCTCTCATCGCGGCGATCGAGGACGAGTTCGAGATCGAATTCGACACCGACCAGGTCATCGACATGAGCAGCTTCAAGGTGGCCGTGGACATGGTCAAGGAGCTGCAGGAGAAGGCGTGAGCACGTTCGAGGGCAAGGTCGCCCTGGTCACCGGTGGTACCAGGGGCATCGGCCTGGCCACCGTCCGGGCGCTCGCCGAGGCCGGGGCCACCGTGGTGCTCACCGGCCGCGACGAGACCGCCGCCAAGGAGGCCGCCGCTTCGGTCGGGCCCTCCGTCAGCGGCCGCGCGCTCGACATCACCGACGCGAAGGCCGTCGCCGCACTGGTCAAGGAAGTGACCAAGGAGCACGGCAAGCTGGACGTCGCGGTCGCCAACGCCGGGATCATGGAGGGCGGCCTGCTCGGCATGATCCGCCCGGACGACGTCGACCGGACGCTGTCCACGAACGTCGCGGGCACGCTGCACACCGTGCAGGCGGCCGCGCGAGCCATGATGCGCAAGAAGACCGGCGCGATCGTGGTGCTGGCCTCGGTGGTCGGCGAATACGGCAGCGCGGGCCAGACGGTCTACGCGGCCTCGAAGGCGGCGGTCGCGAACATCGCGCGCTCGGCGGCGAAGGAACTCGGCCGCTCCGGCATCCGGGTCAACGCGGTCGCCCCCGGGGTGATCGAAACCGCCCTCACCGAAAGCCTGAGCGAGGACGCCCGCGCCTCGAACGTCGCCAAGACCCCGCTCGGCCGCCTCGGCCAGGCCGCGGAGGTCGCGGCGGTGATCCGGTTCCTGGCGAGCGACGAGGCGTCGTTCGTGACCGGGCAGGTTCTGGGGATCGACGGAGGCTTGGTGCTGTGACTCTGGTGGGCGCGGGTTCCCGGCTGGTCGACGTGGCCGGGGGCCGCACGCTGGACGACGTGGAACTGTCGGCCGAACTGCGCCGGAAGACGGACGCGCTGGCCGCGCTGCCGGTGGGCGTCGTTTTCGCGCGGATGTCGGTCGACCTCGACAGCGTGCTGACCTACCTGGGCGCGTTCGAGGGCGGCCGGGCGATCGCGCTGATCGACCCGGCGTTGGACGCCGACGTGCTGACCGGGCTGGTCGAGCGGTTCCGTCCGGCGGCCGTGCTCGCGGCCTCCGGTGACGCTCCGTCCGGGTACACCACCCGCGGCTCCGACTGGGTGCGCGACTCCGCCGACGGCGTCGAGCCGCATCCTGACCTGGCAGTATTGCTGCCGACCAGCGGATCCACCGGCAATCCGAAGCTCGTCCGGCTGTCTCGCGAAGGGCTGCTGGCCAACGCCGAGGCCATCGCACAGGTGCTGGAGATCGACGCGGACGAGGTCGCGCCGACCTGCCTGCCGCTGCACTACAGCTACGGCCTTTCGGTGCTGAATTCGCACCTTTTGCGCGGCGCGACTGTGGTTATCGAACCTTCTGGCGTTTTGGGGCGCGGATTCTGGGACGCGGTGAAGGAACACGGCGTGACTTCGCTGTCCGGCGTGCCCTATCACTACGAAATGCTGCGTCGGCTGAAGTTCGATCCGGCCAAGTATCCGACCCTGCGCACTCTGACCCAGGCGGGCGGGAAACTGCGGGACGAGCTGGTCGCGGAATTCAACGACAAGATGCTCGCGGTCGGCGGCCGGATGTACGTCATGTACGGCCAGACCGAGGCGTCCCCGCGGATGACCACGGTGCCCGCCGAACGGCTCGCGGACAAGATCGGCTCGGCCGGTCCGGCGCTGCCCGGCGGCGCGTTCGCCATCCGCCGGGACGACGGCGAGGAAACCACGCATCCCAAAATTGTCGGTGAGGTCCTTTACCGTGGACCCAACGTGATGATGGGTTATGCCGAGGACGAAGCCGGGCTGAGCGCGGGCGACGAATACGGCGGAACGCTGGCCACCGGGGATCTCGGGTATCTCGACGACGAGGGGTATCTGTACATCACCGGCAGGCTCAAGCGGATCGGCAAGGTCTTCGGCAACCGGGTCAGCCTGGACGACCTGGAGCAGGCCGTGCGCACGGCCGCGGTGGGCATCGACGTGGTGGCCGCGGTGGCCGCGGGCGACAAGGTCGTGCTGTTCGCCGAGCTGCCCGAGGGCGACGGCGCGAAGGCGATCTGCAAGGACGCGTCCCGGGCGCTGGCGGAGCGGCTGCACCTGCACGCCAGCGGGTTCGACGTGCGTCCGATCGACACGGTGCCGCTGCTGGCCAGCGGCAAGATCGACTACCGGTCGCTGGAAGGACGGGTATGAGTGTGTTCACGCGCTCGCAGGCGGAGCGAGAGGCGGCGCTGCTTCCCGAGCTCGCGGAGCTGACCGCGCACCACCGGGCGAACTCCGCCGGGTACGAGCGCATCCTGTCCTCGCTCGGGTTCGCGCCGGACGCGTCGTTCGGCTCGATCGCCGACCTGCCGTGGCTGCCGGTGCGGATGTTCAAGACGCACGACCTGAAGTCCATTCCGGACGCCGAGGTCTTCAAAACCCTCACGTCCTCGGGAACGACCGGGGCGGGTGCGTCGCGGATCTACCTGGACAAGGAAGCGGCGGCGGCGCAGACGAAGCAGCTCGGCGCCACCCTGCAGGAGGTGCTGGGCGGCGAGCGGCTGCCGATGCTGATGGTCGACACCATCGGCATCATCAAGAACCGCCGGTCGTTCTCCGCGCGCGGCGCGGGCGTGCTCGGCATGGCGAACTTCGGCCGCAAGCACACCTACGTGCTGGACGAGAACGACAAGCCGGACGTCGAGGCCGTGCGGAAGTTCCTCGCCGAGTACGGGGATCGGCCGTTCCTGATCTTCGGCTTCACCTTCATGGTGTGGCAGTACCTGTACGAGGTCGCCCGCGAGCACAAGCTCGACCTGTCGAACGGCATCCTCATCCACTCCGGCGGATGGAAGAAGCTGATCGACCGCGCGGTCGACAACAGCGAGTTCCGCCGCCGGTTCGCCGAGGACACCGGCCTCACCCGGATCCACAACTACTACGGGATGATCGAGCAGATCGGCACCGTGTTCCTCGAAGGACCGTCCGGGAACTCCTTGTACTGCCCCGATTTCGCCGACGTCGTGATCCGCGACCCGGAGACGTGGGAAGAGCAGCCGGTCGGCAAGCCGGGCGTCATCGAGGTGGTGAGCACGCTGCCGCGGTCGTACCCCGGACACGTGCTGCTCACCGAGGACCTGGGCGTCTACAACGGAATCGACGACGGCGACTGGCCGGGCAAGCACTTCTCCGTGCTGGGCAGGCTGCCGAAGGCCGAGGCCCGCGGGTGCTCGGACACGTTCACCGGAGCCGCCGCATGAGTGCGTTGGAACAGCGTTTTCCGCTGGGCGACTCGGTTTCGGTCGACGCGCTGCTGGACGAACTGCGCGAGGAACCCTCCGGCGGCAGGCTGACCGTCGGCGATCCGCGGGTGGTCGAGTTCGTCACCAAGTTCGCGCGCAAGCTGCTCGCGCCCGCGCTGGCGCGCCGCTTCCCGGAGCTGGCCTCGCTGGGTTTCTTCCTGCGCAAGGGAGAACTCGCGAAATCACTGTCCACTTTGGAAACGAGTGGTGATTCGCTGCGCTTCCCGCGCGGGCTCGTTTTCCACGTGCCGCCTGCCAATGTGGACACCATTTTCGTGTACTCCTGGGCGCTGTCGGCGTTGGCGGGCAACAGCAACGTCGTGCGTGTGTCCTCGCGCTCGGCCGGTGCCGCCGAGGCCGTCCTGGAGGCGCTGAACGCGGCGCTCAAAGACGTGTCACCGGAAACCGCGGCCACCATCCGGGCCACCCAGCGCATGGTCACCTACGACCGCAGCGACGAGGTCAGCGGCGCGTTGTCGCTGGCCGCGGACCTGCGGGTGATCTGGGGCGGCGACGCTTCCGTGGCCGCGCTGCGGAAATACCCGCTGGCCCCGCACGCGCGCGACCTCACGTTCCCGGACCGCTCGTCGTTCGCGATCGCGTCGGTGCGCGGTTGGCAGGAGGCCGCGCCGGAGCAGCGCCGGGCCGCCGCCGAGGGGTTCTACAACGACTCGTACTGGTTCGACCAGGCCGCCTGCTCGTCGCCGCGCGCGGTGTTCTGGGTCGGCGACGCGTCGGGCGCGCAGGCCGCCGGGAGTGAGTTCCGCGAGCTGCTCGCCCAGGTGCTGGTGGCGAAACAACACGTCACCGAGCCGGCGATGGCCGTGCAGAAGCGCGTGTCGGCGTACGGCGCGGCGGTCGACGGGCTGGTGTCGTCGATCCGCTTCGACGGCAACGCGCTGGCGACGCTCGAGCTGGCCGACGCCGCGGTGATGCCGCGCGAATGGCTGGGCGCGGGCACGTTCGCGAACGCCTCGGTGGCGTCGCTGGACGAATTGGTGCCGATCGTGGCGCGCAAAGACCAGACGGTGAGCCAGTTCGGGTTCACCCGCGAGGAACTGACCGGATTCGTGACGGCACTCGCCGGACGCGGGGTGGACCGGGTCGTGCCCTTCGGGTCGGCCCTCACGTTCGCCGGGGTCTGGGACGGCTACGATCTGCTGTCCGAGTTCAGCCGGCTGGTCACGGTGCAGGCCTGAGGAGCTGAGAGGCAGTGACGACCGTTCGTACGCAGAGCCCGGGGGACGACGCCCCGTCCACTGAGGACGCCCCGACCACCGGAAAAGCCCGCAAGTCCACCAAGGCGCGGGTGCTCGACGTCGTGCGCTGGGTCGCCATCCTGTTGGTGATCGGCTTCGCGGCGAAGAGCCTGGCGTCCAACTGGGACGAGTTCTGGCGCACGCTGGACGACGTCGCCTGGCAGTCGTCGGTGCTCAGCCTGGTGGCGCTGATGGTGTCGATCCTCGTGTCCGTGTGGGGCTGGCAGATCCTGGTCGACCACCTCGGCGACAAGCCGGTCGGCTACGCCCGGGGCGCGCAGATCTGCCTGGTCGGCTCGCTCGGCAAGTACGTGCCCGGTTCGGTGTGGGCGTACCTGCTGCAGATGGAGCTGGGCCGCAAAGCGGGCCTGGCCCGCGCCCGCATCTTCACCGGCTCGCTGATCCAGCTCGGCCTCGGCGTGGTGTCCGCGCTGGTCGTGTCGTTGCTCGCGGCCCCGGCGCTGTTCAGCAACAGCCCGCGCGCGATGTGGCTGTTCGTGCTGATCCCGGTCGGTCTCGCGCTGCTGCACCCGCGCATCCTGACCTGGGGCACGTCGCTGGTACTGAAGATCCTGCGCCGCCCGCCGCTGGCCGAACCGCTCGGCTGGGGCGTGGTGCTCAAGGCATTCGGCGCGTCCATGGGCGCCTGGGTGTTCCAGGGCGTGCACCTGTGGCTGCTGGCGAACTCGGTCGGCGCCCCCGGCTTCAACGGCCTGATCCTGTGCATCGGCGCGATGGCAGTCGCGATGACGGTCGGCACGTTCGCGTTCATCCTGCCCAGCGGGGTCGGAGTCCGCGAGGTCGCCCAGGTCGCGGTGCTGACGGCAAGCGGCTTGACGGTCGGCCAGGCAACGGCGTTCGCGGTGGCTTCGCGAGTGATGTTCACGGTGGCCGACTTGCTGACGGCTGGATTTGCCGCGCTGGCGGCTAAGGTGGCGGCTCGGCGTACGGAAGCTGTTGACGCGGCCTGACTTTCAGGCTGAGGAAAAGGGGCCGTCCGATTCGGACGGCCCCTTTCTTATGTCTAGAAATTCAGCTCACGCGACAAACCGGCACGAGTCCGGTGCCGCGGTTACGTGGATCTCGGTGTTCCAGCCGGTGCCGACCGGGATGCCGCCGCCGTCGGAGGCGGAGGGCCCCCAGGAGTCGGTGTTGGGCGAGTACCGGTACCACCGCAGAACCGGGCCGACACTGCCGTCGAACGGGCTGTGCCCGTAGGAACCTCGGCCGTAGATGATGTCGGCGCCGGGGGAGAAAAGCTCGCTGAAGCCTTGCCAGCCGGTGCCCGCGGATTTGTCGCGTTGCAGCCAGGTGTGGCTGGCGTAGTCGTACTGGAAGCGGTACAGGGCACCAGCGGGGGTGCGGGCGTAGAACACCCCGTCACCGGCGCCGGTGATCGAGTCGAACCGGCCCCAGCCGGTGTCGATCGTTTCCCCGTTGGGGTTTTCCCAGCTGCGAGCGGTGTTGTCCCAGCGGTAGAAGCGCAGCTGACCCTGCGGATCGATGACGATGATCCGGCCGGTGGTGTCCACGGTGACCCGGTTGCTGCCTTCGGCGGCGAGGTACGGCTGCCATCCGCTTCCGATCACGGAGCCGTCGGACCAGCCGTTCGCCGTCCACACCCAGTGCGCGAGCGCTCCGTTCGGGATCGGGTCGCTCGTCCCGTTCGAGCGGTGGATGTCCCAGACCGTGTTGTTCGTGCCGGCCAGGGTGCGGCCGAACCAGGCCGAGCCGACCCCGGAGGACGGCACCTGCCAGCCCGCCCGTCCGTCGACGGGTGTGTTGTGGACGTAGTGATACAGGCCGCCGTCGGTGCGCACGCTCCAGATTGAGGCACCATTCGGGCAGCTCACCGGGGTCGGGACGGTGTTTTGCCGGATCCAGTCGGCGAGGTCGTCGACCCGGGCTTCCGTGCTGCCCTGGCGGGTTTCGGTGACCGCGAGGCAGCCGTGTTGCCAGGACCGGCTGTTGACTGCCACGACCTCGACCTTGTCGCCCACTGTGCGCAGGGCCGGTCCGCCCGAATCGCCGAGGCAGGTGTCCGCGCCGTTGGCCGAGGTCATCGCTGCTTCGGTCGGGTTCACCGACGACACGGCGAATGCCGCCGTCGACGGCCGCGCGGGGACCCATTCGGTTGCGGTGCGGCCGAAACCGGCCAGCTGGAGCGTTTCTCCGTTCTTCGGCGCGGTGGTGCTCACCGGGACCGGCGTGATTCCGGTGGCGGGCTTGTCGAGTTTTGCCACCGCGACGTCGCGGTCGGTTCTGCTGACCACGCGGACGATCTTGGCGGTGGTCCCGGCTCCGGTGCTGACGTCGACGGCGCCGACGCTGACCGTCGCGTTCTCCGTCGGAGTCCCGTTGGCGTCGGCGGTCAGGCAACCCTTCGAGGTGATGACCCAGGACGGGTCGATCAGTGCGGCCGAGCACGCCTTGGCGGGGGTTGAGACACGGGCGAGGTAGCTCGCCGTGCCGAGGGGCACGGTGGTGCCGCCGGACACTGCGTTCGCGGGCACGGCGGCGAGGGTTCCGCCGGTAAGCAGAGCGAACGACAGCGTCGCGAGTCTGGTGGTTTGTCTGTGCATCGGAGTCCTCCGAGGTCCGGATCGGCTCTGGCGGTGGTCGCTCACGGGACCAACCGGCACGAGTCCGGTGCCGCGGTCGCGTGCAGGTCGGTGTTCCAGCCGGTCGCGATGCTGACGCCGTTCGCGTTCACCGGCAGCCAGCTGTCGGTGTTCGCGGAATAGCGGTACCAGCGCAGGATCGGGCTGTTCTTGCCGTCCCAAGGGCTCGGGCCCCAGGAGCCGCGGCCGTACAGGATGTCCGCGCCGGGGGAGAAGATTCCGGTGAACCAGTTCCATCCGGTGCCGACCAGCTTGTCCCGCTGGGTCCACTTCGCCGCGGCGAAGTCGTACTGGAAGCGGTACAGGTCGCCGTTCGGCGTGCGGGCGTACAGCACGCCGTCGCCCGCTCCGGTGATCGAGTCGTACTTCGTCCAGCCGGTGTCGAGGACCTGGCCGCTTCCGTTGACCCACCAGTTGGCCGCGTCATCCCAGATGTAGACGCGCAGCTGGCCCTGGTCGTCGACCATGAAGATCCGGCCGGCCTGGTCGACGGTGACACGGTTCTGGTACTCCGGCGTGAGGTAGCGGGCCCAGCCGTCGCCGACCTGCTTGCCGCCGGTCAGGTTCGTGCCGTCCCACTTCCACATCTTCAGCGAGCCGTTGCCGAACGGGTCGCCCGCGCCGTTCGAACGGTGGATGTCCCAGATGACGCCGTTCTTGCCCGCGATCGGACGGCCGAACCAGCCGTTGCCGCTCGACTTGGTCGGCTCGGTCCAGCTCGGGGTGCCGTTCGCCGGGTCGTTGTGAATGTGCCGATACAGGTTGCCGTCGGACAGGTCGTCCCAGATGACCGCGCCGTTCGGGCAGCTCACCGGGGTCGGGACGGTGTTCTGCCGAACCCAGTCCGCGAGATCGTCGACCCGCGCTTCCGTGCTGCCCTGGCGCGTCTCGGTGACCGCGAGGCAACCGTGCTGCCAGGACCGGCTGTTGACTGCCACGACCTCGACCTTGTCGCCCACCGTGCGCAGCGCCGGTCCGCCTGAATCGCCAAGGCAGGTGTCTGAGCCGCTGGCGGACGTCGCCGACACCTCGGTGGCGTTCACCGACGAGACCGAGAACGACGCGATGGACGGTCGGGCGGGGACCCATTCTGTTGCGGTGCGGCCGAATCCGGCCAACTGCAGGGTGTCGCCGTTCTTCGGGGCGGTGGTGGCCAACGCGACCGGCGTGATTCCGGTGGCGGGCTTGTCGAGTTTCGCCAGCGCGACGTCGCGGTCGCTGCGGCTGACCACGCGGACGACCTTGGCGTTCGTCCCGGCTCCGGTGCTGACGTCGACCGCGCCGACGCTGATGGTCGCGTTTTCCGTGGGAGCGCCGTTGGCGTCGGCGGTCAGACAGCCTTTCGAGGTGATGACCCAGGACGGGTCGATCAGCGCGGCCGAGCATGCCTTGGTGGGAGTGGAAACGCGGGCGAGATAGCCGGACGTGCCCGTGGGCACGGTGGTTCCGCCGGAGACCGCGTGTGCCGGGAGCGAGGTGAGCACGCTGCCGGTGACCAGGGTGGCGGAAAGGGCCAGAATTCTGCTGGTTCTTCGAGGCACAGACGTTTCTTCCTTCACCGTGCGGTAATTGACTGCGGATGCGTTGTCCATAGACTGAATGGCGCAATTTCGGCTACTGTGTCGATGCTGGCTTCCCCCTCGAAGTCGTCCGCGCGAGCCAATCTTTTTCGATTGACCGGACTGACTATCGATGGGCGTGCGCAGGCATTACCCGGAAGAACCGTGACGCGGAACACTGTGCCGGTCAGCGGGAAACGGCACCATAAAAAAACCAGCGGCAGGATTTCGGAAAATCCTGCCGCTGGAATCGAATACGCTCAGCGATTCAGCTGGTAAATCACCGCGTCCGCATTGCGGTAGACCTCTTTCAGGAACGGCAGCCCGTCCAGTCCGATCAGGCCTTCATTCGCGTACGCGGGCTTCGGCGGCGCGGCCGGGCGGCCCAGGATCACCCAGTGGACGTTGAGCCGCTCCGCCGCGGCGCGAACCGCCGGGTTCGTTTCGTAGTCGCGGAAGTGCGCGGCGAGCAATACCGCGTCCGACGGCGGGTTGGAGCCGTCGTCGTGGGCGGCGACGGTGCGGACACCGCTGAGCGCGTAGGTCCACGGGGTGCCGTCGTACCGGTCGTTCATCGCCCACTGGCCGGGCTTCGCCAGC
Organism: Amycolatopsis halotolerans; assembly: GCF_042647905.1. Lineage (NCBI taxonomy): Bacteria > Bacillati > Actinomycetota > Actinomycetes > Pseudonocardiales > Pseudonocardiaceae > Amycolatopsis > Amycolatopsis halotolerans. Next base: position 131,639 of record NZ_JBHRWI010000027.1, read on the forward strand.
TTGCCCAGCTCCACCATCGAGCGTTCCTCGCCGGGCGTGATGTTCTGGTTGCGCGGGTCGGGGCTGTGATAGCCGCCAGCGACCACTTCGCTGTTGGTCCGGGTGTACAGGCCCTTCGTGACCCCGACAAAGGCGAGCAGCACCACCGCGGCGAGCGCGGCCGGTGGAACGCGCGAGGGCAACCGTTCCTTCAACCACTCGTGCAGCGCGGCGACGCCGTGGCCCGCGATGAACGACAGCGGCACGATCGCCATCGTGATGAACCGGTACGGGTCGTCCCACCACGGCCGCGACAGCGCCATGACCAGCGGCGAGTCCGAGGACGCCACCGCCATGTAGAGCAGGCCGGTGATCAGCGCGGTCAGCCCGATCCAGCGCAGGCCGCCCAGCCTCGAGAAGAAAATGAAACCGACGAGCAGCGCCGCCGAAAGCCAGATTTGCGGATGCGGTTCGAAGTGCTGGAATCCGAGCAGCGCGCCGAGCGCGGTCGTCGCGCGCCACTCGCTCGGCCAGCCGAGATAGCCCCAGCTGCTCGCCTGTCCCAAAGCGCCGAACAGCTGCATCGACGCCACGAGAACCGACACCGCCGCGATCGGCAGCAGCGCCAGCAGGTCCTTGCCGATCGAACGCCATCGCTCGATCCAGCGCTGCACCAGCAGCGGCCCGGCGAACAGGATCGCCCCGAACAACGCGGACGAGTGGACGCACAGCAGGCCGATCGCCCCGAGCATCAGCACGAAGCCGGTGTCCAGCGCGACCCGGTCGAGGTAGCGGCGCAGCACCACGGCGGCCAGCGGGGTGAGCGCGATGCCCACCAGGAACGGGAACAGCGGGCCGCGGTTCATCGACTCGTACAGGCCCATCACCGGCGCGGCCGACGCGAGCGCGACAGCCCCGGCCAGCACGGCGCGACCGCGGAACGCCCGCACCATCACCGCGAGCGAAAGCGCCAGCAAGCCCGGCAGCAGCGCGGTGTTCACGTCGAGGGTCAGCGGGATCGAACCGCCGCTGAGCGTGTACTGCACGGAGGCGAGCAGGTGGTAGGCGTTGGGGTAGAAGGGCGGTGAACCGTCGCCGTACCAGTTCAGCTTGCTCATGCCGAAGAGGCTGCCGTCGCCGCTTTCGGCGATGTAGCGGATGCCGTTGGCGGCGTACGGCGCGTCGCCGCCCTGCGCGATCGCGCCGAGGTGACCCATGCCATGAACCGCGGTGTAGAACCCGATCGCGGTGGCGAGGACGACACACGCGCCGACCGCCCAGTTCGCCCGCGGCTCCCAGGACCGCGGTTCCGGCTCGTGCGGCCACCGGCGCACGGTGAGGCGCCGGAGTCCGAACGCGACAGCCGCGAAGATCACCGTGGTCAGTGCCAAGGTCCAGGTGTTGAAAGGCAGCCCGATCGCCGCCGTCCACGGACCCGCGAGGCCGGCGATGGCGTAGCTCAGCAGCGGCGTCAGACCGGCGAGCAGCCAGCCGCGCAGACCGGCGGCGAGACCGGTGATGAGCCCGGGGATTCCGAGCACGAGCAGACAGCAGATGATGCTGACTGCCACGGACAGCAGGGTGGGTTCGCTCGGCACAGTCTTCCTCAGGTCACGGGACATCCGCCGGCCCCCGCCGTGGCGGATTGGAATCAAGCCCCAGACTAGCGGTCACCCATATACACCCGAACGGCTGATGTCGGCGGAGCGCGGCCGCGCGCTTGACTGGAACTGGTGAGGAGCGGTCCGCCAGGGGTCGGCCGGACGGGTGAGGGGCGCGGGAGGTTGGGGGCGCGTGGTTTACGCGGTCGTGGGGGGATGGCTGGCGCTGGCCGCGCTGGTCGTCGCCGCTTGGCGGCGGATAGGACACGACCGGCGGTGGCGCGTCGGGGTTCTTCTTCTCGTTCTCGCGTTTTCGTTGTCGCATCAGCTGTTGTTCGCCACCGCCACCGAGGACGCGTACGTCAGTTTCCGGTACGCGCAGAACATCGCTGACGGCGTTGGGCCCGTTTTCAACACTGGCGATCGCAGCGAAACGTACGCGAATTTCCTCTGGCTCGTCGTGATCGCATTGCCGCGTGGGGCATTCGGTGCGGAAGTGCCGTCCGCGGCCGTCGTATTGAGCGGCGCGGCCGCGTTGGCGTGCGTGGTGCTGGCGTATTTCCTCGCCAATCGCATTGCCGCGCTCGCGTTGCCGGACGGGGTCGAGCCCCGGCGAGCGGTCGGGGTCGCGGCGGCGTTGCTGACCGCCGGGGCGAACGGGCTCGCGGTGTACGGGCTTTCGGGCACTGAGCTGCCGATGTTCGCGTTGCTGGTGCTTTGTGTCTCGTACGCGTTGGTGGCGGGCCGGCCGTTGGTCGCCGGGGTGCTGGTGGCCAGCGCGGTGATGACGCGGCCGGAAGGGCTCGTGCTCGCTGTCGTCGGCGCGGGATGGCTCGTTTTCGCGGCGGCGCGCGGGCGGCACACCTGGTGGGCGCCGGTCGGGTTTGTGCTGGGCGCGCTGGTTTTCTTGGCTCCGTGGACGGCTTGGCGGATCACCTATTACGACCGGTTCGTGCCCGACGCGAGTCTGCCGCCGGGACCGGACTGGTCGTACCTGGGCGGCTTCGCCTTGGCGCACTTGGGGTTTCTCGTCCCGGCCGTGGTCGTGGCGGGCTTGGTGGCGAACCGGGGACGCGCGGCGGAAGCCCGGCCCGCGTTGTGGCTGCTGCTGGCGCTCGCTGTCGGGCACACCGCGTTCGTGGTGCTCTTCGAGGAGGATCCGGGACTCTCGTGGCGGCTGCTCGTGCCGGTACCGCCGTTGCTGGCGGTCGTCGCGGTGGCCGGATGCGGCGTCCTCGCCCCGGTGCCGAGGCCGCGGGCGGTTTCCCGAGCGGTCCCGGCGGTCACCGCGGCGCTTACCGGGGTCGCGGTGTCGGTCTCCGTGCTCAGCCCCGAAGTGCTGGAGCGTGTGCAGGCCTGGAGCACGCAGGGCGCGCAGTTGGCCGAGGTCGGCGACTGGCTCGCTCGCTACCTGCCGCCGGGGTCCGTCGTGAGCGCCGGATCGCCGGGGCTGCTCGCGAGCCGCGCCGGTTCGCAGGTGCTGGTGGTCGGGCTCGACGCGGAACGCTCGACGCTCGCCGTGCCCGGCCGTTCGGGCTATGCCAGCCGCCAGGATTGTGCCGACGACCTGCCCGCCTGGTACCGCGTCGCCACCTTCCGGCGTACCGGGACGCCGTTCTGGATCTCGGTCTACCCGCGCGCCGACGACGCGAGCCGGCTCGTCGACGAGCTCGACCGCGCCCCGGACTTCCACTACGTGTCCTGCCCCTGAAGTGTGGCGGAGCCGACCCGCGCGACCTACCGGCGGGAAACCTACGGTCCCGTAGCCTTGGCGCATGGCTGACTTCGTGTACCCGCCCGTCCTGGTTGCCGCGCGGCTGATGTTCCGGCTGCTCGACAACCGCCTCCGGGTGACCGGCGCCGAGCACGTGCCCGCCCGCGGCGGTGCGGTGCTCGCCTGCACGCACGTCAGCTACCTGGACTTCATCTACTGCGGCCTCGGCGCCCGTCCGGCCAAGCGGCTGGTGCGGTTCATGGCCAAGCAGGAGATCTTCAGCAACCCGGTCGCCGGTCCGCTGATGCGCGGCATGCACCACATCCCGGTGGACCGCGCCGCCGGGCAGGCGTCCTACGACGAGGCGGTGGCGCGGCTGCGCGCGGGCGAGGTCGTCGGCGTCTTCCCGGAGGCCACGATCAGCCGGTCGTTCACCGTGAAGGACATCAAGACCGGCGCGGTCCGGATGGCCGCCGAGGCGGGGGTTCCGGTGATCCCGATGGCGCTGTGGGGCACGCAGCGGTTGTGGACGAAGGGCCGTCCGAAGGACCTCACCCACCGGCACGTGCCGATTTCGGTGGTGATCGGCGAGCCGATGAGCCCCGGCCCGGACGACTCGTGCGAGGCGCTGACGGCGGACCTGCGCGCCCGGATGTCGGAGCTGCTGGAGAAGGCGCAGGCGGAGTACCCGGAGGCCCCGGAAAGCGACGCCGAACGCTGGTGGATGCCCGCGCATCTCGGCGGCAGCGCGCCGACGCCGGAGGAGGCCGCGGCGCTCGACCGTCGCTCCTGAGCGTTGCTCGCGCCCCAATGCCACTTTGGGTGCGCTGAACGCACCGAACGCCACATTGGGTGCGCTGAACGCACCGAACGCCACATTGGGTGCGCTGAACGCACCGAACGCCACATTGGGTGCGTGGGATGCACCCAATGCCACATTGGGGTGTTCTCAGCAGTGGGGTGTGCGGCGGGACCGTTGACCGGGGGCGAGAACCTCCGCGCGCTCCTGAACTCGCGTGGGGGCGTTTAGAACCAGCGCTCCAGCACCTGCGCCACCCCGTCCTCCGCGGCCGGTCCGGTCACCTCGTCCGCCACGGCCAGCACCTTCGGGTGTCCGTTGGCCATCGCGACGCCGTGGCCGGCCCACTGCAGCATCTCGACGTCGTTGGGCATGTCGCCGAAGGCGATCACCGACGACTGGGGCACGTCGAAGCGTTCGGCGATGTCCGCGAGCCCGGTCGCCTTGGTCACGCCGTGCGCGGACAGTTCGATCAGCCCGCCGGTGGACGAGTACGTGACGTCCACCGCGCCGTCGAGCACCGCGTTCACCGCCTCGGCCATCTCTCCCGACGCCATCCCCCGACGGCTGACCAGCAGCTTGATCGCGGTTTTCCCGAGCACCTCGGCGCGCGGCGCGATCCGGCTCTCCTCGTCGCCCCACGGGTTGTGGTACTCCGGCTCGATCACGAAATTGCGCAGTTCGTGGTCCACCGATCCGGTGCCGATCCGTTCCGCGGCCAGCCGGCAGCCGGGCAGCGCCTTGTCGAGCGCGGAGGCCAGGTCGTGCAGCAGGAGCGGCTCGAGTTCGCCGTGCACCGCGACCACCGAATCGGCTCCGATGTCGAGCAGCACGGCTCCGTTGGCGCACACCGCGTACCCGGTCAGCCCGAGCGGCTGTGCGATCGGCGCGATCCAGCGCGGCGGGCGGCCGGTGGACAGCACGAACGGCACGTCGTCGGCCAGGACCCGCTGGACGACCGCCACCGTGCGCGGCGTCACTTTTTCACTGGGGCCGAGCAGGGTGCCGTCGACATCGGACGCGATCAACCGGGGTTTCTCCACGCGTCCCATTCTCCCGGTCGCCGCCCGTTCGAGCGAATGTCAGTGCTGGACGTTACGGTCGGCCTCGTGCGAGCAGGCATCGTAATTCTTCCTGAAGACCGCTGGTGGGCGGCCGAGCCGAAATGGCGCGCGGCCGAGGAGTACGGCTTCGACCACGCGTGGACCTACGACCATCTGGGCTGGCGATCGCTGGTCGACGGACCGTGGTTCTCCGCCGTGCCCACCCTCACCGCGGCGGCCATGGTCACCTCCACGATCCGGCTGGGCACCTTCGTCGCCTCGCCGGTCGCGCGGCATCCCGTGCCGTTCGCGCGCGAGCTGATCACCCTGGACGACGTGTCCGACGGGCGCTTCGTGCTGGGCGTCGGCGCGGGCGTGGACAGTTCGCGCTACGACGCGCAGGTGCTCGCCGCGCCGGAGCTGACCGCGCGGCAGCGGGTCGACCGTTTCACCGAGTTCGTGGAAGCCCTCGACGGGCTGCTGATGACCGACAACTTCGACTTCTCCGGCGAGTACTACTCCGCGCGCGGCGCGCGGAATCTGCCCGGCACGGTGCAGCGCCCGCGGCTGCCGTTCCTGGTCGCGGCGAACGGCCCGCGCACGATGACGCTGGCCGCGCGGTTCGGGGCGGGCTGGGTCACCACCGGTCGCGGCGGATCCACCCTCGACGAATGGTGGACCGGTATCGAGGAGCTGGTCCGCACGTTCGACCAGCGGCTCGAAGCGGCCGGTCGCGAACCGGCGGGCATCCAGCGGTACCTGAGCCTCGACGCGGCGCCGGTGTTCTCGCTCAGCAGCGTCGCGGCGTTCCGCGAGGCCACCGAACGGGCCCGTGGGCTGGGCTTCACCGACGTCATCGTGCACTGGCCGCGTTCGAGCGGGCCGTATGAGGGCCACGAGTCGGTGCTGGAAAAGGTCGTCGAAGAGGTGCTTCCGGGCCTCAAGGCCGAGTAATGCCTCGTGACCGCGGCGGGGAGGCCGCGGTCACGAGTTTCACTTGATGATCGTGTAGATCTGCGCGCCGGGGTTGTCGTACACGAGGCGCAGGAAATCGCGGCCCCTGAGGTCGCGCAGCCCGGCCGACAGCGGCGCGTCCTTGGCGATCGAGCCGCTGCCGACCAGCACGTGGTGCACCTTCAGCCGCTGCACCGCCTCGCGAACGCGCAGGTCGAGGTCGTAATCGCGGAAGTGCAGCGCCAGGTACGCCGCGTCCGGCGAGATCGGGCCGCCGCCGTCGTAGTGGCCCGCCACCGGATGCACGCCGGTCAGCGCGTACATCCACGCCGTGCCGTCCAGCCGGTCGTTCAGCACCTTCTCCTCCGGCGGGATGCCCATCCGGCCGAGGAAGTCCATGGCCGCGATCTCGTCCGGGCTGACCGGCGGCGTGACCTCGCCCTCCGGCCCGTTGTAGTACAGGAACGACACCGCGGTGGCGTTCGCGGTCCGGTAGAAACCGCCGGTGAACACCGCGGTCAGGGCCACGACGACCGCCGCCGCGGCGACCCCGAGCCGGGACACCACCTTCGGTCGCGCCTTCGCCCAGCTGACCGAGCGGATCAGCTGCGCGATCCAGCGCTGCAGCTCCGCCATGCCGTGCCCGGCGAGCAGGCACAGCGGGATCGCGGCCAGCGCCATCAGCCGGAACCGGTCGTTCCACCACGGCCGCGACAGCGAGATCACCAGCGGCGACGCGCCGTAGGACGTGACCAGCACGAACAGCCCGGACAGCCCGATCGCGGACACCATCAGCCAGCGCAGCCTGCCGAGCGAGCGGAAGCTCAGCACGCCGACCACCAGCAGCACGGTGAGCCAGAGCTGCGGTTTGTGCAGCACCTGCTGGAACGTGGCGAGCATGTTCAGCGCCGACATGACCGGCAGGTCCGAATTCCACGGCTGGTACGGGTACGCGCCGTTGGTGAAGCCGATCGCGCCCAGGATCTGCAGCGCGGCGAGCGCGAGCCCGATCACCATGACCGGCACTGTGCGCACGATGTCGCCGCCGATCACGCGCAGCCCGTTGCGTCCCTCGGGCACACCGTCCACCTGAAGCCCGCGAAGCGACCGATACCAGCGTTGCAGCACCAGTGGCGCCGCGAAGAGCGTGCCGCCGAATAGTGCGCTCGAATGCGCGACAAGCAGGCCGTCCACGGTGAGCGCGAGCACTAGACCGGTGTCGACGCCCGGGCGTACGAGGAAGCGTTGCAGCGAGACCACCATGAGCGGTGTCAGAACCACGCCCAGCGCGTACGGCAGCAGTCCGCTCGACACCGACTCATACGCGCCCGTGGTGGCCGCGGCAGCGATGAGAGCCGCGCAGCCCGCGAAGACCGCACGGCCGCCCATCTGGCGGACCAGAGCGACCATCGACAGCGCGAAGATGCCCGCGACCGGCATGGTCACGGCGTTCAGCGTGACCGGGATGCTCGTGCCGGAGATCTGATAGACCAGCGCGGCGACCAGGTGATAGCCGTTCGGGTAGAACGAGCCGTCCGGGTACCAGTTGATCTTGCTCATGCCGATGAGCGAGCCGTCGCCGGTGTCGGCGATGTAGCGGATGCCGTTCGCGTGATAGACGGTGTCCCAGCGCTGGAAGACCGCCGTCGTCCCGCCGCGCGCGGACAGCACCACGGCGATCGACAGCGCGGTGGCCACCACGACGCACGCGGCGACCGACCAGTGCGCGCGAGTGCTCCAGACGACCGGGGGCTCCTCCGCGCCGGGCTTGATCCAGCCGCGCACGAGGCACAGTCTGCGGATCCCCCACGCGATCCCCGCCAGCAGCAGCGTGCAGGCCGCGGCGGTGAGGACGTTGTAGCGGAGGCCGACGGCCGCCAGCCACGGCCCGCCCAAGCCGGTGACGGCGTAGCTGAGCAGCGGCGCTAGTCCGGCCAGGGCCCAGCCGCGCACTCCCGCGGCCCTCCCGATGATGCCGCCCGGGACCATCAGCACGGCCAGGTAAGTGGCGACCGCGCCGAAATAAGTCCAGAAGGTGTCTGGTGCAGGCATGCTTCTCACTTGTGTAGTGCGGGTAAAACCCGGCGGGATGCCGAGGTCGGTTCGGGAGGCGGTCGCACGACTGCGTACCCTGAGCGCCCGTGAGCGAGCACACGAACTCCGCCAAGATTACTGAAGACGACTTTCGCGGTTACGACCTCGTCGTCGTCGGGTCCGGTTTCTTCGGCCTGACCATCGCCGAACGGGCCGCGGCCGAGCTGGGCAAGAAGGTCCTGGTCCTCGAGCGCCGCCACCACCTCGGGGGCAACGCCTACTCCGAGGTCGAGCCCGAAACGGGCATCGAGGTGCACCGCTACGGCGCGCACCTCTTCCACACGTCCAACAAGCGGGTGTGGGACTACGTCAACCGCTTCACCGAGTTCACCGGCTACCAGCACCGGGTCTTCGGCAAGCACGACGGGCAGGTCTACCCGCTGCCGATGAACCTCGGCATGATCAACCAATTCTTCGGCAAGTCGCACACGCCGGACGAGGCGCGCGAGCTCATCGCGAAGCAGGCCGCCGAGTTCCGGACCGAGGACGCGCAGAACCTCGAGGAGAAGGCGATCTCGCTGATCGGCCGTCCCCTCTACGAGGCGTTCATCCGGGACTACACCGCGAAGCAGTGGGAAAACGACCCGAAGAACCTCGGCGCGAACATCATCACCCGCCTGCCGGTCCGCTACACCTTCGACAACCGGTACTTCAACGACACGTACGAGGGTCTGCCGGTCAACGGCTACACCGCGTGGCTCGAGAAGATGGCCGAGCACGAGAACATCGAGATCCGGCTGAACGTCGACTACTTCGACGTGCGCGAGCACATCCCGGCCGGCACCCCGACCGTCTACACCGGTCCGCTGGACCGCTACTTCGACTACTCGGCGGGCCGGTTCACCTGGCGCACCGTCGACTTCGAGTCCGAGGTCGCGCAGACCGGCGACTACCAGGGCACCTCGGTCGTCAACTACAACGACGCCGACGTGGACTACACCCGCATCATCGAGTTCCGCCACTTCCACCCGGAGCGGGACTACCCGAAGGACAAGACGGTCATCTTCCGCGAGTACTCGCGTTTCGCGAAGGAAGACGACGAGCCGTACTACCCGATCAACACCGCCGAGAACCGCGAGAAGCTGGAAAGCTACCGCGAGCTGGCGAAGACCGAGGCGCGCGAGAAGAACGTGCTGTTCGGCGGACGGCTGGGCACGTACAAGTACCTCGACATGCACATGGCGATCGGGTCGGCGCTGTCGGCGTTCGACAACAAGATCGCCCCGCACCTGACCGACGGTGCGCCGATCGACGGGTCGATCGATGCTTGAGAAAGACACCCCGCGCGGTGAAGTAGCTGTGCTCTCCCGCACCCAAAAGGTGCTGAAGAAGCCCGGCACGGTGCAGGTCGCGCGGGGAATGTCGCTGTTCGGGGAGCACAGCGCGGGATGGTTCGCGCTGGGCTTGCTCGGAGCGGCGGTGGACCGTGACCGGCGCAAGGACTGGCTGGTCGCGTCGGCCGGAGTGGTGGGCGCGCACGCCGCGTCGATCGCCGTGAAGCGCGTCGTGCGGCGGCGCCGTCCGGACCATCCCAGCGTGGAGGTTCTGGTCGGCACGCCGAGCAAGCTGAGCTTCCCGTCGTCGCACGCGACGTCGACGACAGCGGCGGCGGTGCTCTACTCCGGATTGACCGGGCGTAACCTGGTCCCCGCCCTGGTACCGCCGATGCTCGCCTCGAGGCTGCTGCTCGGCGTTCACTATCCGACAGACGTTCTTGCCGGAGCCGCCCTGGGAGGCGTCGTCGGCGGTCTGATCCGACGGAAGCTGACCAAGAAGCGATGAGCGAAACGACCGACGAGCGAACCGAAAACGCGTCCGGTACGGCCGAATCCGCGGAAGCGATCGAGCCGGCTGCCGAAAAGACCGACGTGGCCGAGAAGGTCGAGGAGACCGAGCAGGCCGAAAAGGCCGAAGTCCCGGCTCCGGCCACCCCGAGCCCGGCCAGCCCGAGCCCGCTCGGTCTCGTGCTCGGAGTGATCAAAACCGCCCGGCCGAAGCAGTGGGTGAAGAACGTCCTCGTCTTCGCGGCACCGTTCTTCGCGTTCTCCAAGGCGACGAACCGGACCGAGCTGGTCATCGACGCGCTGATCGCGTTCGTGGCGTTCTCGCTCACCGCCTCGTCGGTCTACCTGATCAACGACGCCGTCGACGTCGAGTCCGACCGGGCTCACCCGACCAAGCGCAACCGCCCGATCGCGGCGGGCATCGTGCCGGTCCCGGTGGCGTACGCGTCCGCCGTGGTGTTCTTCCTGGCCGGTCTCGCCGTGTCGTTCGCCGCGGACTGGCGGCTGGCGCTCGTGCTGGCGGTCTACGAAGCCGTCCAGCTCGGCTACTGCTTCGGGCTGAAGCACCAGCCGGTGGTGGACCTGGCGATCGTCGGCTCGGGCTTCCTGATGCGCTCGGTCGCGGGCGGTGTCGCGGGCGGCATCGCGATGTCGCAGTGGTTCCTGCTCGTCACGGCGTTCGGCTCGCTGTTCATGGTGGCGGGCAAGCGGTACGCGGAAATCATGCTGTTCGAGCGCACCGGGGCGAAGATCCGCTCGTCGCTGAAGAAGTACTCGGCGAGCTACCTGCGCTTCGTGTGGGCGACGTCCGCGGCGATCCTGATCATGTCGTACTGCATGTGGGCGTTCGAGATCCGCCAGGCCGAGCACAACTCGGTGTGGGCCGTGGTGTCGATGATCCCGTTCGTGATCGCGGTGCTCCGCTACGCGGTCGACGTGGACGGCGGTACGGCAGGCGCGCCGGACGAGATCGCCCTGAAGGACCGCGTGCTGCAGGTGCTCGGCGCGACCTGGGTCGTGACCCTGTTCCTGTCGTTCTACCTGTGAACGGCGCGCGGATTTAGACAGCTGAGGTTCAGCTTCTCCACAGCATCGACGGTCACCCTCAGGGGTGGGAGCCGGGACACCCCGCCTCCCACCCGCTCAGCCCGGAGGACCGACGATGAACGACAACGAGAACCCCTCGCCCAGTGAGCCTTCGGGCGCTGGCGAGACCGGCGGGCCCGCGGGGCAGCAGCCGACCGAGCAGTTCGGCCGGACCGGGGACCTGGGCGGGGCTTCCACGGCTTCGGCTGGTCAGCCGGGGTCTGCTGAGGAAGCCACGCAGCCGGGCCAGCCGGTGCCGCCCGCCGAGCAGACCAGCCAGCTGCACCAGCCCGGGCCGTCCGCCGAGCAGACAGGCCAGCCCGGTCCGTCCGCCGAACAGGCGGGCCAACCCGCGTCGTCCGCCGAGCAGGCGGCTCAAGCGGGTCAGCAGGCCGCTCAGCAGCCGCCTCAGCCCGGCGCATTCGCCCAGCCCGGCCCGTGGGGCATGCCGCTGCCGCCGCCGAAGCAGAGCGGCTTCCGCCGGTTCGTGGCCCACCGGGCGACGCAACTGGTCGCGGTGGGAGTCCTGGGACTGGCCGTGGGCGGCGGAATCGTCGGCGGCGTCATGGCCGCGACACACCACCCCGGCATGAGCCAGCACCAAGGCGGCCACCGCTTCACCGACGGCGGTCCCGGCCAGCGCCACCGCGTCCCGAACGGCCAGAACGGCGGCAACCAGAACAACGGCAACCAGAACGACGGCCCCGGGTTCGGCAACGGGAATGGCGGCAACACCGGCTCTGGGAATTGATCGAGCCTTTCGCGCAGAATCCCTGCCCTCAGGACCTCATTCGCCCAGCAGGGCGGGGTACAAAACCGTCGGATGCGCGGACAGCCCGGCTTTCGCGGTCGCGCTGTCGGCGTCCGCGATGATCTCGATTTCCCCCGCTTCCAGGCCGTCCAGCGCGAGCCGGACGACTTCGGCCGGATCGTTCTTCGGGATGTCGAAGCCCGCCATCATGTCGGTGTCGGTGCTGGCCAGGACCAGGCCGCTGACCAGCGTGCGCTGAGCCAGCAGTTCCAGCCGCACCGAGTTGGTCAGGCTCCACGCCGCCGCTTTCGACGCCGCGTATCCCGCCGAGCCCTGGTAAGCCACCCAGGAAAGCGCGGACAGCACGTTCAAAACCGCGCCATCTTTCAGTCCTGGCGCGAATGCGCGGATTACTTGCAGCGGGCCGAAGAAATTCGTCTCCATTTCCCGGCGAATCTCGGCCAGGTCGCCGGTCACCAGGTCGGTGAAGCTGGCGATTCCGGCGTTGTTGATCAGCAGGTCGACGTCCGGGGCGGCGGCCGCGGCGGCGGCGACCGAGCCGGGGTCGGTGACGTCCAGCCGCAAGGGCACGGCACCGTCGAGGTCGACGGGGCGGCGAGCGGTGGCGTAGACCTTCGCCGCGCCGCGCTCCAGCAGGGCGCGGACGAAGTAGGTGCCGAGTCCGCGTCCGGCACCGGTGACCAGCGCGGTTGAGCCTGCGATCTGCATGAGGTTCTCCTGGGAAAAGCCGTCGGAAGGGGACAACAGCTATCCTGGATCCTGACGTCGGTGTCAGGTTCTCGTGTTTGTTGTGCGGATCACGGCGGAGGTTTGCGGATGCGGATCGGAGAGGTGGCGGAGCGTGCCGGGGTCAGCGTGCGTTCGCTGCGCTACTACGAGCAGCAGGGGCTGCTGGAGTCGACGCGCACGTCCGGCGGGCAGCGCCGGTACGGCGAGGACGCGGTGTCGTGGGTGGGGCTGATTCAGCAGCTCTACGCGGCTGGGCTGTCCAGCGCGACTATCCGCGAGTTGATGCCGTGCCTGCACGCGGGCGTCAGCACGCCGGAGTCGCGCGATCGGTTGCGCACGGAGAAAACTCGGCTGGACGAGTACATCTCCGGCCTCGAACGCACGCGGGAGCGGCTGGAAGCGATGATCGAATTGGCGGAGACGCCGAATCCGCATTGCCCGGTCGTGCTGGGGCGATGATCAGAGCGCCCCGGATGTTTCGTTCAGAATCTTGACGATCGCCCGCGGGTCGCCGGGGATGAGTTCGGTCCGGTCTCCGGTGGTCCGGTAAGTCAGGACTCGGCCGGCTGCCAGGTCCAAGGCGAAGATCGGGCCGCCGGTGAGGTGCCTGCCGCCTGCCCGGCGCCCGACGTACAGCTGGTGTACCGCTTCCCTGGGCTGAGCCAAGACTGAATTGAGGTACTCGGCGCTGGCGCTTTCGTCGAACGGGTCCGGCGTCTCGTCCGATGTCACTGACACCGAGCGCACCGGCGCGCCGGGGATCGGCGGAAGCGTGTCGAAAAGCGCGGTGGCCAGCCTGTTCGGGGCAGTCGGCCGGATCTCGGCCACGTCGTCCTGCACGGACACCAGCACCGCTTCCGCCGCGCGCCGTGCGACTAGTGCTCTGCGATCGACCCCGGTACTGAATTGCGAGTGCGCGAAGTATTCGCTTTCGGCGTAGGCGATCAGCCGCAAGGTCGCCCGGAAGGACGGTGTTGGCGCCTCGTCGCGCGCGAGCCCGAGTTCCGCGAGGTACTCGATGGTGTCGGCGTGCAGCCGACGGTCCGCGCCGTCTTTCACCCAAAGCCGCTTGCCCCCGAGCATCGGGTGCAATTCGCCGAGGTCGAGCATGCCCCACACCGTGGACAGCACCGCGGTCGGCAGCCGCACCACCGGATCCAGTCCGGTCATGCGCCGAGGGTGGGCGGCGTCGACCGGAGGCCGGTGACGGGATCGATGGTCGCTTCCTCGTCGGCGAAGATGTCGTCGGTGTCCAGGACGTACTTGCGGTTGTGCTCGGCGTCGTCTTCCTTCTTGCCGCCACGACCGCCGCTCATCCCCGCCCCGGGCATGCCGCGCTCGCCGGCCGCGCCCCCGCGTGCGGCGCCCGTCCCGGCACCGCTGCCTCGCGGACCGAATTCCCCGGCGCCGGCACGGGAACCCGCGCCCGGACTACCGCCCGGCCCGCGGAGTGTCGTCCCACCGCCTTGGCTCCCGCCGCCGGCCGGGCCGAAACCGATGCCCGGGGTGTAGCCGAGGCCGGACCCGCTGGAGCCGCCGGAATTCGGGCCGGACCCGCCGGGCTGGTACCCGGTGTACCCAGGCGGGACGAAGCCGGATTGACCGGGACCACCCGGCCCGGGGTAGCCGGAGGAGCTGGTCGCGTCGGACGGATTCGGCACCCGCTGGTGGCCGCCGCTGCCCGGGTTGCCACTGCCGGGGTTGCCGTTGCCGGGGTACGGACCACTGCCGCCCGCCCCGTTCACGCCGGGGCTCTGGCTGTCCGGACCCGTCACGCCAGGACCGGTGCTTCCCGTCCACCGCTCCCCGCCGCCGGGGCCCGGCTTGCCGTCCTCGCCGACCTTCCCGCCCTTGCCGACCGGCGGACGGCCCGCGTCAGGGCCGCCCGGCTGCTGGTTGACCGTGACGCCGCCGCCGTCGTACGCGCCGATCTTGCCGTAGTCGTACTTGAGCTGCCCCGAATTCGCCTGGGTCTGGTGAGTGAATTCCTGGTACAGCTGGAGATTCTTGTCCGAGGCCGCGTTGTGGTTCCGCATCTCGGCCATGACGTCGGAGTCGAACAGGTTTTTCCCGCTTCGCAACGCGTTCGTGAGCGGTTCCGCCGACATGGGCGTCATCTGATTGCGCAGATTGTCGAGCATCGACGCCGCGGAGGTGTGCGTGCCGCTGTTGTCGTGGAACGTCTGCTGCGCATCGGTCATCGAGGAACGGACCGTCTGCAACCGCTGCGAGACTTTGTCCGCCGCGGTGCCGCTCCAGACGGATTCGAGACCGCCGAGAATCTGGGAGATGTCCTGGCTGACAGCTTCCTGATCACGCGCCAGCCCCTTGGCGATGTCACTTCCCTCATGCCAGATGCCGGGCTGACCTGCCTGGACCTGCGGGACGATCTCCTCGATCGGCACCGTCATCTGCTGGTACTTGTCGAGCAGCGCCTTGGTGGACTCCACCCAGCCCATGTCACCGGCCTGCTTTCTTCTTGAGCGTGGTAACCACATCTCCGGTGACGTCGGCCGCGAGGCCACAGGCGTCAGCTTTGCCGCTGTTGGACAAGCCGAGGTCAAGTCCGACCTCGAATTCGAGAGTGTCGGAGAGCCCGACCGCTATTTGGCACCCATCTGTTCGCGGGCCTGGCTTCGGGTCGTAGGCGACGGCGGGGAAGCCCTGGATGGGCGGAAGCACGTCGAAACGTTTCATCTGCGGCTTGACCTGCTTGTAGATGATGCTCAAGCCTTCTCGCTGCTTGGTCGTGTAGAAGATTGTCAGCATTGAGCCGCCCTGGTGGTCAGACCAGGTGCATTTAGGGCCGAGAGGTCCGTCTTCGGGCTTGCCGACGAGGTCGGCTCCAAAGTTGACGTGGATCTGCTGCGAGTTGAGTGCGTCGCACGCGCTTCCGGAGAGCACGGAGTCGGGAAGCGGGTTCTCGACCTTCGGAGCACCGCCGTAGGGAGGTACCTCGTTGCCCGGCAGCGAGCTGCTGCTCGTCACCGGAGTCGGGTTCCCGCCGGTGGTGCCCGAACAAGCGGCGAGCAGGGCCGCGGAGCTGAGCAAGACGATTGGTATGCGGAGTTTCATTCCGTAGTTCCCCGGTTGTTGAAACTGTTGAGGCGGCCAGCTTGCTGCTGATCGATTGATTTTGTCATGCCGAGCGCCTCCGCGATGCGCTGGATGAATTCATCGACGTAGGCGATCTGAAGGTCGATGTGACCTCCGCCGTATGAGTAGGCGCCTAGTTCGTTTTTGCCGTCCCCGACCATTGCCACATGTGCGGCGAGCGTCGACGGATCCTGCGACGGAGCTTTCATTCCGCACAGGTTGACCGCCTTCCGACGCATCTCCATCAGCTTGTCTCGCACCGCGAGCAGTTTGCTGAGCAGCTGTTTTGCCTCATCGGGCTCCAGGACGAAGCCGTCCGGCGCGGTCGTCTTGGCCTGTCCGCTCGCGACCGTGAACGCCGTGTCCTCCCACACCTGTGCCCCCTCAGCGCTGGTGTCGGCAATTGGTTACAGGTAGCACGGTAGCCGATCAATCACCCGCGGTGGATGCGATTCGGAAAGGCGCTCGAAGACTAGACATATATGCTCTAGACACAACTGCTCTAGCTATTTGTGCTCTGGTTTTGGCGGCGCTAGACGTGTGTGATTACTTGACCATGGCCAAGCCTCCGATCTCCGCCGCCGCGCGCATTGTCGGCGAGCGCGTGCGCGAGTTTCGGAACACGGCCGGGCTCAATCAGGAGCAGCTGGCCGAGGCGGCCGGCGTGCACTGGACGTTCGTGAGTCAGGTCGAGCGCGGCCTGCGCAACATCAACCTGCACAATTTGCTCAAGTTCGCCGCCGGGCTCGGCGTGAACCCGGCGAAGCTCGTGGACGGCTTGCGTCCACCGCCGGATTCGGACTAGCCCTCGCTCGCCGGCATGTCCACTGTGGACGGCCGCAGCACCTGGCGCAGCGTGCCCTCGCGAATCAGCAGAATCTGCGTGATCACCTGCAGTCCCACGAAGAACGCGATCGACAGCCCGGCGTCGAGCGCGGGAACGTCGTCGACCGGCAGGGTGTAGGCCATCCCGATGCTCAGTCCACTGTGGACCAAACTGCCGACGCCCCACACCACCGTCAGCGCTCGCCACACCCGGCGAAACGACGGCTGCTCGTCCCAGGCCGAGTCCAGCCGAGAGCCACGGCCGGGCAACAGGGCGCGGGCGGCTTGATACGTTGTCGGGTACTGGCCGACGACCATGCTCGCGAGCAGCCAAACACCGGCCAGCGTGCTGAACCAGGCTCCGCGCACGAGCATCAGCCGGGCGTCGCCGGTCATCAGCGTGGTGGCCAAACCGACGGCCAGGAACATCAGGACGAGCAGGCCGATCCCGTCCACGCGACGCCGGGTGACCAGCGTGTACAGCACGCGCAGCGCGGGTGGCAGGCCGCTGAGCAGCAGCGCCCACACCGGCGGGACGTCGAAGGCGCGAAGCAGGTAATAGCCGCCGACTGGCGCGCCGAGGTCGATCAGCAGCGCGGCCAGCGACGAGCGGAATTCGTTCCCCATGCCCCGAGTTTCGGCGCGCGGGCGCCCTCAGGACATCGTCGAGCCGGTCAGCCCGGCATCCACCGATCGGTGGATGCCGGGCCGCGAAAACGTCAGACCGGGAGCTTGCGGAAGATCGGCCGCGGCACGTGCCGCAGGATTGACATCACCAGCCGGAACTCCGACGGCGACCAGACGAGCTCCTTGCCCTTGCGCGCCGCCTCGACCGCCACGTCGGCGACCTGCTCGGCGGTCCGGGTCAGCGGAGCGTCCTTCATCCCGGCGGTCATCTTGGTCTTGACCTGGCCCGACCGGACGACGGTCACCTGCACGCCGTGCGGCGCGAGCGCCTCGCCGAGACCGAGGTAGAAGCCGTCGAAACCGGCCTTGGTCGAGCCGTACACGAAGTTCGACCGGCGAACCCGCTCGCCCGCCACCGACGACAGCGCGATGACCTTGCCGTGGCCTTGGGTCTTCAGCTTCTCCGACAGCGCCACGCCGACCGACACCGCCGCGGTGTAGTTGACCATCGCCAGTTCAACGGCCTTGCCGTGGTCCTGCCACAGCTCCTCGGCCTCGCCGAGCAGACCGAACGCGACCACCGCGACGTCGATGTCGCCGCCGGCGAACGCCTCGTCCAGCACCTTCGGGTGCGACGCCAGGTCCTTCGCGTCAAAGGCCACAGTGGACACTTCGGCGCCGCGATCCTTCAGGCGCTGCGCGGCTTCCTCCAGCCGCGGCGAAGGACGGGCGGCCAGCACGACCCGCAGCGGCTTCTCCGCGAGGTACTTCTCCGCGATCGCCAGCGCGATGTCGGACGTGCCGCCGAGCAGCAGCAGGGACTGGGGGTTACCGACCGCGTCGATCACAGTGCGAGCCTCCGGCTCATGTCAGAGGCGAAAACGCCTTCGGGGTCAACGGAAGCGCGCACCTTGCGCCACTCCTCCAGCCGCGGGTACATCTTCGCGAACGTCTCGGGCGAGGTGCGCGAGTCCTTCGCGGTGTACAGGCGGCCGTTCGCGTCCAGGACCATCTCGTCCATTTCCTCGCAGAACCGGCTGAGCCCGTTCTTGATCGGGAAATCGACGCTCAGCATCCAGCCCGGCGTCGGCCAGGACATCGGGGACGGGTTCGAGTCGCCCATCCGCTTGAACACGTTCAGGAACGAGTAGTGCCCGGACCGCGAGATCGCCCGGCAGATGCCCTTGAGCTGGTCTTCCGCGCCGAACGGCACGGAGAACTGGTACTGCAGGAAGCCCTTGCTGCCGTAGCCGCGGTTCCACTCGCTCAGCATGTCGAGGGGGTGGTAGAACTGCGTCAGGTTCTGGATCTTGCCGCGCGCGCCCTTCTTGGGCACGGTCTGCTGCCACAGGTTGCCCATCATGGTCGAGGTCAGCTTGTTGACCAGACCGCTGGGGAACACGTCGGGCAGCGTCAGCAGTTGCGGCGCGTCGAAGCGCAGCGGGTTGCTGCGGAGCTTCGGCGGCAGCTGGTCGAGCTTCGCGAGCGAGCCGCGGGAGAACGTCGCGCGGCCGAGGCGGCTGTCGGACGAGATCAGGTCCGGCACCGACATCGAGTAGTCGTAGTTGAGGTCTGAACCATCGGTGAAGAGCCCGAGGGTCTCGTCGAGGTTCGAGGTGCGGTCGGCGTCCACGTAGAAGTACGCCGTTTCCGTCTTCTTCATCCGCACGGTGGCGCGGACGATGATCCCGGTGAGCCCGATTCCCGCCACCGTCGCCCAGAACAGCTCCGAATCCGGGCCCTCCGGGGTGAGCGTGCGCACGGATCCGTCGGCGGTGAGCAGGTCCATCGACACCACGTGGTTGCCGAAGCTGCCCGCCGAGTGGTGGTTCTTGCCGTGGATGTCGTTGGCGATCGCGCCGCCGATCGTCACCTGGCGGGTGCCCGGCAGGACCGGGACCCACAGGCCGTACGGCAGCGCCTCGCGCATCAGCTTGTCGAGGCTGACGCCGGCGTCGAGGTCGACGAGGCCGGAGTCCGGGTCGATCGAGTGGATGCGGTCGAGCGCGGTCATGTCGACGACCAGGCCGCCCGCGTTCTGCGCCGGGTCGCCGTAGGACCGGCCGAGGCCGCGGGCGATGACCCCGCGCGGGCCTGCGGAGGCGACGGCTCGGGCGATAGCCTCGACGTCGCGCGTGCTCAGCACGTCGGCGACGGTCCCGGCGGTGCGGCCCCAGCCGGTGAGCGTGCGGCGCTGTGTCTCGGGTGCTTGGGTCACGCGGACCAGGGTAGCCACGCCGAACACCGCCCGGAACGTGACCCTGAAGTGCCCGCTTCTACACTTTGCGCATCAAGGCACAAGCGTCCGAGCGTCGAAGTGGGTAATACGGACACTGACGCAATAGGCCGAGAAGGTATTCCAAGTGGTGGCTACAGAACCGCAGAGTGACCAAGCGCAGCAGGTGCCCGGGGGACCCGGACTGCTGGGCCAGCTGATCCGCTTCGCGGCGATCGGCGGCTTCTGCGCCCTGCTCGACCTGGGCACGTACTCGCTGCTGCGTGCGGTCGGCATGGACGCCACGCCGTGGGTGGACATCGCGCGCGCGATCAGTTTCATCGTGGGCACGACCACCGCGTTCTTCTTGAACCGCCGCTTCACCTTCGCCGCGGGCAAGCGCGACGGGAACGCCCAGATCGGCGGGTTCGTTCTGCTGTACGCGGTGACCTTCCTCGTGACGATCGGCGTGAATCGGCTCATGCTGAACGTGCTGCCGGAGATGGCGTGGAAGGCCACGCTCGCCTGGGTCGTGTCCCAGGGGACGGCCACCGTGATCAATTTCGTGATGCTCAAGTGGGTCGTGTTCCGTGTACGGCCGGTAAAGGAGAACTGAGTTCGATGCCCGGTAAAGCAGCCCCGGTCGCGGAGGCGGCCCCCGCAGGCCAGACGCGGTTCGCCGAACACGCCCCCGAAGGCAGGCTCACGGCCCAGCGCGGGCTGTACGCCGGGCCGGCTCCCATCGTCAGCAAGGACATGTACGCCGAGGTCCTGCAGGGCAACGCCCAGCGCGATCGCGGCAGCGTGACGCTGGAGCCGTCCGCGAAGGTCACCGGCAACACCTACTTCGGCCGCTTCCCGGCGAGCTACTGGCAGCGCTGGACCACCGCGACCGAGGTGAAGCTCGAAGCCGTCGTCACCGGCGAGGGGCTGCTGTCGCTCGGCGCTTCCGACATGCTCGGCGACCCGCGCGTGGTCGACGCGCAGCAGGTCTCCGGCACGAAGAGCGCCAAGGTCGAGCTGACCGGCAAGCTGGACAAGTTCTACGACGGCGGCGCGCTGTGGCTCGACCTCGAGACCGAGGGCGGCCAGACGCTGCGGGTCGAGCAGGTCCGCTGGACCGTCGACGCGCCGGAGACGATCCGCCCGACCGCGGTCACCATCTGCACGATGAACCGCGCCGACGACTGCCTCAAGAACCTCCAGGCGCTCGCCGCGGACGTGTCCTCGCTGGACACCCTCGACGCCATCTACGTCGCCGACCAGGGCAGCGACCTGGTCGAGTCGCGCGAGGGCTTCGAGCAGGTCGCGAAGGACCTCGGCGAGAAGCTGCACTACATCAAGCAGCCGAACCTCGGCGGCGCGGGCGGCTTCACCCGCGGCCTGTACGAGGTGGCCGGGCACACCGCCACCGAGCACGCGAACGTGCTGTTCATGGACGACGACGTGCTGCTCGAGCCGGACCTCGTCGTGCGCATGACGGCGTTCTCCAACCGCTCGGCCAACCCGATCATCGTCGGCGGCCAGATGCTCAACCTGCTGCATCCGAACCAGCTGCACGTCGGCGCCGAGTACGCCCGGCTGAACACGCTGGAGCCGGGGCAGCCGGTGCAGCACTCGCTGTCCACCGCGGACCTGCTCGGCGTCGACGAGGAGGGCAACCCGAACCGTCAGGAACGCCGCCTCGACGCCGGGTACAACGGCTGGTGGTCGTGCCTGATCCCGTACGAGGTCGTCAAGGCCATCGGCTACCCGCTGCCGTTCTTCTTCCAGTGGGACGACGCGGAGTACTCCTACCGCGCCCGCGAATACGGCTTCCCCACGGTGACCCTGCCGGGCGCCGGCGTGTGGCACGCGGACTTCCACTGGAAGGACTGGGACGAGTGGCACCGGTACTTCAACCTGCGCAACTCGATCATCACCGCCGCGCTGCACTCGCCGTTCAACCTGAACCTGCTCTCGCGCGTGCTGATGGCGCAGCTGGTGCGCTACCTGCTCGGCATGCAGTACGGCCTGTCCGCGACGCTGATCAAGGCTGTCGAGGACTTCCTGGAGGGCCCGGAGGTCCTGCGCGACGGCGGCGTCGAGGCGATGAAGGAGATCCGCCGGATCCGCGACGCCTACCCTGAGACCAAGCGGCACAAGGCCACTGACGTGCCGGGCATCGCGTCCAACGACATCGGCATCATCAACAGCGCGCCGCGGCCGAGCATGCAGCGGCTCGTGCTGATCAAGCGCATCCTCGACAAGGCGCTCGGCCGCAGCCGCTTCGGGCTCGGCGCGGTGCCGATCGACGAGGCGCACTGGTGGCACATCGCGCTGTTCGACACCGCCGTGGTCACCGACGCGTCGCAGGAAGGCGTGCGCGTGCGCACCTACGACAAGGTCAAGATGTTCGATCTGGCCAAGCGCGGCGCGAAGGTGATCAACCGGCTGCGCAAGGAAGGCGCGGGCGTGCAGGAGCAGTACAAGCGCGCCATGCCGGAACTGACCTCGCGCGACAACTGGAAGCGGCTCTACGAGCTGTGACAGGCTGAGCTGGTCTGAAAAGGGCGTCTCGCGTTCGGCGAGACGCCCTTTTTGTCTTTTTGGGTAGCTTGGTTTCATGGCCGACCTGGTTTCCCGTGCGCGCGCTCTCGCCGACGACCTGTTGTTTCCCGCGGCCGCCGAGGTGGACCGGCTGGGCGTGGTGCCGCGGTCGCATTTCGACGCGCTCGCCGAGGAAGGTTTCTACGGTCTCGCCGCACCTGATTCCGGGGTGGACCTCGACCAGTTGGTCGGGGTGCTCGAAGCGCTGGCCGGCGGGTGCCTGAGCACCGCGTTCACCTGGCTGCAGCACCACGGTCTCGTCGCCGGGCTGGCCGTAACGGACCGGGAGGACCTGCGCGAGCGGTATCTGCCGGACCTGATCAGCGGACGGCTGCGCGCGGGAGTCGCGCGCGCGGGCGTGATCCCGACGCCGCCGCGAGTCCGGGTACAGCGGGTCGACGGCGGCTATCGATTCGACGGTGAAGCGCCGTTCGTGAGCGGCTGGGACGCGATTGACCTACTGCATTTGTCCGGGCGCGACGGCGACACGGTGGTCAATGCCTTGGTGTCGCCGATCGTCGGGCACAGCCTGGTCGCCGAGCCGTTGACGCTCATGGCCGCGCAAGGCACCGCGACGGTACGGCTGAAGCTCGACAATCACTTCATTCCGGACGAATCGGTTTTCTCCCAGGTTAGCTACGACAAGTTCGTGGCGGACAGCATCTTCGCGTCCCGGCTCAACGGATGCGCGCCGCTTGGATTGGCCGAGCGTTGCGCCAGTTTGATCGAGGCCGCTGGCGAGGAGGAAACGGCGACGGCGTTGCGTTCCGAACAGGACGAAATCCGGCGTCGCCTCAACGCTGGTCTCGCCGACCCGGCCACGCTCCCGGCAGCCCGCGCGGCCGGTGCCGACCTGGCGTACCGGTCAGCGGGCGCGCTCGCTGCTGCGACGGGCAGTCGCGCGGTGCTGCCCGGGGCGCACGCCGGCCGTCTGGTGCGCGAGGCGACGTTCCTGCTTGTGGCCGCGAGCAGACCGGAGATCCGCGCCGGGCTGCTCGAACTCGCCCGTCGCTAAACGGACAGGCCGAATTTGCCCTTTCGGCTCAGATCGTCGACATAGGCGGCTGCCACGTGGACGAAATTCACCGAAACAGTGTTGCCGTCCCGGGTTTCGAGAGAGTGGACGCCGCCGTGTTTGAGTAGGTCGGGGAGCTTTTCCTGGACTGTCTCGGAACTGTCGGCGGTGAGCGGGAAGATCAGCGGCTCTCCGCCTGCCGAGAGGTGCAGGACCAGTGCTGGTTTGGGATCTGCCATGAACCCATGGCAGCAGTGGGTGATCATCGGCGGCAAGAGCGGTTCGCCGACAGCGGATCCGCTCATAGCGGAAGCGCGCTAGCCGGTTTCGGCGAGGCGGTCCGCGACAGTGCGGGGCTCGCGCCCGAGAAGCTCGCCCAGCAGCGGGCCTGATTCGGCGAAATAACCGGCCCGAGTGGCCTGGTACCAGGTGAGCATGAACTGGGCCACCTGCTCCGGAACACCGTTCGCGACCTGTTCGGCAACCCATTGTTCGTCGGCCAGGATCACGCGATTGACGGTGCGACCGGTGAGGCCGGAAGCGATTTTGGCGAAATCGTCGAAAGTGACGGCGGTCGGAGCGGCGAGGGTGACGGGGCCGTCGACGGAGCGGTCACCGGCGAGGAGGGCCGCGGTCGCCTCGGCGATGTCCGCGCGGTCGGTGTACGGGACGGGGCCGTCTGCCGGCTGAGCGATCTCGCCGGTCCGCTGCCACGGGCCGAGCACCTGGTCGAGCGGGCCGTAAGCACCGTTGCGCAGTGCGGTCCAGGCGATTCCGGAGTCGTCGAGGATCGCCTCGGTGGCGAGGTGGAGGTCCGACGGCCCATACGGGTTGCCGGGGGCGGCACCGTGCTGGCTCGTGTAGAGAATCCGCCGGGCTCCGGCCGCGACGGCCGCGTCGATGGCGCGTCGGTGCAGGCTGACCAGGTCGGCGGCGGGGTCGTTGCCAGAGATCAGCAGAACCTGCTCGGCACCGGCGAAAGAGTCGCCCGGATCCTCGTAGGAGCCCTGTCGCACGCGGACGCCGCGGTCGGCGAAGTGCCGCGCCTTGGCCGGATCGCGCTCGCTGACGCCGATCTGGTCGGCCGGTACGCGCTTGAGGAGATGCTCGACGGTGGCACTGCCCAGCCCGCCGGTAGCGCCGGTGACAACGATCATTTTTCCTGGTCTCTTCCTCGGGAGCATAAGTTGACTACGTAGGTCAACTTCTTCCGTCATCGACTTTAGGTAAGCTGACCGGGCGAGTCAACTTACACTGAGAGACGAGGAACGCGGTGCCTGCGGAATCCCGGCTGCGCGCCGACGCCAAGCGCAATTCCGAGCAGATCCGAACCGCTGCGATCGGCGCCTTCCAGGGGCGGGGCCTGACGGTCCCGCTGGAGGAGGTCGCCAAGGCGGCGGGGGTCAGCAAAGCCACGATCTTCAACCGGTTCGGCGGCCGGATCGGACTCATCGAGGCGGTCATCGAAGAGGTCGTCGCGACGGAGCTGTTCGCGGTCATCGACCGCATGCGGACCGCCGACGACATCGGCGAGCGGATCGACTGCTACGTCACCTCGCTGCGCGATCTCCAGTATCGCCAGCCCTCCGTCAACGACGTCCTGCTGCAGACCTATCCGAACTCGCCGCAGCTCATGGAGATCTGCCGGGTCGGGAGTGAGGCCAACGAAGAACTCGTCGCGGCGGCGCGGGCCGCCGGTGCGGTGCGGCCGGAGTTCACGGCGGGTGACCTCCACGCCTTCGTCGTCGAGACCGCCCTCGCCCTCAAACACGGCGAACGACCTCCGCGTGAGTCCTACGACCGTCGCACCGGCTACTTCCTGAACGGAATCCGAACACCGCGCTCCGGATGACGCGCCCTTGGCGCCGATGGCCGCGACGGTGCGGAGTGGACTACGGTTTCGCCGGGGAGAGACCGGATTTAGGGGTGGGTCGTGCCGTACACGTTGACGCTGTCACCGGCAGCGGTGGATCTCCTGCTGGCGGAACTCGGTCTCGGCCGCGCGCCGGCGCCGTTCGTGGTGCCGCACATCGGCATCACCGGCGAGGAACGCGCCGCGGTGCGCGACGCCGTCTTCCGCGACCTCGACAGCCGCGGCCTGCTGCGGCGCGGGACCGTCGACGACGACGTCCAGATCGCGCTCGCCACGTTCGCCCGGCCCGGCCTCGCGGTGTCTGCGGCGGCCAAGATCGGCGACGAGCAGCTGTTCGCGCGCGTGGCGTCCAACGGGCAGTTCGCGGTGCTGGTCTGCCAGCGCGACGGGATGTTCGCCTTCGAGGAGGTCCGCCCGACCGGCATCGTCCCGGCGATCGTCGACCTGCTGCCGCTCACGCCCGCCGCGGCGGGGCAGTCGGTGACCGTCGCGCGGCCGGCGAAGCAGCCGGTGCGGGGCGACGCGTACGACCCGTTCGCCGGGGTCAGCGGCCCGCGCACGCACAATCCGCAGCTCAGGGCCGTCCAGCGGATCTTCGAGAAGCCGCGGCTGGCGGTCGGCCAGTTCACGCCGTACGTGAGCGACGGCAACGGCCACGAGCGGGCGCTGCCGTCGCTCGCGTGGTTCGACACCGAACTCGGCCGCTACCTGCTCAGCACGCGCGATTCCAGCGACGGCAACCGCTGGCTCACCTACGCGCCGGCAGACAATGCCCGTCTGGCCCAACAACTGTTCACCCAGCTTGAAGGCTATTCGGCAAACGCCTGACCGGAGCGGCTCGCGTCGGTAAACTCCGGCGCATGAGCACTGATCCGCTGGCGGCAGGCGGGCTGAACGCCAAGGGCATCGCCGAAGCCGCGGCCGAAACGCACAAGCTGGCCGGGACCGCGAAAGCCGACGGGTTCAGCATCGACGGCGACGCACTCGGTGACCTGCGCAAAGCGCTCACCGACATGGTCACGCGCCTCGAACGGCTCAAGCCGCAGACCCAGGCGTTGACGACCGCGCCGAAGCTCGGCAGCCACCCGTACGGGCACACCGTGGCCGAGCACGACCGCAAGAGCGGCTCTGACGCGCCTGGCGCGGCCCTCGACGTGCTGGACCAGTTCGGCCGGATCCTGAAGGAGGCCGACGAGGCCCTCGCGCGGGCCGGCGGGGTCTACACCGAGAACGAGAGCCAGGCCATCGACTCCCACCGCACCGTGAAGGGCAGCACCGAATGAGCACGCCGCAGCCGGGGCTCGCGCCGTCGGACGCCGACTACCTCGGGCACCCGCACCAGCAGCTGAAGTCGTACGTCGAGACGAATCTCGACGTGGAGCAGGTTTCGTCGGTGTCGCACGCGTACACCGAGGTGCAGAAAGCGTTCGAGGACTTCGCGACGCAGCTGGGCGAGGCCGTGAAGAAGGCCGCGCACGCCTGGAGCGGCGAGGCCGCGGCCGGTGCGCAGGCGTATTTCGTGAGCCTCGCCGAATGGGCCGAGGCGAATGGCCAGAATGCGAAACTGGCCGCGCAGATCGTCGAAGAGCAGGCGTCCGCCGCGCAGGCGGCGAAGCACTCGATGCCGGACGCGGTCCCGTTCGACTGGTCCGAGGAATTCGACAAATGGTCGCACGCGAGTCCGCTCGAAATGAGCAATGAGATCGACGCGACGCTGAAGAAGCAGCAGGACAGCCGTTCCGCGCACGAACAGGCCGCGGAGACGATGTCGAAGTACGACGCTTCGCTGCACGAGACAGGGTCGAAGCAGCCGGCTTTCGCGCACCCGCCGAAGTTCGGCGTCGCTTCTGGCGGCGGTGCCGCGGTGGCTATGCCGACTGGTCCGGAGCACCACGACGCTGCTTCTGCTCCCGCTCCTGCTGCCCCGGCCAGCCCTGCTCCTGCTGCGGCTGACGCTGGCTCGGCCTCGGCAGGTGCCGCGGCTGGCGGCGGTGCCGTGGCTGGGCACGCGAGCGCCCCGACCGTCAGCGGCCCGAGCCAGTTCACCGGCGCGGTGCACCAGGCGATGCCGGACAGCGCGACCACGGCGGCCGGTTACGCCCCGTCCGCCGCGCAGTCGGCCCCGGGCGGCGGCAACGCCGGAGCGGCCGGAATGGGCATGGGCGCGATGCCCATGGGCGGCATGATGGGCGGTGGCGGCGGAGGTTTCGGCGCCGACGAGGAACACCAGAGCAAGGTCGGCCGAGGCGGCGGCTCATTCGGCCCCGGCGACGGCGCGATGGAACCAGGAGCGGCCGATGTCGCGGCCGGCGGCATGGGCGGCGCCCCGGCCCGCCCGGGCATGGGCTTCGGAGCCCGCCCGTACGACGACAGCCTCAACCAGCCCGCGTTCGTGATGGAGATCGAGGACGACGACGAGGTGTTCGGCAGCGGGCATCGCTCCGCGCCGCCGGTTATCGGGGAATAGCTTGAATGTCCGTTGTGGACGGTGGGGTTAGCGCACTGTCCACAACGGACTGGCTGGGTCAGTCCACGATGGTGCCCCAGCCCCGCATCATCCGGAGGGCGCTGCTCACTGCTTTGGTACCGTCCCGGAACCCTCGGATCGAGTTGCGCAGCGGTGCGCTCATGGCTTCCAACGGCTTCATTTGAAGCAGAAACGTGCTCAAGATTGTTTCGGCGTCGGCTAGCGGTGCGGTGACTTCCTCGACCGGCCCGATCGCCTGACGTTCTTTTTCGAGCTGTTCCTGCATATCGTTCTCTTTGAGATACGTAACGTAAGACCGCATGACCTGATCGGTTTCGAGGACCGTCGTCTCGAACTTTCGTGCCCGGTTTTGGAAGTCGATGCCGAGCGGCTGCAGTTCGGCGGCTATTTCCAGGAGCAGCCGCCGAGCCTCCGGAGGCGACGCTTCTGTGACCGGTTGGGTGGAGCTGGACAAGATGGCCGAGAACCGTTCGATGGTGTCCTTCATGTCCGGCATGGCCTGGTCGAGTTCTTGCTGGAAAAGTTCAAGAGCCTCGCTGACTTCCGCGGCTCCCGGCGCGTCGTCGCCGGTACGCTCGCCGGAAGCCGGCGAGCCGGCGGGGGCGGTTGAAAGCGCCTGCTCGGCGCTCGTGACGGCTTCGACCAGTTGCGCGGCGAGGCTGACCATCGTTCGGCGCCAGATCGCGGACTGAGGACCTTCGGTCCACGTCTCTTTGAGATCTTTGTACTGCCGTTCCGCGATAATCCTGGACGCGATGTCAGTGCTCTCGGTAGAAATGTACGAATGGCCCAGCAGGACGACCGGAAGCACGAGTCCGGTGGCGCGAAGCCGGTCCGCCGCGCTGTAGAACGCCAGCAGTTCGTCTCGGCACCAAGGGCGCTCGAAGTATTGCCGAGTCACGATAGGCATGAAGATCGCTGCGCTTTCGATCCCTTGCCGGATTCCTTCGCGCCAGTCCTCGCCCCAGCCGATCGTTTCCCGGTCAACGAATATCTCGAGCGTTCGTCCCTGGTCGGTAAACGCCATGTGTTTCAGCGACTGCGTAAACGGCTCGATGAAATCGAGCACGACGTCATCCGCCTGCGCGTAGCTGAGAAAGATTCGGATAGGAGGTTCATTCGTGTCGGTCACCAGGGGAACGTATTCCGGGGTGCGATGACAGACAATGACGCGCGGTTACTGTCCAGGTTCTGTCAATTGGACAGCAACCGCGTCGGGCCGCCGGGGCCTCAGTACCGGTAAAACTTCTCCGCCCGCCCCTGCCGGACCAGCTTCAGCCACTGCAGGAACGCCTTCGGGTCCCGCTTCACGCCCACGAAATACAGGCCGAAGCGCAAAACCTCCAGCGCCCCGATCTTCCGCATTCCCGGCTGCGACAGCAAATACCCGCGGTTGCGGTACGTGTAATACCGCTTGACCTCGTTCTCCGGGTCCTGCGCGTGGAATTTCCCGCCCAGCATCGGCTTGAACTCGTCCGAGCCGTCGGGGTGCAGGTAGGTCGTGCGCAGCGACGTGCCGAACGGCAGGCCGGACCGGACGAGGCGGCGGTGCAGTTCGACCTCGTCGCCGCGGAAGAACAGGCGCAGGTCGGGCACGCCGGTGACGTCCAAAGTGGACGAACGGAACAGTGCGCCGTTCATCAAGGACGCGATGCCGGGCAGGAAGTCCGTGCCCAGTTCGGCCGACGAGCGCTTCCAGGTGAGGCCGCGGCGCAGCGGGAACGCCAGCTTCGCCGGGGCGTCGATGTTGGCGACCACCGGGGAAATCTCGGCGAGGCCGCGTTTTTCGGCTTCCTCGAGCAGGATCTCGAGCACGTGCTCGTCCGCGGGGCGGCCGTCGTCGTCGGCGAGCCAGACCCAGTCCGCGCCGAGCGACAGGGCGTGCAGCATGCCGAGCGCGAAACCGCCCGCGCCGCCGAGGTTCCGGTGCGACGGCAGGTACGTGTACGGCAGCGGGTAGGCCTCGACCACGTCCCGCGCGGACTTGTCCGGTCCGTTGTCCACCACCACGAGGTGGTCGACCGGCCGGGTCTGGGCGGCGATGATTTTCAGCGAGTCCGCGAGCAGCTCGCGCCGGTGTCGCGTGACCACCACGCCGACGACGGCGCCCTCGGGCAGCTCTCGCGTCTCGCCGGTCATCATTCCCCGCCGTTCGTGGTGGTCGCGGGCTCGATGCCGAGGCGCTCGAGACCTTCCTGGCTCATGTTCTCGAACGGGTCGCGGCCCTTGTACTCGGTGAGCACCTCGCGCAGCGAACCCTGCTTCTTGACGTGCCCCTCGTCCATCCAGATCGCGGTGTCGCACAGCTCCATGAGGAACTCGTCGGAGTGGTTCGCGAACACCAGGATGCCGGAGCGCTTGACCAGGTCCTTGAGCCGGTCGCGGGCCTTGTTGAGGAACGCCGCGTCGACCGCGCCGATGCCCTCGTCGAGGATCAGGATCTCCGGGTCGATCGAGGTCACCACGCCGAGCGCGAGCCGCACCCGCATGCCGGTGGAGTACGTCCGCAGCGGCATCTGCAGGTAGTCGCCGAGTTCGGTGAACTCCGCGATGTCGTCGACCCGCTTCTCCATTTCCTTGGCGCTCATGCCGAGGAAAAGGCCGCGGATCAGGATGTTCTCGACGCCGGAGATCTCCGGGTCCATGCCGATGCCGAGGTCGAACACCGGCGCGATCCGGCCGACGATCCGCGACGAGCCGCGGGTCGGCTCGTAGATCCCGGCGAGCAGCCGCAGCAGCGTGGACTTGCCCGCGCCGTTGTGCCCGACGAGACCGACCCGGTCGCCCTCGCGGAGGCTGATCGACACGTCGTGCAGCGCCTCGATGATCGGCACCTTCTGGTCGGAGCTGATCTTGCCGCCGACCTTGCCGAGCACGCGCTTTTTCATCGAACGCGTCTTCGCGTCGAAAATCGGGAAGTCCACGTACGCGTTGTGGACGTCAATGCTGACCATCTGTCACACCCAATACGAGACGCGGGACCGGTAATTGCGCATGGCGACGAGGGCGAGCGCCCACCCGACCACGGTGAGCCCGCCGACCACGACCCAGCTGGTCCAGCTCACCGCCTGTCCGATGAGCGGCGACCGCACCACCTGCATGTAGTGGTAAAGCGGGTTCAGTTTGATGATCGGCAGCGCCCACGACGCACCGTCCCGCGCGCCGCCGGACAGCAGCTGGTCGACCGGCCAGACGATCGGGGTGCCGTAGAACATCAGCTGGATCAGCGAGTTGATCAGCTGCGGAATGTCGCGGAACCGCGTCGAGATGATGCCGAGCAGCAGCGCGGCCCAGCCCGCGGTGAGCGCGAGCAGCACGAACCCGGGAATGGCGAGGAAAATGTTCCAGCTCAGGCCGGGGTGACAGAACTTGTCCGGTACGCACACGCCGTCTTTCGACCCGAGCGAATACGGGGAATCGAGCGCCGAGAAGAAAATGATCAGCAGCACGACGTAGACGATCATGTTGTGCGCCAGCAGCAGCGTCTGCCGCCAGATCGTGCGCAGCACGTACACGCTGATCGGCGCGGGGACCTGTTTGATCAGCCCCTCGTTCGCGATGAACGTTTCCATGCCTTCGGTGAGGCAGCCCTGGATGAAGCCCCAGATGATGAAGCCGGTGGAGAGGTAGGGCAGGAACACCTCGATCGGCGTGCGGAACAGCTGCGAGTACAGCAGGCCGAGGCCGAGCGCGATGACACCCTGGCTGATGGTGATCCAGAACGGCCCGATGATGGACCGCCGGTACCGCTGCTTGATGTCCTGCCAGCCGAGATGGGTCCAGAGCTCGCGGGCGGCGAAACCGGTCTTGATGTCGTCGATCGCACGCGCGAACGTCTTGCTGTCCGACGACGGTGGAACCGGAGTCGAGACATCGGGTTCGGCTGCGTGAACCGTGCTGGTGGCATGCACGTGGACGAGGGTACCGATGGGACGCACCGGCCTCGGCTCGCCCCGGCCCGACCGCACGGCGGCCCCGGTGCGGATACCGGCGACGCGAGCGGGTGTCTCCTGGTGTCCTGGTAGTTTCTTCCCTTATGACTGCTGCTCTCGGTGCGGCGAGCCTCATGGTCGACCTCCTCTCGGCGTACGCGGACCGGCCGGACCCGCGTTCGGTCGCCGTGGTCGGCAACCAGCCGCTGGAGCCGGACCCGGCCCGCGCGAAGGCTGTTGACGACTGTGACCTGGTCATTCGGGTCAACGGGTTCGTCACCGACGAACCGGACGGACCGGACATCACCGGCCGCAAGGTGCACACGGTCGTCTTCAACCGCGCCGTGCGCGCCACCCGGCACGTGTTCCGCGACTACCGCACCCGGCTGTATCTGCTGGTCGAGCCCGGTCGCCTGCACTGGGAGCCGGAGGCGCTGCCCGGCTGGTGGCCCTCCGACCTCGGGTTCGTCCCGGTGTCGAACCGCGACGTCGTGCTGCCCCTGTCGGACGCGCTCGGCCTGCCGACGCGCACCGAACCCACCTGGTCGACCACGGGTACGCTCGCGGCCTGGATCGCCCGCACCGCGTTCCCCGAGGCGCAGCTGGTGCTGACCGGGTTCTCGTTCATCGACAACCCGGAACAGACCTCGTGGGAGCACGCTGCCGGGGATTCGTGCATCGTGGGACCGGAGCACCAGATCGCCGCCGAGGGCAGGCTGCTGGAGTCGTGGACCCGCACCGGCACCACCACCTTGCTCCGCTGAAGCCCGCTGGCACTCGTCGAAGGAACTCCCGTCATGCCCTTCCAGATGTTCAGAAACCTGTTCGGCTCCCGGATCGCCCGCATCGTCGATTACCGCCTCGATGAGCGGACTCGCGGCGTGCTCCAGGACTTCGAGACTCGCATCGACGAGCTCGAGCACTGCACAGTCGACCACCGCCGCCGGCTCGCCGAAACCGACGAGAAGCTGGACACCGCGCTCGGCGACCTCCGCTGGATCCGCGGCGAGCTGGACCGGATGATCCCGCACGTCGCCGCGCAGGAGGAGCAACTGGAGACGCTCCGGGAGAAGCTCGCGATGACGCCGCGCACGGACGACGCCGGGGCTCTCGAAGCGCGTTCGCTGGTCGAGGAGATCCAGCGGCAGCACGCGCAGATCCGCGTCCGGCTGGCCGGGATGGCCCGGTACGAGGAGAGGTTGAGCCGCCTCGAGGACGCGAAACTCACGCCTGCGCAGTGACGTCCGTCATCGCCCGCGACGCGACCGAGGCCGACGCTGAGCTGTTGCTGGCCTGGCGCAACGACGCGGCGACCCGGCAGACGTCGCGGTCGACCGGGGTGATCGATCTGGACAGCCACCTGCGCTGGTTGCGCGGTGTGCTCGCGGCGTCCGGTCGGATCCTGCTCGTGCTGGAGGAGGCCGGGAAACCGGTGGGCACGGTGCGGTTCGACGACGAGGGCGACCGCGAGTGGGAGGTAAGCATCACGCTCGCGCCGGAAAGCCGCGGCCGCGGGTTGGCGCGGCCGGTGCTCGAAGCGGGGGAGCGGGCGTTGGCGGCCCGGACGGACGCGGTTGCCGTGCTGGCCGCGGTGCACGAGGAGAACGCGGCGTCGGCGGCATTGTTCGCGCGGGCTGGTTACCTGGAGGTCGCGCCCCCTGCCGACGGCTTCCGCCGGCTGCGCAAGACTCTGCACTGACCCCCACCGGAAGGACGCCACCCATGTCCGAAGTCCGCATCGGCAAGCACCTGCTCGGCCCGGCGCGGCCGCCGTTCGTGATCGCGGAGATGTCCGGCAACCACAACGGCGACCTGGACCGCGCGCTGGCCATCGTGGACGCGATCGCCGACTCCGGCGCGCACGCGGTGAAACTGCAGACCTACCGTCCGGACACGATCACCGTCGACGTCGACGGCCCGGCGTTCCGGATCGGTGACGGGCATTCCCTGTGGGGCGGGGAAAATCTGTACAAACTGTACGAAAAGGCGCACACCCCTTGGGAATGGCACGAGCCGATCTTCGCCCGCGCCCGCGAACGCGGCCTGGAAGTGTTCTCCAGCCCGTTCGACCCGACCGCGGTGGAACTGCTGGAATCGCTGGACGCGCCCGCGTACAAGATCGCCTCGTCGGAGATCGTCGACCTGCCGCTGATCGAACTGTGCGCGCGCACCGGCAAACCGCTGGTGATTTCGACCGGGATGGCGAACGTCGCGGAGATCGACGCGGCCGTGCGCACCGCTCGTTCGGCTGGCAATGACCAGCTGATCGTGCTCGGCTGCACGGCGAGCTACCCCGCGTCGCCGACGGAAAGCAATCTGCGCGGGTTGCCGTTGCTCGCCGGGCTCACCGGGACGCTGGTCGGATTGTCGGACCACACGCCGGGGCTCGGCGCACCGGTCGCCGCGGTCGCGTTGGGCGCGGTGGCGATCGAGAAGCACGTGACGCTCGCGCGCAGCGACGGCGGGGTCGACTCGGAGTTTTCGCTGGAGCCAGCGGAATTGGCCGCGTTGGTGACGGAGACCCACCGGGCGTGGGAAGCGCTCGGTTCGCCGGTGCTGGGCCCGCGCGAGAGCGAGAAGGAAGGGCTGCGGCTGCGGCGTTCGCTGTACGTGGTGGAGGACGTTCGGGCCGGGGATCCGGTGACGGCGCAGAATGTTCGCTCGATCCGTCCTGCTGGCGGGCTCGCTCCGGCGGAGATCGTGAACGTGCTGGGGCGGACGTTCCGGGTGGACGCGGTCAAGGGCACCGCATTGACTTGGGATTTAATCTAGGCTCGTTCGTATGGCAGGCGAGAAGTCCCGCAAGGCGTTGCTGGCCACGCTCGGAGTGCTTGGCGCGATCCCGGTAGCTTCCGGGCTGAACGGCATCCTCGGCGGCCCGGAACGCGCTCCGGGCGGTGCCGCGACGACGCCCAGCGTGGACAGCGAGTACCGGTTCGTGAACACGTTCTGGACGGCGGCCGGGTTCGCGCTGTGGTGGTCGATCCGCCGCCCGGAGAAGCGCGCGGCGACTACGCGGCTTGTGCTGGGGACGGCTGCCGCGGGAGGTTTGCCGCGACTTCTGTCGGCGCGGCGGGCTGGGGTGCCGCATCCGGTGTTCCAGGCCGCGACGGTGTTGGAGCTGGCTGTGTTGCCGGGGGTGTTGTTGTGGCACGCGAAGGTGATTCGGGACGGTCGGCGCGCGGAAAGCTCGAACGCTGAGCTGGCGGCCGCGCCGGACCGGAGCTAGGCCGCTTCGGCGTTGGGCTGAACGTCACCTGCCTAAACCGGGTACTGACCCGGAATCGGAGTCAGGCGGCGGGGGCCATCGCGACCTAGCGTGAACCCTGCTGCCCTGCGCTTACTGTCTCCGCAGGGCAAATATTTCGGCCTCTGGCCTTCTGATCCGTAGTCAGCTGCCGAAAAACCCGCGCACCCCGTCGATCACCCGGTCCACGTCGGCGTCACTCAGCGACGGGAACAACGGCAGCGAAAGCTCCTGCTCGTAATACGCCTCAGCATTCGGACACAACCCCCGCCGATAGCCGAGGTCCTCGAACACCGGATGCCAGTAAGCCGGGATGTAGTTCACCTGCACCCCGATTCCCAGCCCCCGCAAGTGGTCGAACAGCGCGCGCCGACGGCCGTCCAATACCCGGAGCGGGTACAGATGCCACACCGGATCCGCGCCCTCGCGGCGAGGCGGCGTCAGAACCCCCTCGACATCCGCGAGCGCCGCGTTGTACCGCGCGTGGATCTCAGCGCGCCGCAGCTTGAACTCCGTCAGCCGCGTGAGTTGGCTGCTTCCCAAGGCGCACAGGACATCCGGCAGCCGGTAGTTCAGGCCGAACTCGTGCACTTCCTGGTGCCACGCGCCTTCGTCGGGATACCTCTGGCGCGATTTGTCCCGGACCAAGCCGTGGTTGCGGAACGCTTGCGCGCGCTGCAGCAACTCCTCGGACCCGGTGACGACCGCGCCACCCTCAGCGGTGGTCAGGTTTTTGGTGGGGAAGAAGGAAAACGTGGTCAGGTCGGCAAGAGAGCCGACCGGTCGACCCTGCCAGGAACCGCCGACGGAGTGTGCGGCGTCTTCCAGCAACAGAGCGTCGGCGTCGTGCGCGACCTTCGCCAGGGCGTCCAGTTCGGCGGGGTGTCCGGCGTAGTCGACGGCGGCCACCACCTTGGTGCGGCTGGTGATCGCGGCCGCGGCGGCGTCGACGGACAGGTTGCCGGTGTCCGGCTCGACGTCCGCGAACACGACTTTCGCGCCGTGCAAAGCCGCAGTCGCCGCGGTGGCGACGAAGGTCATCGGCGAAGCCACGACCTCGTCACCCGCACCGATTCCGGCTGCGGCGTACGCGACGTGCAAGGCCGCGGTACCGGACGTGACGGCCACGGCGGGCGTGCCGCCAGTGTGTTCCGCTAGGTCAGCTTCGAACTTCGCGACTGCGGGACCCGTCGTGAGCCAGTCGCCGCGCAGGACCGAGACGACAGCCTCGATGTCTTCTTCGCTGACGGACTGGCGCCCGTACGGGAGAAACTCAGGCATATTGCTCGACCAGTTCGCGGAGTTCGTCGGCCTCGAGCCAGAGGTCGTTGGTGTCCGAGCGGTACGCGAAGCCTTCGGGCACCTGCTCCCCCGCGGTGGGCGATTCGTAGCCCCAGCCGGCGAGGTGCGGCTGCACGACGTAGCGGTCGGTCAGCCGGAGAGTCCGCCGCGCGTCGTCGGGGGCGATCATCTCCTCGTGCAGCTTCTCGCCCGGCCGCACGCCGACCTCGTGCATCGGCGAACCCGGCGCGATCGCCTGCGCGAGGTCGACCAGCCGCATGCTCGGGATCCGCGGCACGTACAGCTCGCCGCCGGACATCTGGTCGAACGAGTCCACCACGAACTGCACGGCCTGCGGGAGCGTGATCCAGAACCGGGTCATCTCCTTGTGCGTGATGGGCAGCGACTCGCCCTGCTCGGCGAGCTTGCGGAAGAACGGGATGACGCTGCCGCGCGAGCCCATGACGTTGCCGTAGCGCACCACGGAGAACCGCGTCGGGTGCGCGGCCGCGTAGTGGTTGCCGCTGATGAACATCCGGTCCGCGCACAGCTTCGTCGCGCCGTAGAGGTTGATCGGGCTGGACGCCTTGTCGGTCGACAGCGCGACGACCTTCTTCACGCCGGTGTCGATCGCCGCTTCGATCACGTTCTGCGAGCCCGTGACGTTCGTCTGGACGAACTCGAACGGGTTGTACTCGCCGGTGTCGACCTGCTTGAGCGCCGCGGCGTGCACCACGTAGTCGACGCCGTGCATGGCGCGTTCGAGGCGGCGGCGGTCGCGCACGTCGCCGATGAACCAGCGCAGCCGCGGGTCGTCGTTGAACAGTTGCCGGGCCTCGTACTGCTTCAGCTCGTCGCGGGAAAGCACCACGAGCCGGCTGGGGTTGAGCTCGGCCAGCGCATAGGCGATGAACGCCTTGCCGAAGGAGCCGGTCCCGCCGGTGAGCAGGATGCTGGAGCCATCCAGCTCGGACATCGATGACCTCCGCGATTGGGGTTCGTGGATCGGCGCGGGGCGCCGCAGGCCATCATGTCACCCATGCGTGCAGGCCCCGGCGTCAACGCCGTGATACAGGCCCGGTCGTCGTCCACCCGGCTGCCGGGGAAGGTGCTGCGGCCGCTCGCCGGGCGGAGTGTGCTGGGCTGGGTCGTCCGTGCCGCGGCGGCCGCTCCTGGCGTTGCCCAGGTAGTGGTCGCGACCTCGGACGATGTGTCCGACGACGCGGTCGCCGCCGAAGCGGAGCGGTGCGGCGCGCACGTCGTCCGGGGGCCGCTGGACGACGTCGTGGCCCGGTTCGGGCTCGCGTTGTCGCAGCATCCGGCGGACGCAGTGATCCGTCTCACGGCGGACTGCCCGCTGCTCGATCCGGCCCTGATCGGCCGGCTGGTCGCGGTGTGGCGGGCCGAACCGTCGCTGGACTACGTCTCGACCACGCTCGTCCGCACCCTGCCGCGCGGCTTCGACGCGGAGCTGGTGCGCGCCTCGGTGCTGGCCGAGCAGGTGGCGACCGCGACCGGGGCGGACCGCGAGCACGTGACGTCGGCGATCTACCGGCAGCCCGACCGGTACTCCTGCACCGGTGTCGTGGTCAGCCCGGCGGCCGACGACCTCCGCGTCACTTTGGACACGGCGGAGGACTGGGAGCTGATCTCGGCTCTCGTGGCCGAGCTGGGCGACGCGCCGGGCTCGTGGCGTTCAGTGGTGTCGCTGCTGAGGTCGCGGCCGGACTTGGTGGCGTTGAACGCGCACGTCGAGCAGAAGAAGGTCGGCCAGTGAAGCTGCTGCTCCGGGCGGACGCTTCGCCGACCGTCGGGGCCGGGCACATCTCCCGGGCGGTCGCCTACGCCGAGCGCGCGGTCGCGCGGGGCTGGGACGTGCACTTCGCCGGCTCCACGGCCAACGCGGAGTGGCTGGCCGCCCGCTTCGACGAGCTGTCGGTACCGCGGTTGCCGGTTTCTCCCTTGGCTGACCTGGTTTCCGGCTTCGACGCGGTGCTCGTGGACCACTACGGGATCGGCGACGTCCGCGCCGAGGTCAACGCCGCTGGGGCTCGTCTAGTGTCCATTGAGGACGATGTGTTCGGCCGCCGCCGGGCGGATGTGGTGGTGGATTCGGGCTTCGCGCCGGGTCCGCGGCCCGAGGACGGTTCGGGCTTGCTGCTGCGGGGGGTGGAGTACACGCCGCTTCGAGACGTCGTGCTGCGCGCGCGTTCTCGGCGGAGCACTTCGTCGCCGTTGCGGGTGACGGTGGTTTTGGGCGGCGGTGCCGAGTGGGCTTCGACGGTTTCGCTGCTGCTCCAGGCGCTTGCCGACACGGGATTGCCGTTCGTGGCAGACGCTTTGGTCCGCGGCACGCCGACCTTGCCGTCCACTGTGGATGGCCAGGCAATTCGGGTCGCCGCGCCGCACGCCGGGTTGCTGGACCTGCTCGCCGGGACGGATGTCGCGATCAGCGCGTCCGGGGTGACGTTCCTGGAGCTGTGCTGCCTCGGGGTGCCGACGGCCGCGGTGCGACTGGTGGACAACCAGGCAGCCGGGTACCAGGCGGCGCTGGAACGAGGTCTGGCGTGCGGCTTGGGTTCGGCGGATACCTTGGGCGAGCGGCTGCCGGAGGCGACGGAGACGCTGCGACAGCTGTTGTCGGACGCTTCGCTGCGGTCACGGCTCGCGGCGGCTGGCCGGTCTGCTGTGGACGGTCGGGGAGTGGACCGGGTGCTGGACGTTCTGGCCGGGTTCTGACCGAGGACCGGATCTGTCCTCAATTCCCCATAGCTTTCTCCCCATGACCGAGACCCCGTTCCGGATCCACATCCCGCAATCTGACCTCGACGACCTCGCCCGTCGCCTCGCCGACACCCGCTGGCCCGACCCCTTCGCCGACCCAGCCTGGGACCTCGGCATCCCCGTCGACGCCGTCCAGGACCTCGTCGAGTGCTGGCGGCTCGGGTTCGACTGGCGGGCGCAGGAAGAACGCATCAACGGCTTCCCCCAGTTCACCACCACCATCGACGGCGCCAACGTCCACTTCCTGCACCTCAAATCCCCCGAACCGGACGCCGTCCCGCTCCTTCTCGCGCACGGCTGGCCAGGCTCGATCGTCGAATTCCTCGACCTCATCGGCCCCCTCGCCGACCCTCGCTCGTACGGCGGCGACCCGGCCGTCGCGTTTCACGTCGTCGTTCCGTCCGTACCCGGGTTCGCCTTCTCCGGGCCGACCCCCGACCGCGGCTGGGGACCGGCGCGGACGGCGCGTGCTTGGGCCGAGTTGATGACGCGCCTCGGGTACGAAAGGTTCGGCACGCACGGCGGCGACTGGGGTGCGTTGATCTCCCGCGAACTCGGCCTCCAGTTCCCCGACCGGATCATCGGCGCGCACGTGACGATGCTGCCGTCCGCGGTGGCGCGCGACGAGTCCGACCTCGACGGGCTCAGCGGGGCGGAGCTGGCGAAAGGGCAGCGGTCGCTGGAGAAAGCGCGGGCCTTCCAGCAGACGGGCATCGGCTACGCGATCATCCAGTCCACCAAGCCGCAAACGCTTGCGTACGGGCTCACCGACTCCCCGGCCGGGCAATTGGCCTGGATCGCCGAGAAGTTCCGTGCCTTTTCGAACACCGACCACGACCTGATCGACCGCGACGATCTGCTAGCCAACGTCTCGATCTACTGGTTCACCCGCACCGCCGCGTCGTCCTCGCGGATCTACGCCGACCAGGACGTCCAGTGGGGCGCGGCGCTGCCGTCGTCGACCGTGCCGACTGCGGTCGCGGTGTTCCCGGACGACATCGGCCTTCCGCTGCGATCCCTGGCCGAGCGCACCGACCGGATCGCGCGGTGGACGGAATTCCCGCGCGGCGGGCACTTTCCGGCGCTCGAAGAACCCGACCTGCTGATCGGAGATCTTCGAGCGTTCTTCTCCGCAGAGAACCAGGGATGAGGTAGAAGCGGCTCCGTCGTAGGACGTGCGGAGTGGGGAGGGGCGGTCAGCGTGCAAGCTGCTGGTCGGCTGGCTGAATTTCTGAACTGGACGGGAAGCGTGGCCGGCGAACTGTCCTGGGCCGAGGTCGAGGAGGCGATGGGGTTTGCCTTTCCCGAAGACTTCAAAGCCGTGGCCGCCACGTTCCCGACCGGTGCTTTCGGCGGGCGCATCTACTTCATCTCGCCGATCCAGAGCGCTGAGTCCCTGGGGATGTTCAAGGATCGGCTGGAGATTACGATTTCGTCCTTCCACGAAGGCAGAGAGGTGCTCCCGGACTACTTTCCACACCGGTTCCACCCGGAGTACCCCGGTCTTATTCCGTGGGCGGTGGACGACGAGCACGCGTACTTCTGGAATGCCGTCAGCCCGGCTGAACCCGACGGGAAGATCTTCTTCTTGGAGAACACGGGTCCAGACTGGGGTGCTTACGAAGGAAGTATCGAAGACTTCCTCATCGATATCCTCTCCGGCTCCTTCACGCACCCGGGACTTTACTCGAACCTCAACGAAAAACCGCGAATGTACGACGAGTACTGATGAGAAGAGACGGTCCGTCACCATCACCAAGGCGATGATGACGGACCGCAGTCGCCCCTAGAGGTACTGCCCAGTCCCAGTAATCCCGTGCCCGTGCCCCTCACCCGGCTGCCCAACAGACCCGGACGAGCCAGCAGGCAGCCCACGCCGCATCTGCTCCAGTTGCACCCGCGCGGCCATCTGCTGCGCGAACAGCGCCGTCTGGATGCCGTGGAACAGCCCCTCCAGCCAGCCGACCAGCTGGGCCTGCGCGATCCGCAGTTCGGCGTCCGAAGGGGTCTCGTCCTCGGTGAACGGCCGCACGAGCCGTTCCAGTTCCTCGCGCAGTTCGGGCGCCAGGGCCTGCTCCAGTTCGCGCACCGACGTCTGGTGGATCTCGCGGACGCGGTTGCGGCTGGCGTCGTCCAGCGGCGCGGCGCGGACCTCTTCCAGCAGCTGTTTGATCATGGTGCCGATGCGCATCACCTTGGCCGGTTCCTCGACCAGGTCCCCGACGGTCTCGTTGTCCTCGCCGTCGGGGGCGATCTGCGCGGTGCCGACCGGGACCCCGTCCGGTCCGACGACCACCACGTGCGGCGCGTCCGTTCCGTCCCCGGTCGCGCCCGTTCCCCCGAAGTTCGGCTCGCTCATGTGCTCCATCCCCGTCGCTGTTGGCGGTCCTGACCCGAGCCTAGCGGCCGTTCGGGCAGTTCTGCCCAACCCCGCGGCAACCGCGAAACCGCACGTCCGTACGGTGTCCCCATGGCGTTCGACGTCGCTCGTATCCGTGGGCTGTTCCCCGCGCTTGGCGACGGCTGGATTCACTTCGACGGCGCCGCCGGAATGCTCGTGCCCGAACAGGTCGCTTCGGCCGTTTCGACGGCGATGCGGGCGCCGGTGTCCGGGCCGGGCGGAGCCTTTCCGGCCTCCCAGCGGGCGGAAAGCATCGTCACCGCGGCCCGCCGGGCCGTGGCCGATCTGGTCGGGGCGGACCCGGCTACCGTCGTGCTCGGACCGAGCGCGCCGGTACTGCTGCGCAGGCTCGTGGACGCGCTCGCCGAACGCTGGACGATCGGCGACGAGGTCGTCGTCTCCCGGCTCGACGAAGAGGCCAACATCGCGCCCTGGCGGCGTGCCGCGAAACGCGTCGGCGCGGTCGTGCGCTGGAGCGAGATCGACATCGAGACCTGCGAACTGCCCGCGTGGCAGTACGAGAACCTCGTGTCCGCGCGGACGAAAGCGGTGTCGGTGACGCTGGCGTCCGGGTCCGTCGGGACCCGGCCGGACGTGCCGACGGTGATCGAATTCGCCAAGCGCGTCGGCGCGCTCGTGGTGGTCGACGCGACCTACGCCGCCCCGTTCGTGCCCCTTGACCTGCAAGAACTCGGCGCCGACGTCATGGTCGTCTCCGCTCCCTCGTGGGGCGGGCCGGCGGTCGGCGCGCTCGTGTTCCGCGATCCGGAGCTGCTGGAGCGCATCTCGTCGGTGTCGCTCGACCCGGCCGCCACCGGTCCCGCGCGGCTCGAACTCGGCCCGCACGCGTACCCGTTGCTGGCCGGTCTCATCGCCTCGATCGACTACCTCGCCGGCCTGGACGACGCCGCGACCGGCTCCCGTCGCGAACGCTTGGTGACGTCGCTCGGCTCGGCCAAGTCGTACCACGCGGGCCTGCTCGCGCAGCTGTCCACGGAACTGCGCTCGCTGCGGCACATCATGGTGATCGGCGACGCGATGCGCCGGATCCCCGCGCTCGCCTTCGCCGTGGCCGGGGCGAAATCGTCCCAGGTCGCCGAATACCTGGCGTCGCAAGGCCTGTGCGCCTTCGCCGACGACGGCACCAGCGGCGTTTTCGCGTCGCTGGGCGTCGGCGAGGTCGGCGGAGCGGTGCGGATCGGGCTCGCGCACTACTCCAACGTGTTCGAGATCAACCAGCTGGTGCGGGTGCTCGAAGAACTCCGCTGACCCTCGTGCGCGCTAATCCCGGTGAGAACCGCGATAAACACGCACGAGACCCGCGTCAAGACTTCGCGGCCAGC
Source organism: Amycolatopsis halotolerans (assembly GCF_042647905.1). NCBI lineage: Bacteria > Bacillati > Actinomycetota > Actinomycetes > Pseudonocardiales > Pseudonocardiaceae > Amycolatopsis > Amycolatopsis halotolerans. The sequence goes on from NZ_JBHRWI010000027.1 coordinate 173,910, forward strand.
AGGACCTTCCCGAAGATGGCGCCCTCCTCGAGCAGCCGATGCGCGGACGCGGCCTCGGCCATCGGCACCACGTCGCCGACGATCGGCTGCACCGAACCCTGTTCCACCAAGGGCCACAACCGATTCCGGACATCCGCGACGATCGCCGCTTTCTGGTCCAGCGGACGCGACCGCAGCCCGGCCGCGTAGACACTCGCGCGTTTTCCGAGCAGCTTGCCGATGTTCAGCTCGCCCTTGATCCCGCCCTGCATGCCGATGACGACCAGGCGGCCGTCGGCGGCGAGCGCGTCGACGTTGCGGTCCAGGTATTTCGCGCCCATGTTGTCGAGGATGACGTCGGCGCCCTTCGTCTCGGCGCGCAGCACCTCGACGAAATCCTGTTCCTTGTAGTTGATCGTGAGGTCGGCGCCGAGCTGGCGGCAGCGTTCGAGCCGCTCGGGCGAACCCGCGGTGACCGCGACGGTCGCGCCGAGTGCCTTGCCCACCTGGATCGCGTGCGTGCCGATGCCGCCCGCGCCGCCGTGCACCAGCAGCACCTGGCCCTCGCCGAGACCCGCGTGCATCACGACGTTCGCCCACACCGTGCAGGCCACCTCGGGCAGCCCGGCCGCGGAGACCGTCTCGACCTCGGCGGGCACCGGCAGCAGCTGCCCGGCCGGGACCGCGACGCGCTCGGCGTACCCGCCGCCGGCGAGCAGCGCGCACACCTCGTCGCCGATCTGCCAGCCCTCGACACCTTCGCCGAGCTCGGCGATCGTGCCGGAGCATTCCAGCCCGAGGATGTCGCTCGCCCCGGGCGGCGGCGGATAGTTGCCTTGCCGCTGCAGCAGGTCGGCTCGGTTGACCGCGCTGGCCGTGACGTCCAGCAGGACCTCGCCGGGACCGGGTTCCGGATCGGGGACCTCGGTCCATTCGAGCACGTCAGGGGCACCGGGTTCGCGGATAGTGATCGCGTGCATGCGCCCGACTGTATCCCGGGTCAGCCGAGATCGTTGGTGCTGAAGGTGTTGCAGCGTGCGGGCTGGCCGGTCTGGTAGCCGGTGGTGAACCACTTCTCGCGCTGCGCCGACGTGCCGTGCGAGAAGCTCGACTTGTCGACGTGGCCGTTGCCGAGGTTCTTCTGGATGTAGTCGTCGCCGATCCGGGACGCGGTGTCCAGCGCGCGCGAGATGTCGTCCTTCGTGACGTCCTGGACCAGCGGTTTCCCGGAGCTGGTCGGGGTCGTGCTGGCGTGGTTGGCCCAGACGCCGGCGTAGCAGTCGGCCTGCAGTTCCAGCCGGACCGAGCCGGACGTCGGCCCGGTGCCGGTGCCGCGTTTGGACGTGCCGGTGAGGTTCTGCACGTGGTGGCCGTATTCGTGGGCCAGCACGTACGCCTCGGTGAACAGCCCGCCCTGCGCGCCGAAGCGGGTCTTCAGCTCGTTGAAGAACGACAGGTCGATGTACACGTAGGAGTCGGCCGGGCAGTAGAACGGGCCGGTGTCCGACGTCGCGCCGCCGCAGCCGGTGCGCACGCCGCCGGTGAAGAAGCGCGTGGTCGCCTTGCGGTAGGTCTGGCCGGAACGGGAGAACTCCTGCGTCCAGTAGTCCTGGATGGAGTTGACGATCGCGACGATCGAGCAGTCGTGGTCCCGGTTCGCGTCGGCGCCGGTTTTGCACTTCTTCGCGAGCGTGCCGGAGTCCAGCTGCTGCCCGGACTGGACGTCGCCGAGCCCGACCCCGCCCACCGCGGGCGACGTGCCGGTGCTGGGACCGCCGCCGAACTGGGAGAACAGGAAGTAGATGACCAGGCCGACGATGCCGAGCCCGCCGCCGCCGATGGCCACCCGGCCGCCGATGCCGCCGCCTCCGCCGCTGCCGCGCATGTCCTGGATCTCGGAGGAGTCCAGATCCGCGTTGTCGTCGAATCGCACGCGGAAAGGGTAGCCGCAAAGCCGGGAACGAGGCTGGGTGCGGCCCCTGCGCTGGGGGCCGCACCCAGGTACTACCGAGGTTTCGTTGACAGCGGTTGGCCACCGGCGGGCAGGCGTCCGGCGCTGCCTTCGCGGTGCCGAGGCCGCGAAGTGAAGCAGCGGCATACCGACGCCGGGTGCGCGTGGCCGATGCCGGAGCGCACGGGGTGCTCGTGCTGTTCGCAATCGCGACCGAACCGGAACGGGGCCGTGCCGATCGCGGGGTCACAGCGGGCGGTCAACCGCGGGAACTACCTGCCATGCCACCACCTGGCCTTTCCCGGTGGGAAACGGGGTCCGGCGTGCCCTTCGGCGCGCTCTGCGGATCCTCGTCGTCCCTCCGCTGCCCCCGAGGATGCGCTTCTTCGCGCCGAGTCTCAACCTTTTCGTAACCCTCCATTGGGGGAAGTTCGCCCGGAAATTTCACGCCGGGCCGAAACTGCGGGGGCAAAACCGGCCTTCTACGCTTCCGGACATGAGCGATGACCAGGACGTGCGCTGGCTCGACCCGGCCGAACAGCACGCCTGGCGGGCCTACATCGTCGCGTCGCTGCGGCTGCGCCAGCGGCTGCACCGCGAACTGACCGAAAGCCACGGCATCTCGCTGGCCGATTACGAGGTCCTGGTCTGCCTCAACCTGGCTCCGGACCGGTGCACGCGGATGACGGAGCTGGCCGCGCAGCTGGGCTCGACGAAGAGCAGGCTGTCGCACCAGATCGGCAAACTGGAGGTGGCCGGGCTGGTCGCGCGCCGCCCGGACCCGGAAGACAAACGAGGCGTGCTGACCGAACTGACCGACGCCGGCCAGCGCGTACTGAACGAAGCCGCGCCGACGCACGTGCGCGGCGCCCGCGAGCACCTGATCGACCTGCTGACGCCCGCCGAGCAGACCGCGGTGGGCATGGCGTTCACCAGGGTCCTCGAACACCTGGACGACGTCGAAGGACGGCGCGATACCCTGACCTAGAAGGAAGCGTGGCAGAGCGGCCGAATGCAGACGCCTTGAAAGCGAGCGTGGAGAAATCCGCCTCGACCGAGAGCCCCACCCGAAGAAATTTGAGCCTCTGACCAGCTAGAACGCCGGTTAGAAGATCAAGTTGCAGTACGTCGGGGAGCGAGCACAGCGCTTCCAACACGCTCGCCTGGTGCCACTACGAGACCAGGTTGGTGAGCATGAGGCACGACTACAAGTACGCACCCGGCGAGTGGGGAACGCTCGGGCGCGAGTGGCGCCGTTCCCTCGAGGCGGACAACAAATCAGACAACACGGTGAGGATCTACCTTGGCGTGTTGTGGCAGTTGGGCACTTGGGCGATGGCCCTCGACGAGCCGTACGAGCCGACGGAAATCCCTACGTCCGCGCTCCGCGACTACGTGAAGAAAGTCCTCGACGCGACGAGCCCCGGCAACGCGCACAACCAGTTCCGAACGATGCGTACCTTCTTCAATTGGTTGGTGACCGAAGAAGAAATTGATCGGTCGCCCATGGCCACGATGAAGGCGCCGCACTACGAACCGCCGGATGTCCCGATCCTGTATCAGGACATGATGGGCGCGCTTTTGGAAACGTGCCCCGGGCGCGACTTCGTTGACCGGCGCGACAACGCCATCTTGCGGTGCCTGTGGGCCACCGCCGGGCGGCGCCGAGAGGTCTCTGTGCTCAACCTCGACGATGTCGACCAGGATTACGACGAGCTGAAAGTGTTCGGCAAGGGGCGCCGCTTCCGCACGATCCCGTACGGCGCGAAAACCGGCCAAGCCATCGCCCGATACCTGCGCGTGCGGAATCGACACCCGCAGGCCGCTCTACCGGCGTTGTGGCTCGGCGCGACGGGGCAGGGCGGGCTCACGCCCGAAGGTGTCCGAGCGATCGTTGCTCGGCGAGCCAAGGAGGCCGGCATAGGGCACGTGCACCCGCACATGTTCCGCCACGCTTACGCGCACTACTGGCAGCTAGAGGGCGGCAACGAGAACGACCTCATGAGGATCATGGGGTGGAAGTCGCGCGAGATGCTCGGCCGGTACGGGTCGAGCGCGGCAAGCGAACGTGCCCACAAGTCGGCCCGTGAGATGGCCATCGGCGACCGGGTCTAGTCGGTGCCACGCGGTGCGCTGTGCTGGTGTCATGGAGCCCGAGGGGATGACACCGGCGCAGCGCACCACGCGCGCGAAGATCGCTGCTCACACTTCGTGGGCGAATACCTCGGATCGTTCGGCGCGCACCGCTCCGGCTCGACGTGCCGCTCGTGATCGATTCGAGAAGCAGGTCGACCCCGAGGGGGTGCTGCCGCCGCGCGAGCGGGCGCTCAGGGCCGAGTCGGCGCGCCGCGCCTACTTCTCGGCGCTCGCGCTCCGCAGTGCTCGCGCTCGTCGGAAGCCGCAGTGACCGCGGCTAGTTTGCGCTGGTCACCGAAGTTTGGCGGTAGCGGCGGGATTCGAACCCGCGGAGGGCAGAACCCTCGCATGTTTTCAAGACATGTTCCTTCGGCCGCTCGGACACGCTACCGAGTACGAGGGTAGCCGATCCTCTATCGCCGGTGAGCAGCCGCCGAGTTGGCTACGGGGCCGTAGCATGTCGCTACGTGGCTACCGAAGCAGACGGGCAAGAGCTGACACGTTGGAAGATCCACGGCGAGCGGCTCGTCGACGACACACGTCGCGATCGGGTGAGTATCGCCTCGGTTGAACTGCCCGACGGCGTGACCTTTGAGCAGTGGGTTTTCCGCATTCGCAAGGCCGCGATGATGGCCGTCCTTGACGATCAAGACCGGGTGCTCATGCTGTGGCGGCACCGGTTCATCATCGATCGGTGGGTCTGGGAGCTGCCCGGCGGCTACGTCAATCCGGACGAAGATCCTGCGGTGACTGCGGCGCGTGAGGTCGAGGAAGAGACGGGCTGGCGGCCCCTCGACGTCGAACCGCTCGGCTCGTTGCAGCCCATCGTCGGCAGTGCCGACGCTGAGAACTTGCTGTACGTGGCTCGGAGGTCTGAGTACATCGGCGAGCCGGAGGACATCAACGAGGCCGAGCGGGTCGCATGGATTCCTCTCGACACGGTCCGAGACCGGATCACCAAAGGCGAGATTGTCGGTGCGGCATCGCAGGTCGCGCTACTGCACGTCCTCGCCTTCTACCGCTGAGCCCTACGCCGGAGTGGGAACGCCTACGGCCTTCATCTGTGCGTAGACGGCCCCGACCCGGCGGTCGGTCTGGTACGGAGCGAGACGCCGACCGACGTCGGCGAGATAGGCACCACCTCTGATCGACCGAACGTTCTCGCTCATCCGCACTGCCTTCGTCGCCTCGGCGCACGCTTCGTCGACGCGCCCTTGATCAGCCAGGATCGACGAGAGAAGTGCCGTGTTGAACAACCGACCGCGGTCGTACCCGTCGCTCATGGTGAGCGACCGACGGGCGAACTGCTCAGCTTCCGCGAGGTGGCCGAGGTCGCGGAAGGTGTGGGCGAACTTGGCCGACAAGTAGGCGTTGTCGAAGTAGCTCAGCCAAGCCGGCCCGGAGCCAGGCACGAACCGCTCGAAAGCTCGTTCGGCCTCACCGAGCGCCGCGAAGCACGCCCCGGTGTTGCCCTTGAGCGCCTGGCCGTGAGCTTCCAAGACGGCCGCCTCGGCTTGCAGCGCGACCAGGCCGGAACGCTTCGCCGTTCGCCTGGACGCGAGCGCCATGTCGACCGCGACGTCTCGGGACCGGTTGAACGCCGCGTGGTGCGACATGGCGGCGAGCATCTCGGCCTCGAGCGCATCGTCGCCGGCGTCCTGCGACAGCTTCAACGCGTCGCGCAAGTGCCGTTGCCCGTCCGCTGCGTTACCGACGTCGTAAGCGCTCCACCCCGCGACCTGGTGTAGCTCAGCGGCGGCGGCGAACAGTTCGTTTCGAGCGGCTGTCGTCCTGCTGGTGTCGTTCAGCATCGGCGTCACGCTCGAGGTCAAGTAGCTGGTGATCGTGGTCGTCCCGCGGCTGTGTCCGCCACCGAACCGGTTGTCGAGCTGGCGGAACGTCTCCGTCATTTGACGGACGATCTCGGCGTCGGTGCTTCGGGACTTCGTCGATCCGGACGCGGTCGCCGGGGTCGAGCCGAGCAGGGACGCGCCAATCGCCGTGACGCCTACGCTTGCGGTCTTGAAGAACTGTCGCCGTTGCACGTCATCGAGGCTAACCGCGACTGTGGGCTCGGCCGATTCTTCGGAGGTATGGGAAACGTTGAACCAGAGCAGCGAGCGCGGCACGTGTAGAGCCGCGGCCCAACGCTCGAGCTTGTGCAGATCGCTCGGAGGTCGGGCGTCGGGAGCCTCGAGGCGGCTCACCTGCGCTTGCGTGAGGTCGAGCCACAGGCCGAGAGCGGCCTGTGAGATGCGGGGCTTGTGTTCTTGGCGGTAGGCCGCGAAGAACCAGCCGAAGTGACGCGCCTTGAGCGCGGTGCGGATGCTGTCCGCTTCCCAGAACGGTTCAGGCTGGGGCTGTGCAACGTGGGAGATCAGCCGGCGCGTGCAGGAGCCGCAGTAGTCACTTACGCGGTCGCGAGCCAGTCGTGCGCCGCACGCTTCACACGTTCGCGCTGCTCTCCGCACTGTGGTCACCCCTCGTCCACTGTTCACCGCGCAGTGTATGCGACCCACCACGCTATGTCATGAATTCCATGCGGGGTATGTATGGAATCCGGCGTTAAGACGCTGTACCTGCCGGATCTCATGCGCGCTTGTCGTTTTCCCCGGGCGGTCTCCGGCGGACGCTCAATGCATGTACGAGGTAGCTCACGGTAACAACGCCACGTCGCACTACGTCGCGACCCCCGTTGAGTGGGTCGCAGCGTGAGCGCCGGCGAGGTTGTCGTGCGAGCGGTTGTCGGGGCTGTGGCTGGCGCTGCGGTGGCTGCTGCCGTGGTCCCGTACTTGCGCCAGGTTCGTCGAGACCGTGCTCGCTTTCTGGACGAGCAGGAGTCGGCTAAACCTCGTAACGGCCGGAAACCGGGCGGCATGTCCGGCGACCCTCTCGAGTTCGTGGCGGATGCGGGGAGTGAGCCCCCCGGCCCTCCGTATCCGCCACGTTCCAACGCTGCGGCTCGGCGGAAGGTTGCCTTCACTGGTGAGGTTTTCGCTCATGCCGGAGCGCAGATACCCGAACGCGATCGTGTGATCGTTTGGCATCATCTCACCTATGAGAGCCGACCTATTCGGGTTGCGTATTGGTGGGCGACAAGTTTCGGGAAATTCTTTACTCTAGGTGTTCTTTTTTTCGTAGCGTCGATTGTTGTCGTGCTTGGCGAATATTCGCCTGTCTTTCTGATTGCAACGCTGTTGGCTGGTGCGGTGCTTATCGGACTTCCCGCAGTCAAGCTGCACCGCATCGCGTGGCAGGCCCTAAATCTGGCGGCTGGCGTATATGCGGTCGCGCTCAAGGGGGTAGAAGATGCGGACGAGTAACGATGCTATTGATGCACTGGTCTCTCGTGGTTTTCGGGCGATACCCCTTGCTGGATCACCGAGTCAGCCAGAGAGCGTGTTGTTTACGCTTGGCTGGGACGAGCCATACATGGACGAGGTTCTCGTTCGAGATGAACAGGACGCTACGGCGTGCCGTCACCGGCTTGAGAATGGAATCGACTTCTCCGACCGTAAGCATGTCGTCTGGTTTAAAGACGGATCGGTCCTGGAAGTGGTCGACGAAATCCTACATCGCCTGCCGCATCCGTCTAACCCTAATGCGCCAAGGCTTGTGATACCGACGCCGGGAAATCTGTGGATTCCGCCGAGTGCGCGAATAGAAGTTCGTTCGTAGTTCTCGGCAAATTACTAGCTGCGAGGTTCTTATGCCTTTCGTGACTATCGTCGGTTCTGTTGTCACGCTTGCACTTGCGGTGCTCGTCGGGGTTTTCCTGCGTTGCTATGTTTTCTCGTCGAGTACAGGACGACATGCGCTCGATGTCGCCGACAGTGACCGTTACATCGTTGTTGAGTATGCCGATGTTGAGGAAATCGTCTACGCGCCTGTGGGTGGAGAGATTGTCGACCAATGCGGTATCGGCTTAGGTGAAGATGACGACTTCCATGTCAATTCTGTTGGTGCTCGGCCTTATCTAAAATACTACTGGCGAACGTCGGGGCGTCACCTCATCGACCAAACCGCCGAGTTCGCGGTTTTCGCGTGGGCGGAACAAGACGGCGAGTACCAAAGCGTGAGCGGAAAACTCGAGTTGGTCGCATGACACGCACGCGGTGCGGATTCGGGCGAGCGCCACCCACGCGAGAATGCCGGGAACCAACGAGAGAAGGGCCGAACGTGTCGCAACCGATCATGATGCTTGACCACCCCGGATGGCTGCGTGACGACGCTGGGCGCGCTCGGCGTGTGCTCCGGTCGGCTGGCTCGGTGTGGTCGGTGATCTGCACGCCGGTGCCCGTCGGCGGGCACCGGATCGACGCCGTCAAGCTTGCTGGCGACACCGACGTCGCACCGGTCGTCGACACGATCGACCCGCGGACGCTGGTAGGCGATGCGGTGATGTGTGACCCGTTGCGGGCCGACGGCCCGGTCGCTCGCGTGCGCACCTCAGACGTCTGGGAAGCGCTCGGCACAGCGGTTACCCGTCAGGTCATCAAGGCCGCGCACGCACGCGAGAACTACCGCCGGTTCTGCGAAACCTACGGCGAGCGGTACGACACCGCAGCCGGTCCGGCGTGGTTGTTCCCCTCGCCTGAGAAGGTGCTCGCCTTGTCCGACGCCGAGTTCGACGTGCTGCGCATGAAGTTCTTCCGCAGGGGTCTACGTGCCGCCGCCGAGGCGAGCCTCAAAGCCGCGGACGACTGGGCCGGCTTGACCGGTGAGCAGCTCGTCGCCGCTGTGCAAAGTGTGCGCCGGATCGGCCCGTGGACGGCTGGCGCCACTGCCGCCGACGTCACCAACGACTACAGCCTCTATCCCTTCGCCGACCTCGCGGTGCGCACCTGGGCGGGCAAGCTCGCCCCTTCGGTCTCCTGGCCGAAACCCGAACCTGAGTTCGGGCGGTTGTGGCAGGCGATGGCCGGCGCGCAGTTGTCCGAGTGGACGCTGCTCACCCTCGCTTGGGGAGTTCGACATGCAACCGGAGTTGCTCTCTGACCTCATCGCCGGCGCCGACCTGACACGCGAAATCGACGCCCTGTTCATCAACGCGCCGTTGCGCGACTACAGCGAACGCCCGCGGGTGAACGACTTCACGCTGCCCGTGCTGGGCATGGCCTACATCGCGACTTACGCGGCCGCGCAGGGTTTCAACGTCGGCGTGCTCGACGCCGAGGCGCACGGACTCGGAGTCGAGCAGACTGCCCGCCTGGTGAACGCGGCCGCACCGCGGTGGGTCGGATTCAATCTGCTTGCGCCCACGTACGAGATCAGCGCACGAATCGCCGATCGGCTCGACCGCGACATCATGCTCATGCTCGGCGGGCACCAGGCAAAAGCGATGCCGGTCGAGATCCTGCGCGACCGCCGGATGAGCCAGTGCGAAGCATTGGTGATCGGGGAAGGCGAAACGCGGGTCGCCGCTCTGCTCGACGACCACCGACGACGGGCAGAACTGCCCGGGGTGATGTGGATCGACCCGATCATGCGCACACCAGTCACGGGCGGAGTAGGAAACAACGGGTACTACCTCGCGCCTGATATCAACGACCTGCCGTTCGTCGACCGGGGATACCTAGTGCAGGACCCGCACCATGACAACGGTCGGCTTGAGGCGAACATGGTCGGCGCCCGCGGCTGTCCTTATAACTGCTCGTTCTGCGGTGCGGCGAAGTCGGCGAACCCGGATATCACCATTCGCACGCGCGAGCCGCACAACATCCTCAACGAGATGTACGAGCTTCGCGGGGCCGGTGTGAACGCCTTCCGGTTCGTCGACGACCTGTTCCTCGGTGCCCGACGTGTCATCGACACGATGATGCGCGCATTCACCGCGGACCACGTCGGCGACTGGGCGAGATGGGACGCCACCGGCCGGATTAACGTGCTGCACCGGGCGAGCGATGACGTGCTCGACACGCTCGCGGCGAACGGCCTGCGCGAGGTCGCGCTCGGTGTCGAGTCGGGCAACGAACGCATGTTGACCCGTATCGACAAGCGCATCACCCCGGACATGGCGCGCACGGTGGTCCGCCGACTCACCGAGCGCGGGATCAACGTCAAAGGCTATTTCATCGTGGGGTTTCCGACCGAAACCTGTGCCGAGATCGACGACACCGTGCGGCTCGTTCACGACCTCTGGGACATCACCGAACCCTTGCCGGGCCGGTTCCGCGCGTCGGCGTTCGAGTACCGCCCATACCCCGGTACGCCTGACTGGGGCGAGCTGATGAAGTCCGGGAAGTACACGGCCGAGCAACTGCTCAACTACACCGCCGTTGACCTCACCTCGGATGGCGTCGACGAGTCGATGCGCGAACGCGACGAGTTCAATTTCTCTGTCAACATCCAGTTGAGCGAGGCGCCGATCGACTACGTCCGGCGCAACCTGGTCGCTGTCTCCCGGGCGCAGTACGACCGGAGGGCGGCCGCGTGAATGACTCGAGCCGAGGGGTGTTCGTCACCCTCGACGGGCCGGCCGGTGTCGGCAAGACCACCACAACCCGGATGCTGCGCGAGTACCTCGGCAAGCGCGGGTATCCGGTGCACGACACGACCGAGCCGTCGCGCGCGTTGCTCGGCGAGATCGCTCGGCACCACACCGAGACCTACCGCGGCCGCGCCCTTGCGTGTTTGGTCGCCGCCGATCGCTATCAACACCTCGAGACCGAGGTGCGCCCGCACCTCGACGCCGGTTTCATCGTCGTGTGCGACCGCTACGTCGCGTCGTCCTACGTGCTGCAACGCATGGACGGCGTGCCGTTGCCGTACGTCGAGGCGGTCAACTCGGCGGCCGATCGACCCGACCTCGCCGTCATCTTGCAGGCGCCGCCAGCGATCACAGCGGCGCGAGTCGCAGCTCGCGGCGCGCACGATCGGTTCCACACCGGCGAGTGCTCGAGCAGACAAGAGACCGACCTATACGAGGAAGCTGCGAAGCGCCTTGCTGCGCGCGGCTATCCAGTCCTCGCCGTTGACACCGGAGAAGCGTCCCCGGTCGATGTCGCCGTCTACCTCACCGCACGAATCGCCGAACTGGTGGAGCGTCCCGACGCGCCGGCGGTGACGGCGTAGCCTCCGGCGGGTCTGCGGCGTGCCCTCCGGCACCCGCGGGCTCGCAGAGTTGCAACGTCACCTCGTGAGGATCTCGCCGGATGCCAGACGGCCAGCACACCATCATTGACGTACACGTTTTGCTTGTCCGTGGCGACGAGCTGCTACTTACGCAGCGGCGCGGGACCTACGGCGGCGGCATGTGGCACCTACCATCGGGAAAGCTCGACGCCGGCGAGTCGCTACCGGCCGGTGCCGCGCGCGAAGCCGAGGAAGAGGTCGGCGTGCGCATCGACCCCGCCGAGCTGCGCCACGCGCACACGGTGCACGTCGCGGGTTCCGGACCGGTGCCGCGGCTCGGCGTGTTCTTCGAGGCTCGCCGCTGGTCCGGCGAGCCGCACAACCGCGAACCCGACAAGTGCTCGGCCGTCGAATGGTTCCGGCTCGACAGCCTGCCCGACGACGTGATCCCGTACCCGCTCGCCGGCATCCGCGGCTACCTCGACGGCGTCCCGTTCGGCCTGCTCGGCTGGGCCGAGCAGCCGCGGCCGGTTCTGGCCTGAGCGACTGTTCAGCGCAGCGAACCCCAAAACTTCTGATTCGCCCGGGTCCAGACGGCATCGTTCAGATTGAGCGTGGTCGGCAACGGCGCGGCCTGCCCGGACCGGTACACGCTGTAGGGGGTTTCGTTAAGCAGCGCGGACGCGCCGGCACCGGTGGCGGGAGTGGTCGAGGCGAGTCTCGGCGCGGTGCCGCTGCCCGTGGTGAGACCCGCGAAGGCGACGACGTCGCCGCGGTTCACGGTGAGCGTGCCGAGGTTGACCGACTTCATGCCGACGGTGGCAATCCACGCGAGCCCGCTTACCGTCGCCTTCCGCTCGACGCTCGAGAGGTTCGGGCCGACGTAGACGCCGAAGTCAAACCCGGCGAGGCCGGTGTGCGCGGCGTAGACGCAGAACTTCGCGACGCTCGCGGCGATCGAGCGCGGGGCGATGGTGGCCCACACGGTGAGGTAGCCGGGCGAGAGGGTCTCGCCCCAGATGGCATCGGCGCGTCGGAGCGTCGAGACCTGGTCGCCGTAGAGCGTGGTGTCGGTGGCCTGTGCCTCGACAGCGGGGAGCTGGCCCATCGTGGCAACGTCGACACCGTCGACGGGCGCGGGGCCGCGGTACTCGAGTGCGCCGGCCACTACCCGACCACCACTACTCGGTAGGTGCCGGCGGCGCCGAAGTACAACGCGACGTTGTCGGCGTCGGTGAGGTCTACGCCGGTGAGTACGAGCGTCGGAATGGTGGCGCTGATGTCGTAGACCGAGACGTCGACGAACTGATTTCCGAGGCCGTGCCGGATGCCGACCCCGCCGGCGGCGGTCGGCGACACGTCGGCGATGACCTTGCGCGCGACGACGGTCGTGTCGACGGCGACGGCGTCGGCGGTGACGACGATTCCTCGGCCGGCGCCGACGGCGATCGTGTCCGCCCCGACGGCGAGCAGGCCGGCGCCGGCGAGGGTGAAGCCGTCCGACCCGGTGCCGTAGACAGCCCACGTCTGTCCGGTTACGCCCGGGGTGATGCTGCCGTTCGTGGTGAGCAGGTACAGCCGGTCGCCGTTCGTGGCGCCTTCCTCGACAGCGACGACGGCGCCGCCGCGCAGGTCTCCGGGGCTGTCGGCATCGGTGGCGCGCGCCCACACGCCCGCCTTCGCGAGGTAGATGCCGTTCTCGACCGGGTCGGCCTGCGCCTTGACGAGTACGCGGTCGTCGGCGTTCGGGGTGATGCCGTCGACGGCGGCGAGCCCGGAGCGGGTCACGGGGCCGGTGGTGGCCAGCCGCACGGCGGCTTTGAACGAGACGCCGGCGGCCGCGGCCGCTACGGCGTCTTGGAGCTGCCCGTAGGTGGCGAGGTCGCCGGCGGCCGAGCCCGGGGCGGCGTTGGTGATGCGCTGCGCGCCGACGTTGACGGGCGCGGTGGGTGCGGCGAACTCGTCGAGCCGGTAGCCGGTGACGGTCGCGCGCAGGTCGGACACGGTCGAGGCCGGCTGATTTCCGGTGTGGTTCGCACGGGCGGTTGGGTCGATCCAGTTGCCCGCGGCGTCGCGGACTTTCAACCGGCCGTTGTGGTAGATGACCTGCGCCTCGGCACCGGCGGGCAGGCTGGCGACCTTGTGCGCGACCAGGTTGCGGGCTTCGTTGAGTCCGTGGTCGGTGTGGGTGCCGAACTTCAAGTCGGCCATGGTCGGGGCTCCTAGCTCAGGTAGGCCACGCCGGAGCACGGCGCGGAAAACTCGATACGGACATGTCCGGCGGCCGGGTAGGTGACCACGCCGAGCAGCGGCTCGCCGGTGGACTCGACGACGTGCACGCCGGCGGGGGTGAACGAGAGCTGGTGAACGACGTTCCACACCCGGGCGGCGATGGTCTGCTCGTGCCGGTGGCCGAACTCGAGGACGTCGCCCGGTTCACCCGGCGGGGCGGTGTCGACGGGGGCGCCGACGGCGAGCCAGTCGAGAGCGACCGGCGGACCGGCTTCGGGTTCAAGGGCTGTCACGGGTCACCCCCCGAGACACGCGCACCGTGCCCTCAACGATCCGGGCGACACGGCCGCCGGGGTCGATGAGCAGGACGTCGAAGACGCCGGCGAGCCACGTCCAGGCGCGCGAGGTCGCCGCGGTCACGGTGAGCGTGACCCGCGAGTCCGCGGTGCTGGCGTTGCCGACCGCGCTCGACCACTCGTGCAGCACGTCGCCGGCGTCGATGCGTTCGCGGACCTGCGCGCGCACCGTCCACCCGGAAAGGTCGAGCGGCCGGCCACCAGAGGTGACCGGCCACGCTCGACCCCACTCGGCGCCCTTCTCGATCACGACGTCGTCGTGCAGGGCGGACACGGGTTACTCCTGGCGGTAGGTGGGTGGACGGGTCGAGCCGAGCAGGAACCGCGCGAGCCAGCTCGGCACCCGCGGCTCGAGCCAGCGCAGGCCGGCGTACACGGCGCCGAGCACGACGGGAACGGCGGCGGTTTGGCCGAGCCCGTTCGCCGGCTCGGTGAGCCAGTTGGGCAGGCCGAGCGCGACGAGGTAGGCGACGCCGGCGGACCACAGCGCGGGTACGACGGTGCGCACCCACGACGTGACGCGGTCCGAGCGCAGCCACGCGGCGAGTCGCTCGCCGAGCTGGTGCTGCGGGGTCGGTTCGGACATGGTCACTTCCCCTTCTGCGGGAACGAGTAGCCAATGCGCCCGTTCGTCGTCTCGCCCTTGGCGTTGCGCGCCCGGTAGCGGAGCGCGATTCCCTCGAGGCCGCTGGGCACCTGCCAGAAATTCCGCTGTCGGTCGGCGAGACGGCCGGCGGTCGGCGCGGTGCCGATCAGTCCTACGAGCTTGAGCCCGCCGCCGATGGTGACGACTTCGTACTCGACCTCACCCCACGCGGCGAAGATCGTGAACCAGGCGTCGCCGACTACCGTCGAGTTGGCGTTGCTCTCGAACGGGAGTGCAACGTAGTTCCAGTCGGCAGAGTGGGGCAGGGACACGGGAATAGCGGGCATATCGACCTCTTTCTGTGGATTGGATCGGGACGAGAGCAGGGCGGCGAGCTGGTCGCGGGTGCCGCGGTAGGCGTTCGCGTCGACCGGGGTGTGTCCGGCGACGGTGGCCGAGCTGGTGAACTGCAAGACCTCGACGCCGGCGCCGCCGTAGCCGTCCCAGTAGTTCGCCGGTACGCGCGCGTAAATCTGCGATGCGTACCCGCCGTTCATGTCCGGGTATCGGCTCGACCACAGCGGCGGCAGGCCGTCGAGCGGCGGTGAGCCGAGGGTGTCTCGCCAGTACCAGCGCGGGACGTAGACGAGCGGCACGGTGTAGCCGGCACCGCGGAGCCGGCCGACGATGTCGCGGGTAAGCGCGAGGTTTCCGCCGTCCTTCTCCACATCCGGAATCACGGGCACGTCGCGCGGGACGGTGCGGGTGATGGTGTCAACCTGTGCCGCGGCCGATGCGTTGCCGCGCTGGTAGTGGTAGGCGGCGACGAGCAGGCCGGCGCCGCGCGCTTCGCCGAGGTTGCGGCCGAACTGCGGATCGACCCATCCGGCGCCGTCGGTGGCCTTGAGGAACGCGAAGTCGAATCCCTCGGCACGGGTTCGGCGTAGGTCGAACGCGCCGCCTTGGTGGTTGCTGATGTCGATTCCGTAGAGCATGGTCACCTCTCGAAAAGGGTTATGTGTCAACGGGTCTGGCCGTTGGTGGGCGGCTCGGCGACGGCGTTCTCGACGCGGTCGATCGCGTCGCGCAGGCTCGCGCCGGAGTTGGGGCGCAACTCGTGCTCGACCCGTTCGACGCGCTCGACGAGGTCGCGCACGTCGTCGCGGGTGGCGGCGCCGGCGGTTTCGATGGCGGAAATGCGTTCGATGACGCCGGGCCGGGCGGCGACGCCGTTGCGTTCGGGCTCGCCGAACCAGTCGTCGGCGAAGTGGCCGAGCCGGCGCAGGCCGCGGGCGGCGTTGCGTGCGGCTGTCCACACGCGACGGATGACGAGGTATGCGGCGACGGCGACACCCGCCGTCCCGGCGATGTCGAGCACACCGAGATCGGCGAGGTTCACGGGTTCGGATTTCCTTGCTGTGTGGGATAGTTCGGGCTACATGCAGTAGCAGCCGAGGACTTGGCAGGCGATAGCACCGGCGCCGGACGCCGACGCGGTCAAGGTGACTTCGACCCAGTCACGACCGACGAACTCGGCCACGCTGAAACGGCCTTGCTGGCTGACAACGGGTCCGACGTTCGCGTCCCACGAACCGACTTCCTTGCCGTCGAACTTGAGCCGGTAGGTGACGTTCGGCTTGCCGAAGGACTGGCCCCAGACACCATCGATCGTGACCCACGGGTGCGAGACGGACGCGCGGCCTTCCCACAACGTGGTTTCTCCGCTGAGCTTGCGGGTGTCGATGTCCATATAGCCGAAGGTCTCGCCGAGCGCGGGGTCGGAACTGTAGGTGTGCGTGATGAACATCGGGTACATGACGATGGGAAGCCACGGGCGTGCGAGGCCGGCGCCTACCTCGGCGTTGTCGGACACGATGATGCGTCCGGTTGAGTCGGTCATCGCCCAGAAGTCGCGACCGAACTGTGCCGAGCCCGCCGTGTACATGAGGGTTGCTCCGCCTTCACGGCGGAGTACAAACCGTTGCTTGCCTTGAGAATCCGGGCCGATGTAGAGGATTTCGATGCCGTCGGAGTCGGTCACCTTGATGTAGCTGTCGTCGACGAGCGTCAAGCCGCCGCGGGCGATGACGGCCGAGGACAAGCCGACTTTCTTGCGCACGGAGGCCAACTCCCGTTCAAGGGCGATGACGCGGTCGATGATGTTTGACGGCTGGTTGACCTGCATTACGCGGCATCCTCGATTAGGGGGCTCATGGTGATGGTGACGGTTTCGACGGACTCACCGGGCGCGTACTGCGCGTCGACGATCCGCATTGCGGTGTCGAGCCCGCGGCGCATGAACTCGTCGCGGATGACGACCCGGACGTCGTCGCCGGTGTCCCACTCGCCGACGTAGGGCGCGGTGTCGCCGCGCACGGTGAGCGTCGGGAGCACGACGGGCAGCCGGGCGACGAGTTGGTCGGCGTCGGCGTGGCCTCGCAGAGTCTCGACGTCGCTCACGCTCGAGTAGCCCTGTTCGGATTCGAGCAACGGCCAGTGCGCCGGGTATTTCGCGGTGTCCTCGGCGACGGCGATCGGGGTTCCCTCGGCCATGCCGTCGCCGGTGGCGAACGTGCGCGTTGCCATTCGCGTAGCGTCCGACGGCCAGACGTAGCCGAGGATGTTGCCGCCGGTCTCCCACACGTGCGCGGTGCCGGTCTGGCCGAGCCGTGGCGTGCCTACGCGCATGATGCGACGGACGCGGCCGCCGACGCCCGGGGCGACGCCGAACATGATGTCGGGGCCGTTGATGACGCGCGAGAGCTGGCGCAGGGCCTCGCCGGTGTCGGTGAGCGCGTGCCCGGGGTATTCGCGGTCGCGGTAGATGAACGATTGCGAGTCGTCGACCTCGACGCGGATGTCGCCGCCGGCGTGCGATTGGGCGAGCTGCACCAGGCGCCGCGCGATGTCGTTTTGCTCGGTGTCGTTGTAGCGGGTGGTGAGCTTCGCGACGCGGTCGACGGCGACCGGGTCGGGCAGCAGCGGCAACACCTTGCGGTGGTCGAAGTAGCTCCACCAGTCCGCGCCCTGAATCTCGACGGCGCCGGTGCTGCTGTCGTATTTGCGGGTCCAGATGAGCCCGCCCCACATCGGCCGGTCATCGCGCAGGACGTACAGCGCGCGCCGGGCCGGCATCGTCAGCTCGTACGGGTCGCGTCGGCGCGTCGACGGGTGCCGAGACAGGTCCCACGTGCCGGAGAACTTCCCTGCGTCGTTCAACGGCCGGTTGTACTTGACGCCGGAGAGCGGTAGCTCGTCGAGCACGTTGCCGGTGCGCAGGTCGGCGACGAGATAGGTGTAGGTAGGCAGTGCCATCACGGACCCCGCCACACCGCGGTAAAGCCGCTGATCAGGTCGTCGGGCGATTCCTTCGTGACCGCGCTAGCGGTGCCGGAATAGCCGTAGCACCGGACCGTTGCGCCCTTGTCGAGCCACCTCGAGGTAGACGCCGAGACGTTGTTGCCGCCCCCGGCAACGCTGTCTTTCGCCCACAGGTTCCCCGCCGACGAGCCGCCGATCATGGCGTACTTGTCGGTGTTCACGATGGTGTACCGCAAGTTCAGCGAGAGATCCCACCAACCGGGTTCTTCGATGGTGAACACTCCTCCGGCGAGCGTGATGCCGCCCGGCGGCCGGTTGATCTGGGGGAAGGTGAGCAGAGTCGGCGTGTTCGAGGTCGGCTGGTTGGTGGTGATCGTCCAGTCGCCGCCGGGGGTGGCGCCGCTGAGCATCGCGGCGTACAGCCACTTTTCGCCGTTCCAGCGGTATAGCCGGCCAGTGTTGGCGAGCACGGCGAGTTGACTGGGGTACGGGTCGGTGATGTCGGACAGCGCGGCCGCGGTCACCTGCCCGCGCACACGCCACGCGGCGCCGTCGTAGACCTCGGTCCATCCCTTGTCGAGCCGGTGCACCGCTTGCCCGGGATACGCGGCGATGGCGTTGCGCTCGGCGACGCTACCGACGGGCAGCAGCCCGCCGAGGGCGACCGTCCACCCGGGCGGTAGCTGGTCGATCATGGCGTCGGTGATCTTGTTTGCGCCGGCGGTGACGCGGACGCGGCCGAGGGTGAACCAGTCGCGCGAGCCGTCGACGACGGGGTCGCTCGGCGTCGCCGAGGCGGTGCCACGCACGAGCCGGACGTCGAACCGGGTCGCGGCGTCGAGGTAGAACTCGTCGGACTGCTGAGCGATCACCAGGTCGTACCGGTCGTTCGCCGGATCGGCGGGGACGGCGAGCACGTCGAGGGTCTTCGCCGAGTCCAGCGACACCAGATACGAGCCGATACCGCGGGAAGCGCGTACAGCGCCTTGGAACGGCTCGACCACGATCGAGCCGCTTGCCGTGCCGGCCGCGTGGACGCGCCCGGGGGTTCCCGGAGCGGGCCGGATGCCGTTGCGGGCGGTGATGGCGTTCGCCCCGGGAATGAGCAGCGCGGATACAGCGAGACGGGCATCTTCGGTGCTGATGAGCGGTCTATCGGTAGAGCCGACAGCCCACGAATTACGTTCGGGCATAAGGAAACCTCCGTCTCACATGGCGGTGCTGTGCACGGTCACCGACAGGCGAGAGTCGGAACTCGGTGCGGCAGAAGCGAAAACGGCCTGTGTCTCTCGGCCGGGCGGGAAGCTGAACCATCCCCGGGTGAACAAGCGGTCGGACGCCGAGACGTTGCTGCCGACGAACAACACGGTTCGGGCGAGCGTGTCGACCTCGACGACTTGCCCCGTGGGAATGAACCAATCCGGGTCGAACTCGAGCGCCTGCCCCGTATCGCGCCGGGTGATCGACGGGCCGCGGACCGGGCCGGCGATGCGCCAGACCGGCCACGCCTCGGCCGTGCCGGTGTTCGTCCACGTGATCACTCCGCCGCGGGCAGCGGCGCCGAATGGCATCGGGAAGCGGACCGGGAAGCCGAGCCCGCCGGAATCCGTCGCGCCGAGCATCGTCGACGCAGTGAAGCCGGGCAGCTCGAGTAACCGGGGATCGGTGGCGACCCATTGCAGCGCGCCGGCGACGTAGCCGACGTCGTACTCGAGCCCGGTCGGCATCGACCGGCGCGTGCACCGGGCGAGCGCCTGCCAGCGCCGACCGTCGAGCCGGATCACGAGCGGTTCCTCGTCGGGGTTCTCGCTCGGTGTGGTGATGGCGCGCAACCGGGCGACCGCGGCCGCGTACTGCGCACGGGTGGCTCGCCGAGCCGAGATCACAAACGAGTAGGTGACGGTGCGGGACTGCGCGAGCAACTGCCCCGGGAACGCGCCATGTTGGCCGGGCCGGTCGACGTCGCCGCCGCGCATCTGCGGCAGGTCGAGCCAGCCCTCAAGAGCGCGCCACCCGTAGGCCGTGCCGGCGCCGAGCAGCTCGCCGCGCCACTCGAGTTGTCCATCGCGGGTGATGAGGTCCCCAGCAGCCACTACCCACCCCCGCGACTCAGCCAGTCCAGCTCTCCGGCGATGTCGGCCGGCGACTGCGCCGGGGTCGCGTGGAACTGGTCAATGTGGACAGTCGCGCGAGCCCCGGTCGCCGCGTACGTACTGGCGGCCGCACCGGACCCCGTTCCAGTCGCGCCCGCGAACGCGAGCGCGGGAGTGTTCAATCCGTCCGCCATCGTGGCGGACACGCGCGAAGCCAAGTCGGATGCTGAGCGCGTCGCGACGCCGGCGGCCTTGTCGATACCGCCGGCGAGGCCGGGCGGTATCCAACGGCCGATGTCGGCGAACACCTTCGACGGGCTCGAGATACCGAGCATGTCCTTAACCCACCCGGGAAGCAGGGAGCCAAAGAAGCTCTTGACCTTGGACCAGAGCCAATCGGCGGCGCCGGAAATGCCGTTCCAGAGTCCGCGCAGCAGGTCGCCGCCGACCGAGATCAGCAGCGAGCCGAAGTTGCCCAGCATCGACAGCGCTCGGCCAGGTAGGCTGCCTACGAACGACAGCACGGACGACACTCCATTTGAGACGGCGCTGGACACATTCGACCAAATATTGCGAAAAAATCCTAAAACGGCGTTTAGTCCATTTTGGATGGTTGAGCGGACAAAGTTCAGCGCTCCGGACACGAGTCCGGTGATGAAGTCCCAGGCGGCCGAGACGGCGCCGGTGATCGTGGACCAGATTCCGGAGAAAAAGTCAGCTATAGCACCAAAAACGGCCGACGCTGTGCTCTTGATCCACTCCCAAGCAGCCGCTAGGGCGGCCTTGATCGTGTCCCAATTCGAGATGATCAAGACGGCCAGGGCGACTACCGCGGCCACGATCGCGAGGAACGGGTTAGCCAGCATCGCGACCCGTAGCGCGTTGAAAACCGTTGTTGCTACGCGAAAAGCGGTCGACAGAGCGCCCACAATGGACACTAGTGGACCTGTCGCGACGGCGACAGCGCCAAAAGCCAGAGCCAGCGGGCCTAGCCACGTCATGTTGTCGGACAGGAACCCGGCGAGCAACGCGAGCAGGGGGCCGGCGAGCTGGAGCGCGGTAGCGAGAACGGTGCCGATCTGGCCGGCCAGGGTCGCGAGCCCGGGGGCGAGTGCGACGACGGCCGGTTCGAGCGCCACGATCGCCGAGGCCAGCCCGCCGGCCAAGCTCTGCGCGACCGCGCCGACCACCGGGGCCAGGGCGGCGAGCACTCGACCGAGCGGGGCGACCGCGGGTGCCAGGGAGGCGAGCGCGGCGCCGAGCTGCGGGCCGAGCACGGCAATCGCCGGGCCGACATCGGACACCAGCACGCGGCCGACCTCGGCGAACACAGGGGCCAAGCCGCGGCCGGCTGCGGCGATGCCGCCGAAAATCTGCTGTAGCAGGGTGGCGCCCTGCGCGGAGTTGAGGAACTCCCGCACGGCGCCGGTTGCCTGCACGAGCACGTCGAGCGTCGACACGCCGTTCGTCGACATCGCCCGGAAGACGGCGGCGACGATGCCGCCGACGTTGCCGGCGAGCTGGCCGAGCTGCTGTAGCGCGTTGAGCCCGTTGCGCATCCACGCCTCGAGCTGCCCGGACTGTCGGGCCTGCGCGATGAACGCGGCGAACCGCTCGGCAGCCGAGCCTGCGCCGGTGGTGAGGTCGGCGAACACGGTCGAGCCGACGGTCGCCACGTCGCGGAACACCTGCGCGAGCGGGCGCGCAGTCTCGGCTAGGTTCGACACCGCGGTCGAGGAGTTGTCGAAAATCGTCGTGACGTCGCGCCCGGTCTGCGCCTCGCGCAGGAACGCGGCCAGGCCGGCGGCGCCGACACCGAAGCTCGAGGCGACGTCGGTCATGCCGCGCTTGAGAATCGGCATGTACTGTCCGCCGAGCTGGCGAACAACCGAGCCCATCTCGGAGAACAGCTCTTGCTGTACCGAGTTCTTGACCGAGTCCCACGCGGGTTTTAGCTCGCGCACGGCGTTCGCGGTGTCGCGCGCCGCGGGGGCGAGTTTCGCGGTGGCCTCGGCGAACTTCTTCGGGTCGTCGATGTTCTTCATCGCGTCGCCGAAGCCGGACATGCCGACCTTGAGCGAGACCAGCGCGGCGCCGCCGGCGACCGCGGCGCCCGGCAGGATCAGCAGCGCGCCGGACGCGGTGACGAGCCCGCCGCCGAGGGCGCCGAGCGCGCCGCCGGCGAGGTTTGCCGCGCCGGCAAGGGCACCGATCTTGAGTGCGCTCGCACCGGCCGACATCGCCATGTCGCGCGCGGACTTGCCCGCGCGCACGAGCGCGTTGTCGTAGACGTCGGTGTCGCGCGCCGCGGCGGCGAACCTCGCGCGAGCCTGCGCGAGCTTGCCGGCGACGCCCTTGTCGTCGATGCGGAGGTAACCGACAAGCTCGCCGATGGTGAGCGCCACGGGGGACCACCCCCCGCCCGCTGCTCAGTCAGGGGCGGGGGCGGTCAGCCTCCGGGTACAGGGCGCGACGTAACCGACTGGCGTCGGTGGAGAACAGGCCGGCGATGCGGATGCGCAGCCAACGCCACGAACGGGCGCGCAGCAGGCCGGGCGCCTCGAGGTCGACGGCGTAGATTTCGTGCAGGTCTAGCTCGACGAGCGACCAGCGCTCGAGGATTTGCCGCCACTGCGGGCCGTCGCCGGCGCCGCCTTCCGTGTCCGGCTCGTACCACTCGCGGATGCCCGTTGCGGGGTCGATCGGGCCGCCGCTCGACGGCTCGCCCGATTCCCCGCCGAGGCTTCCGGGCGGCCGCCGGTGTTCCAGTACGCCTCGGCAGCCTCGGCGCTCTGCGTGTGGTGCAGAAACGCCGTCATGCCAGCGACTTTGAACCGCGGCCACGCGACACCGTCGGCGAGCATCTCGTCGTAGGCGGTACCGAGCGACTTGCGGTACATGTCGATTTCCTGCGCGTCGCTCAGCAGCTCGCCGCCCGGCTCGGGCACCGACAGCTCGCCGGCGTCGGGGTCGTCCTCGTGCGCCTTGACCGCGGCGGCAACGCCGAACATCCAGTCGTGCAGCCGTTGCAACCGCAGACCGGTCTCGGCGTCCACCGGCGGAACCGCGTAGACCTTGCCGCCGATGGGCAGCTCGAGCCCACCGTCGAGCAGCTCGTCGAGATCCCGATACGCCATCACTTACCCCCGTTCGCAGTCGAGGCGGCCGCGGCAGCGCCGGTAGGCGGGACGGTCACGGGGTTGGCGATTTCGAGCGGCGCGCCCTGTCCCAGCAATGTGAAGTTGAACGGCTCGAGGTCGGTCGTCTTGCCGCCCTTCTCGAACTCGGACACCTGCGCGTACCCCTCGGACGCATCCGGCGACCCATCGCGCCGGTACCAGCGCACATGCACGTCGGCCTCGAAACCAACCTTGCGCGCGGCCTTGCGGATGAACTCCTGCCCCGCATCGGGGGTGTAAGTGCTGGCCTTGGTGTCGCGCTTGCGCTTGCCCTCGGCCTCGATCTTCCATTTCCTCTGCGTGATGACGTCCGAACCCCACCCGGGCGCGTCGTTCGTCGCGTCATCCTCGGTGTTGTCGTCGCTGGACTCCGAAAAGCTCGACAACCCGCGAACGGGGGTCCACTGCGGGGCTGTGGCACCGCTCGCGGCGGTGTCGACTTCGAGCGCCCAATCGCTCGCGAGCATGGAACGTAGGGCCATGGCGGCGCCTCCTATTGGCGGTAACGGGTCGGGTGATGCGCCCGAATCTGGTAGGTGTCGGTGTGCAGGTAGCGGCCGTTCTGGTCGTTGCCGCTGGGGTTTGAGGTCTCGCGGGTGATCAGGTGGACGGCGAGGCCGAGTTGCTGCTCGCTGGCGCCGGCGAGCGCGTCGAATGCGACGTCGACCAGCTCGAGCGCGTCGCGCGGGTCCTGGCCGGCCGAGCGGTAGCGGATGCGCAGGCCGTACTCGGCGTCGGCGTCCGTATCGGCAGTGAGCGGGTAGAGCAGCAGCGCGAGCACTCGGGCCGGCTCGGCCGGTACGGCGCCGAACACGATGCCGGTCTCGCCGGGTAGGTAGACCCCGTCGGGTCGGTAGACGCCGGCCCCTGCCTCGGCCAGGTGGCGGGCGAGGATCTCGCCCAGTTCGGCGAGGAAGCTCACGAGCGGGTCGCCTTGCGGATCTGCGCGGCGATGATCTGCCGGGCGACGTCGATCTCGTCGTCGAGCGCGGTCTCGAGGTACTTCGCTTGGCCGTCTTCGTGGTGCCAGGCGGTCTCTTCGTGCTGGCGCACGGCGTACTCGGTGTCGAACGAGACGGCGCCGTCGAGCCCGTCGGTAGTCGCGGTTCCGGTGTTGCGGAGCGCGCCGGTGTCCTTCGGCGCTCGGTTCACGGCGACGCCGCGAACGTGCTCGGCGGCGAGCTTGACGCCCTTCTCCGCGCCGCGGGTGAAGTCCTCGAGGATGAGGTCGCCTTTCCAGTGAAACTCGGTCTTGAGCCGCATGGCGGGTACCTCCCTACGTGAGCGTGATCTCGACGTGCGCGGGCGCGCTGGGATGGTCGAACGTGCTCGAGGTGATGACGGTCGCCGTGCGGGCGGCCGGCGTGCCGGGCCACACGGTCACCTCGGAACCGGCCGGAATCGCCGGGCCGGGGCGAACGACGACGGTCGTTTCGCTGATGGTCTCGGCCCCGTCAGACGCGCGAACCAGTCGGCGCCGGTCCTCGACGTAGGCGCGGCGGATGGTGAACGGCCGACCGAAGCTCGGACCGTACGCGCCGGTGCCGGCGTAGGGCTTCACGGTCACGGTGTGCGGGAGCAGGAACGCTGGCATGGTCACCGCCACCGGGCGACCTCCTGCTCGACCGGGCCGTCGCCGAGGCCGGCGTCGGCGAGTAGCTGCATAGCCTCCGGCGCGAGCCGGGCGGCCTGCGCGCCGGCGGGGGTTGCTGCGGCTGGCGTGTTCGCGCGCGACAGGGTGACGGACCCGATGCCGGTGGAGGTGTAGCGGGCGGCCGCGCCGGTGTTGTCGCCGGTGTCCTCCCACCATGCGACGGTCGCGCATGTGGCATCGCGGACCGCGGCGCGCTTGTCCGGGTCGGTCGGGTATCCGGCGGGGTCGGTCGCGTAGACGGCGGTTACGAGCAGCCAGTCGACGAGCTGCGACGCGCGCGCGAGCGACCGGGCGATGCCGTCGGGCGGGGTGGTGAGGTCGAGCCAGTTCGCGTAGTCCTCGGCGGTTGCGTAGACGCGCGCCATTGCCGCCCCCTTCCTGGGTGGAACCGCGGCCGGTGCCCGGTCGGGGCACGGGCACCAGCCGCGGCGGCTACTTCGCCGGCGTCCGGCGAGGGCTGCGCTTCGTGTCGTCCGGGTCGGCGACCGGCGGCTCGGCGGGCTTGCCGTCGTCCTCTACCGGGGTCACGGTGTAGCCGTGCCGCTGGAAGTAGGCGACCGCGTTCTCGTCGCTGGTCTCGCCGCGGCCCTCGAGGAAGTCGACGCCGGCGACGTGGCCGGTGTAGCTGTCGACGGGGGTTTCGATCGTGTGTCGTGGCATCACTGCACCTTGATGTTGCGGAAGACGGCGGCCGCCTTCGTGGCTTTGAGCGCGATGGCGACCGGGCCGAGTTCGACCTCGCCCTTTTTCACCGCGCCCGGGAGGGTGAAGTCAGGCAGCCACGTCTCGACGAGCTGCGTGCCGACGGTCGCGACGCCGTGGAACCCGTCGAGCCCGACGCGGTAGGCGTAGAGGTCGGTGAGCCCGGTCGCCGCAGTTCCACCAACGGTCCGGCCGAGGATCGGCACAATCGGGTTGTTCGTGCCTGCCTTGGCGCCGGCGTCGGCGAGCAGTACCCCGCCGTAGGTCTCCCGGACCACCGGGCGCCCGTTGACGCCGAGCAGCCCCTCGACGGGGTCGCGGGTGTACATGCTCGCGCGCCGAGCTGCTGCTCGAACCCGGGCGAGCGACTTCGCGTTGCCGATGATCACCGACGGTGCGCCGTCGAGCAGCGAGAGAAACTCGTCGACGGCGTCGAGCGCCTTGTGCTCGGCGCGCGCGTTGGTGTCGAAGTCGGTCCAGTCGGTGACCTGACCGGCGCGAAACTCCGTCGTCGAGCCCACGAGCGCCTTGTCGAGCCCGTCGAAACCGTTGGTGTCGACGGCGGTGTCGCCGTTGATCACGGCATCCTGAAACCGGGTGTTGGCGGCCTTGATCTTCTGCGACATGTTCAGCGACACCGCGGCGGACGCGGCCGGGCCGATCTTGGCGATAACCCGGTCGACCTCGAACGCGCCACCGAGCACGGCCAGGTTGACCGAAAACGGTGCGGTGGTCACGTTCTGCGGCGCGTACTCGGAGTTGAGCGCGCGGAAATCCGCGGTCGGCTGCGTGATCAGCCGCCGGTACCCGTAGGTGAGGGTCGCGCCGCCGCCGGAGGGGTTGACGACGTCGTCGAAGATCAGCGAGTCGAGGATCGCCGACTCTTTCCGGAATTCGTCGATCACGGCCGGGTCGTAGTCGGTCTGTGCGTTGTTCTTGGCCTCGGCCAAGGTCACGGGCATGGAACTCTCCTAGATGCTCAGTTGCCGTAGTGGCGGGAAATGGCGTCCGTGAGCGACTTCGCGGCGGGCTTCTCGCCGGACCCGCCGGCGTGCTGCCCGCTGCTGCGCGGCGGCACCTGGCCGGCGGCGCGCAACTTCGGGTTGTCGGTCACGGCCTTGGCGATCGCTGCGCCGACCTTGTCGGCGAAGTCGGCCGCGGTGGGGTCGAGCTGCTCGACCGCCGAGAGGAACGCGCGCGAGTCGACCAGCGCGGCCGGGTCGGCGCCGAGCGGGCCGGCGGACTTGAACACGGCCAGCTCGACCGCGGCGGCGCGGGCGCGCTGCTGCTCGGCGGTGACCTGCTCGGCAAGCTTCGCCGGGTCCGCCTTGTCATCCTCACCGGCGACCAGGCCGAGAGCCTTGCCGATGTCCTGCGCGAGCTGCTGCCGCGCCTCGTCGGCCGCCTTCGTCTTCGCGCTCGTGCGGTCCGATGCGTTCTCGGCGCGCAGATCGCGCACCATCTTCGCCAGCGTCACCGGGTCCAGCGCGGCGAGTTCGTCCGCGGCCGCACCCGGATCGGTCGGCGCCGGCGGGCTCGGCTGGCCGGTCGTCGACGCCTGCTCGTCGGTGGACGGCTGGCCGGTGGCGTTCGGTTCGCCGGACGGTTCGCCAGTGGGTGCGCCAGCGGGGCCGGTCGGGGTGATGGGTGCGGACACGGTTGCCTCCTGGGCGGTCGTGGGATGGGAAAACTCGGCGCCTGGCCGAGGAAACGGAGGTGTCCACGTTGTTGACACTCGCTACGAATTGCCCATAGAGTGTCAACAACGCGGACATTCGGAGAGGGGAACGAAATGCAGGCACTTTTCGAGGTCGGGCCGCTGCTCGAGGCCGAGGCCATGCGCAAGCACATCGCCGACCAGGTCCCGGGACAGGTCGACATCTGGGAGGCGTGCGCCGAGGTCGCCGCCGAGCGCGCGGTCGCCGAGTCGGTGCCGTTCGTGTGGCCGGAACCCGTCGGCCCTCTGTCGTTCTACGTGCGCGACGAGCTGTTCGGCGGGGTGGTGCTCGCGTGAATAAGCGACGCGACACCAAGCCGGGCGCCGCGAAGAAGACTGCGGTGCCCGGCCGTCATTTCATTGGAGCTGCGGCGCTCGGCGAGCGACTCGGCGTGAGCCGCTCGGCGGTGAGCAAGTGGCGCAAGCGGTACCCGGCCGACTCGCTGCACCCGTTCCCGGAGCCAGACGTCGAGATCGACGACGTACCCGGGTGGGACGCCGAGCGCGTGCCCGAGATCAGGCAGTGGCGCGCAGGTATGCCCGGAAGCGGTAACAGCCTCGAGCAAGCCGACTAGTTCGTCGCGGAGTGTTCGCGCGCATAAGCGGCCTGCCCGTTCTGATATGCCAGTCGCCACACACGCGCGAGCGCGAGAGGCCTCCGCTCGGCGTTCTCCTGGTGGACGCGCTCGGCCGACGTTCGCGGGCCGAGCCACTCGGGCGTATGCCTTGGCGCGTAAGGGTTCGGCGTCGGTGGTGCGAGTCCGTAACCGGCAGCGTAACCCTGTTCCCGGGCGGCGCGGACTTGCTCGACGGTCACTGTAGCCACGACTCACCCCCGGTGCGGAACCGTTCTCCGTTGCCGCCGTCGAGCAACTCGGCGGCGAACTGGTCGAACGTGACCCTACCGTTTTCGTCCCACCACTGTTTTAGTTCGTCGGATGCCCAGCGGCGGGCGTAGTTCTCGTTCTGGCGCCACAGGTTCCGCGTGTCGAGTCCGTTGCGCTGGCCTTCCTGCGTGAGCAGGAACCCGTTTGTAGCGGCCTCGGCAGCGAAGTAGTCGCGTTCGAGCCGCTCGGCGTACGCGGCGCGCGCGAGTTCGTCGAACCCGCGGCCGGTGTAGCCCTCGCGCCTAAGTCGAGCGATGGCGTCCTCTCGGCGCATCTTTTCGACGTCCTTGTCGAACACCTCGGCGTACGCCTGTTCGTAGTCGAGGCCGGTCTCGACGAGCCGGTCGACCTCGGCCCACTTCTCGGGGTCCGGGTCGTCGGCGACTGCGTCGGCGTACTGCTGGTCGGCTTCGCGCCGGTCCAGTTCGGCGAGCACTAG
This sequence comes from Amycolatopsis halotolerans, assembly GCF_042647905.1. NCBI lineage: Bacteria > Bacillati > Actinomycetota > Actinomycetes > Pseudonocardiales > Pseudonocardiaceae > Amycolatopsis > Amycolatopsis halotolerans. The sequence continues at coordinate 202,216 of NZ_JBHRWI010000027.1, forward strand.
GGCGACGGCGTCCTCGTCGTCGCCGACTTCGGCGAGCCGTTCGGCGAGTTGCTCGTCGGACAGCTCCCGCACGTCGACGGCCGCGGCCTTTTCTGCGGCGAGGCGTTCGGCCTCGCGCCGGCGGTTCTGCTCGGCGTAGATGGCGTCGAGCCGGTTCTGCTCGGCGCTGCCCTCGGCGACCTGGTCGGCGAGCTGGTCGCGCCGGCGTTCGGCGGCTCGGAGGTCGCCGTGTCCGAGGTTGACTTGCTCGCGGTAGCGCTTGCGGTTGAGTCCGGTTCGCTTCACGTGCTCGCGGATCTCGGCTTGCGTCTCGCGCACCCGACGCTCGGCAGCCTGGCGCTCGTCGTCGGTGAGCGCGGCCGCGGCCTTGCGCTTGTTCCGCCGCACCTTGCGCTCGAGCGCGCGCAGGTCTTCCCGGTCCTGCTCGGCTTTCGCGTCGTGCTCGCGGATCTCGTCGGGCTTGGTCACCCCGGGGAGGAACGGCACGAACTGATGTCGACAGTTCGGATGCATGAGCCCCTCGAGCCGCGCCTGCTCGACGGTGGCGGCGACGTCGACGGTGACCGTCTCGTCGGTGAGGGTGTGCTCGACCTGGCGCTCACCGGTCGGACCGGACAGCGCCAACACCCGTCCTTCCCACCGGGTACAGAGTCGGCAGGCATGGCGCGAGCGGGTGATCGTGACCAGCTCGACGCCGGTCTCGGCCATGCGGGCGAGGTGCCCGTCGTTCCACGCACGCGCGGTCGCGGTGCGCACCGCCATCTCGACGTAGCTCGCGAGATTCCAGTCGCGGCCGGCGCGGTCAACGAACCCGGTAACCCCTTGCGAGACAAGCCGATCCCACGCGGCACGTTGCGCCGAGTGGATCGTGCCGGTACCGAGCACCTGATCGGGCGCGGCCGCGGCGACCGCCGTTTGATAGGCGTCCTGCTGCCAACGCAGCACGCGCAGCGGCAGCGTCTCGAGTCGGCTGGTGAGGTCCGCGGCGAGGATGGCGGCCGCCGGCATTCCGGGCACCACGCCGGCGAGCTGCTCGAGTTGCCCGGACGACAGCGCGCCGAGGTCGGCGAGCTGCGCGAGCCCTTGCTCGGCGCCAGCCTGCCACGCGGCGTAGACGGAATCGGCGGCCGCCTGGCCTGCCTGCCCGGTGACCTGTGTCGCGATGCGCTCGGCAGCGAGCCGAAGCTCACGTGCCGCGGCCGCCTTCTGCGCGGCCCACTCGGGCACATCCTGACCGGCGCGGACGCGGCGGGCGATATCGCCGAGCAACCGGGCCTCGGCCTGCGTGTAAAGAGCGACGATGTCCGCGGCGAGCTGCTCGACGACGTCGGCCGGGTCAACTCCGGGCGGGGGTTCCCACGGCATCGGCGGCCCCCTCGACCTCGTTGTCGCCGGGGGCCGGCGGGTCGGGGAACTGGTCGAGCCCGCGGAACGTCGCTGGGTCGGGCACGGTCCGGCCGGACTCCGCGAGGATGGCGGCGACCTCGTCGCGCACCTGGTCGTCGTCCCAGTCGGGGTGAACCATCCGCACCCGCACGTCGGTCGAGGCAGCCTCGGCCGCGCCGAGTGCCTGCACGGTGCGCGCGAGTGCCTCGGGGTCCGGCTGCGTCCGGTCGGGAAACTCGACCTTGGGCAGCTCGGGAACGGTTGCCGTGCCGCCGAACGCGTGTCGATCGACCTCGACAAGCGCGGCGGCGATGTGCGCGAGCCCGGAAGCCCAGTACCGCGCTTTCTTGTCGCGCGTGCGGTTCGACAGTTTCTCGCGGGCGGTGACCTCGGTTGCGGTGATCGAGGCGTCGCCGTCGTTGTCGCCGAGCGTCGCCAGCGAATAGCCGGCGGACCGCAGGGCGGTCCGGGTGATCTCCTCGGCGGTGTCGCGGTGCTCGGCTACCCGGATCGCGAACTGATGGGCTGAAACCGTGAGGGTGTCTGAGCCGCCGCGCGACAGCGCGTTCAACTCGGTGTAGACCTCGCGGTCCTCGTCGAAGCTCGCGCCCTTGCCCGCGCCGTTGTCCTGCAAGTACCCGGTGGGCACGAGTAGCCGGGCCTTGGCGATCCGGACGTCGCGCATCCAGCTCGTGTAGACCTCGTCGAGCGCGTCGAACATCGGCTCTACGCCGTCGAAGTCGGAGCGGCCCAGCGGCGCGAGCTGCGGGGTGCCGCGCCACACGCGGTTAGGGCGGACGTTGGGCACGTAGGCGGCGGTGAGCCGGTTGGTGCCGGTGGCGATGCTGCCCGCGGCGTCGACCAGCGGTGCCGCCCACTCGGTCGCCGGGGCCTCGTCGAGCGGCACGGCGCGGCCGAGTTCGGTCTCGGTGCCGACGTGCAGTGCGTGCACGATCCGGCCCGGTTCGTAGCGCTCAAGGTGGCGCCACACGGCCGGCCCGTCGACGCGCACCCGCGTGTAGAAGGTGACAGCGGAAAGCTCGCCCCAACGCCATTCGGGCACTGCGGCGTCGGCATGGACGGCGTCGAGCATCGCGTGCTCGGCCACGTCGGCATCCCAGACCACGCGCAGGTAGGCACCGCCGAGCGCCGAGGCGATCTCGGCCGCCTCGAGCAACCGCGAGTGCATCGCCGGCGAGTTGAGCGCGAGGTCGAGGCGGGCCTGCGCCGCGGTGTCGTCGACGACGATGCGCGGCGGTTCGGAGAACAGGAGGTCGGCCGACGCGGTCGCGATGTCTGCGGCGAGCGGCACGTGCAACCGCTGTCGGGTCTGGCCGACGGGGATCGGCCGGCCCCAGAAGAACCGGGCGAGCCCGCCCACCAGGCCGCCGCGGTAGGTCGACGGCCGGAGCCGCGGTGTAACGGCTCGTCGGCGCTCGCCGGTGTAGACCTCGACGAGCCGCTCGGGATCACCGGTGTACCAGGCATCCCACTCGCGCATACGCGCGTGCGCGTCGTCGAACGGCGGGGGAGGCCACGAAGACGGCATGACGCACCCCCTTTCACCAGAGCAGGGAGAAACGTGGGATTCATCAAGCAGGCCAAGGCGGATAACGTCGCCAACGAAGCGCGCAAGGCATTCGAGGATGGCCGCTTTTTCTTTGCCGCCCGGTTGAACTGGCCGGCGACGCACCACTTTTTGTCTGGCGAGGTCGCCGACTGGTCAATCCAGATTGAGGCGATCGAGCGCGCGGGATGGGTTCTGTCTGAGTGGTCGGTCGCCCAGGACAAGCAGGACAGACCGGAGGCGTATCCGCTGTTCAGGCGGCGGCGAGAGCAGGCCGCCAGAGTGCCTCAGTAGTCGTCACGGCGTAGCGGCCGCCGTCGAGCGAGTGATCAGCGATCTTGATCGGCTTGTCTTCGCCGGCGGCGGTCGCTTTGTCGTCCCACGAGTAGCCGGGTACCTCGGCGATGAACCCGCGGCACCGGTCGGCCACGCGCAACCGGTCCTCGGCGAGCAGGCTCGACAGGGTCCGGATGCCGTAGGCGACGTCGTTGTCGGCGGCTTGGGTAAGCACGCCGTCGGACTGGAGTTGTACCCGGAAGCTCGCGGCGGCAGGGTCGACGACGACGAACTCGGGCCGGCCCTGTTGGCGCGGGTGGTGGTCGAGGTCGAGCCACTCGCGCAGGCCGGCGGCGAGTTGGGAGTCGGTGAGCCGGGTCCGGGCGTGCGCGGGGTCGTGGCGCCACTCGTCAACCAGGTACAGCCGGTCGTCGGTGCCGAGGCCGAGCGCCAGCGCCGCGGTTGCGTTCGTGGTGCCGTAGTCGACGCCGGCGGCGAGCAGTCGCCGCAGGTCGGGCAGATCGGCCCACGGCACGACGTGCCGATCGGGGTCCCACATGTCGAACACGGCGCCCTCTGCGGCGACCCACTCGCCGAGGATGAATCGGCGGAACCACAAGCCGGTGTACTCGCGGCGGATGCTCGCGCGGTACTCGGCGGACAACGACGGGTTGTCGTCGAGGGTGAACGCGAACGAACGCCAGTCGGGCAGCTCGGCGAGCCGGTCGAGGTAGTCGTGTTTCAGCCAGTGGCCGGGAGTATCCGGGTTCGTCGTGCCGAACAACATCGCGCCGGGAACGCTCATCCGGCCAAGTAGTTGCTTGAAGAACTCGCGGGCAACGACGGTGACCTCGTCGACGTATGCGCCGGCGCAGGTCAAGCCGCGCAACACCTTCTCGGCCTTGCTGTCCGACGCGCCGAGCACGAACACTTGCCGCCCGAGAATCCAACCGGACGGCGCGCCCGCGGTGTAGCTGACGTGGTCGGCGAGTGAGCCGAACAGGGTCGGGTCTTGCAGCGGCGCGAACACGTTGCGGGCGACCGAGTCGCGGGTGCGCCCGACGATGACGAGCTGTCCGCCGCGGGGCGCGTGCGCGACGTAGATCAACCAACGCAACAAACTCGCGATGGTCTTGCCCGAACGGATGGCACCCGACCAGATGTTCACCCGCGCGCGCGACTCGCGCATCGACTCGACTTGCGCCGGCGAGAGCGGCAGGTCGAGCGCGGGCTCACCCATTCGCCGGCCCGGTCGCGATGCCGAGCGCGACGGCGAGCCCGCCGAGCATCGAGCGCGCGCCCTCGGCGCCGGTGTCGGCGTCGACCTGCTCGAGCTTTGCCGCGGCGCTGAGATGCGTCGACATCGCCGAGGCGAGCGCCTTCTCGTCTGGCGCTGGCACGTGGTCGAGCACCTTGGACTCAATGCCGTTGATCGTGGTCGCGGTGAACGTGTACCGGTCGGCCTCGAGCCGGCCGAGGATGCGCTCGGCGCGACCGTAGAGCCGGCCGACGATCTCAGTGCGTCGGGCGCGGTTGTCGACCTGGCGCGCGTGCGTTGCGGCGGCGGTGGCCGAGCGGTCGAAGGACAGACCGAGCGCTTGGGCGATGCCGGTCACCGTGGATGGCGAGCGGCTGATCTCCCGGGCGATGTCGTTGCGTGTTCGGCCTTCGGCGTGCAGTTCGCGCACGCGTTCGCGGTCGGCGTCGGTGATCAGATTGCGTGGCAAGGTGATCACCTCGCCCCCGGGCAGCAGACAGCCCCGGACCGAAGGGGGAGGTAGTCCGGGGCTGTCGGATCGTGGTGCGGGTACAGCTCACCCGCTGCTAATCGCCAGTTTAAGCACAACCGGCCGGTTCGCGGGTTACACGCTTTCGCGCGGGGGTGACGAGCGCAAGGTCGATGACGTCGCCGACGCGGTACCGCGGTCGGCCGTGTTCGTCGGGCTTGCGCTTGTCGAGCTTGCCGGTGCGCGCCCACGTGCGCAGCGTGTTCGCCGACAGTTCGCGGCCGAGCAGTTTCGGCAACGCGCGGGCGATCTCCGCCGCGGTCGCCTCGACGTCGCGGGCGGCGTCGAGCAGATTCTCGCGCCGAGCCTCGACGTCGTGTCGCATTCCGCATTCCCGGCACGCGACGACGGCCCGTTCGGGTCGGGCGTACAGATCGGCCGAGCAGTCCGGGCACGGCCCGCAGTACACGCGCGCCGGCGGCAGGTCGACGGCCCGGCGGACCTGCTCGACGGCGTCGCCGATCTCGTCGACCAGTTGGCCGCCGGCCGGGTGGTACTCGACCCACGACGGGTGGCGGCGCAGCCACGCGGCCATCTCGGGCACGGTGTCGTCGAGGTCGAGCGGTTCCAGCTCGGCGACCGTGAGCGGCGAGCCATCCGGCGCGGTCTCGCCGGTGGGCACCGGTTGGCGTAGGCCGTGCGTCTCCCACAAGTCCCGCACCCACGTCGAGAGCACGTTGCGCACGACGTCGCGGACCTCGGCGGCGCCGACGTTGAACGGCAACCCGGTCTCGGCCGGGCGCGAGCCGACCCGCGGCGGCCCGGTGTTCGCGAGCCGGGCGACGGTGTCCTCGAGTTCGTCGACCAGCTCGGCGACCTCGACCAGATCGGCACGGAGCCGGCCGAGGCAGGAAAGGCACACCGCGCCCCCGGCGGTTGCGTTGGCGCAGAATGGGGCGTCGCACGTGATGATCACGCATTCGAGCATCGAGCCGACGGTGTCACCGACTAATGCGCTACGCTTCGGCGTCGTCCGCGGTGTGGTCGACAAGCACCCATCCGCCGGCGGCACACGGCACACAGTCGACGCCGTCGACCGAGCCGGCCCCGCGGCAGTCTCGGCACAGCGCGTCGAACCACTCGTCGCCCTCGATCGAGCGGTGCGGCTCAACGTCGATGAATCCGCCGTGCGCTCGTGCCAGCAGGCACACGCGCCCCGGCTTGTGCGGGTGTTCGTGACGACAGTTCACCGGGTCACCGGCGATCAGTGTGCTTCGGGCGAATGCGCGTGCGCTCAACGAATCCCCTCAATGTCGAGTTCGGACAGACTACGGCGAGCGTCGCTCACGCGACCGCGGCGAGCGGCTCGTCGGGTTCGGCCTCGGCCGGGACGGGGAGACCGGGAAGCGCTATCACGTACTGACCGGCACCGGCCCATGTGCGGCCGCACCGAACCGGCTCGACGAGCACGTACGCGCGCGGCGCCGTTCCGCGGCGGCGAGCCCTGAGACGGGCGCGGCGTTCGCGTTCGTACTCGGCGTGCGCCGCGGTGCACGCTTTGCAGCGACACCGGTGTTTCGCGTACCGGGCGTTCGTGCCGTGCGCCGGTCGAACTGCGGGCGCGGGGTGTCCGTCCTGCTCGGCAACCTTGGCGCGCTCGTCGGCGTCGAGCCCTCCCCAGATCCCCCACGCCTCCCCAGAGGCGAGCGCGTCGGCGAGACACAGCTCGCGCACCGGGCACTCGGCGCAGATGGCGCGGCACCGGTCGACCTGCTCGTCGGCGGGGTCGATGAAATCGAGGTCGAGGCGACCGCGGCAGGCCGCGCGCGAGCGCCACTCCGGTAGGCGCATCACGCGGCCTCGTCGAGCGCGATGCCGAGTACGTCGAGCAGCCAGGGCAGCGCGGCGGCGGCCTGCTGCGGTACGACGCCGTTGCCGAGCATCCGCAACATGGCATTGCGGGACAGGCCGGGGACGCCGGTCACCCACCCGTCGGGAATGCCTTGCATCCACTCGACAAACGCCGGATTCAGGACTCGCGCGCCGCGCTTCCCCTCGGCGGTGGGTGCGGGGGCGAGTCGCCCGAGTGCGCGCTCCCATCGCTGTACGGCGGGTTCGTAGCCGCCGAAATCCACGCGGTCGGCACTTCCTCCCAGCTCGTGAACTCGTGCGGGAGGATGCCCTGCGCCAGTTCGAGCGCCTGCTCGAGGCTCGCCCCCGACGCGCCGCCCTGCTCGGCTGGCCGTTGCGCCCATCGCACGCTTGTGCGTTTCGTCCCTGTGCGTGGTGTCGGCAGTAGCGCGAACGCCGTCGACGGCAGAGTCGCCCCGCCCCTGCTGTCCCTGTAGTTCGGGCTCCCGCTGCGTCCGTCGGATGCCTTCGGGGTCGGGAGCAACAGCGTCGCGTCGGTGAGCGTCGTTCCGCCGTGATGTCCGCTCGTCGATCGGTTCGCGGTCGCGTTGCGGCTGGCCTTCGCGTCCGTCGCCGTCGGGGTGGGCAACAGGTGCACCGTCGTGCGCAGGTCCGCGCCTCCGTCCCCATGGCTGCCCGGCCCGAACCGGTCCGACGCGGTCGGCGTCGGCAGCAACATCTCGTTGATCGCCTGCGACAGCGGCGGCGTGAAGCCCTCCCCCGCCCGACGGCCCGGTGTGCCTGTGTCGCTCGCCCGTGGCGTCGGAAGTAACGCCCCGTGTAGGCACGTCTCGTCGCCGCGCTGGTTCGGTCCCTTCTCGTCCCTCGAGGTGGGTGTCGGCAGCAACGACGAAGACGCGGAATCGCCCGTGCGGGGCGCCCACGTCGGCAGCGCGTAGGCCACACCACGCCGCGTCGTACCCGAGGTCGGCCAGGTCGCCAAGTACGGCGCCGAGTGCCCGCAGAACATGGCTTGTGTCATCTCCCAGACACCACGGGCACGGTTCCACGTGGCTAGCGGCTGGTGCACTGAGCAACCCCCGGACGTTCTCGGCGATGACCAGCCGAGGACGGAGGATGCTCACGGCGTAGGCCATCTGCGACCACAACCCCGAGCGGGTGCCGGGGCGCAGACCGGCCCGCTTGCCCGCCGCGCTCACGTCCTGGCAGGGAAACCCGCCGGTGAGCGCGTCGACCGGGTCGACCTGCGACCAGTCGACCGCGGCAATGTCACCGAGGTTCGGCACACCGGGCCAGCGGTGCTCGAGCACCCGGGAAGCGTCGGGGTCGATCTCGGCGTGCCAGGAGACCGAGCCGCCGAGTACGGCCTGCACACCGAGGTCGAGCCCGCCGTACCCACTGAACAGAGAACCGATCCTCATGCGGCACCGCCGGAATACGTCGAGCCGGTGAAGACGCGCGCGTGCGCGCGGCGACGCCGGCGACCGGTCGCGTGCGTGGTCTCGTCGTTGTTGTTCATCGAATCCCCCGAGGTGTTCAGCGTGTGGACGTGAGCGCGTCGGCGAGCCGCGCATCGTGCGCGGCCTGTTTGGTGAGCGGCTTGCCGCCGGGGCCGGTGCACGGTGCACCCGGTTGGGCTTTGCACCAGGTGCACGGCACAGCGAGGAACGCGCGGCGGGCTTCGGCTTCGGCCTCGGCGTGCTCGGGGTCGACTCCGCGGGTGATGGCGAGCGCCGCGGTGACGCGGGCGATGCCGTCGCGGATGGCGCGCAGATCGGGCCGACGATCGGCGGCGTGGGCTCGCAACTCGGCGGTGTGCCGACGCTCGGCGACGTCGCGACGAACCGCGCGCCAGTACTCGACGATGTCGGCCGGCATGACGGTCTCGCCGTTGTGCCGGTAGTGCTCGCGGACCGCGGCGCCGGCGACGTCGGCCGGGACGTCGTCGAGGATGCCGGCCCACATGGTGAGCACGTCCGGATCGGGTTGCGGCACTTTCGGGTCGACGGCCGAGGCCGCGCCGAGCAGCGCGGCGACCTCCGTGCGGTTCACGAGTTGCCCCCGCTGGCGACGAGCAGCTCGACGGGCTCGCCATCGGTCGGCGCTGACTCGGCGGCGAGCGCGAGCCACCCGCGGATCTTCTCGCCCCGGGCGCTACGCGGTGTCGGGGAACGGGTCGACGGCTGCTCGGCGTGCCGGGTGGCCTTGACCGCGTCGTCGTACAGGTGTGGCAGCAGACCGGGCCGAGCGTCCGGTCGGCGGTCCCACTCGTCGAGCGCGGCTCGCAACGGGACCAGCGCGCCGCCGTCGCGCAAAATGCCGTCGACCTGCTTGGCGAGCGCGCGAATCGTCGCCGGCCGATAGGCGGCGCCGGTCTGGTCGCGCCAGGACGTCACCAGCCGGTAGGCGTCGGGCCGAGACGCGGTCGCCGAGAGTTCCGCCGCGGTGGTGGTGCCTCGCGTGTGCGGGCGCGCGTGACGGCTCGGTTCCGTAGTTCGGTTCAGTAGTTCCGGTTCACCTTGGGGTGTCGCTGTGACACCCGCGTGGGGTGCCTGTCCGACACTCCCGGTGTGTCGCTCTGGCACGGGGGGAGTGTCGTTCTGACACTCGGGGGTGTCGGTGTGTCCCTCCCCTTGGGGTGTCGGTGTGGCACCGTCGCCGGGTCGGTTGAGCATGAGGCGGTACTCGCTGGACGTGTCGGCGCCGGTGCCGCGCTGGCGTCGGGTGCGGGCGATGAGCCGTTGCTCGACGAGCGTGTCGAGCCCGCGCTGCACGGTTCGGCGCGACGCCTCGGTCTCTCGCGCGAGCGTGGTAAGTGACGTTGTGGCGTAGCCGTCGCGATTGGCATGCTCGGCCAGGGCGTAGAGCACGAGTTTCGGCATGGGGGCGCCGACCTGTTGCTCGGCGGCCCAACGCAGGGCTTGAACGCTCATCAGACCCCCGCGGCGTCGTACTCGTCGGCGATCACGAAGAAATCAACGTCGAGCAGCGCGGCGACCTGGTTGAGGGTGTCGCCGCGCCGGCGAGCGATCCGGACGACCTCGAAAACCTCGCACGGGTGCAACTCGTCGTAGGCGCGTCGGCCGTTGAGTGCGGCCTCGACGGCGAGCGCGTCGAGCTTGCGCACCGGTGCGGCCGCGGTCCTGGTGCCGGGAAATTCGATGATCACTGGTCCCCCTGGGGCGGTGCAGTGGCGGGCGCGCTTCACCGCGCCCGCCACTGGTCGGTGACGTGCTTCGTTGGATAGAGCGGGTGGTCGGCTACGTGGCCGAGGCGGTGCCGCGGGCGATCCACACCCGGTTACGGCTGGCGCGCCGGCTTCGCCGGCGGCTTCGGTACTCGCCGCACGGCATGATCAGCCGACGGGCGGCCCACGTGCCGAGCACGGACGGAAGGACGTTCGGCGAGTGCGGCTCGACGTCGTTCGGGACTGCCTTGCGAATGTCCTCGGCGGTGAACGGCCGGCCTTCGCGAACCAGCTCGGCGAGCACTGCCTCAGCGGCGGCCCGGTAGTCGCGGTTCACGGCGACCGCGGCGGCGAGGTTCGCCTCTTGACCGTCGTGTCGGTCGGCGAACCCTAGGGCGAGCTGGTCGGCCATGGCTTCGTTCCTTCCCACGCGCGCGACCGGATCTCGCGAGCCCACTCGGCCAGGTCGGCGAGTAGCTCGCGGTGCCCGGACATGTCGTAGACCCGCTGCGCCGGCGTCCGCACCGCGACCACCGGGCACATCGGGCACATTGGGCAGCAAGGCGAGCAGTCGGTCGGGTCGCAGCAGCCGGCGCCGAGGTGTTCGGCGCAGCAGAAGACGACGCGGTCAGCCGGTACGAGCGCGGACGCGGTCACGCGGTCACCTCTCGCAGGGCTGAGCGCAGCATCGACAGGTGTTGCTCGGCGCGCACCGCGCGCGCCTTCCACTCGTCGGCCGCGGCGAGCTGCTGCCGGATCTCGCCGAGAGTGAGCCCGTCGAGCGGGTCGACCTCGACCTCGGCGGCCGGTGTGGTCCGGTGCTTGTTCAGGTGCGGCCGGATCGAGTGCATGTTGTCCGAGGTGTAGTCGCAATGCAGGCACCCGTACGTCGTCGACCCGTCGGCGAGCAGCAGCGTTCGCGTTTGCCGCCAGAGCACCGGCGCGCCACCCTTGGCGCGCATCGGTGCCTCGGTCGGCTCGTCGGCGATCACCTCGAGCCCCTTCGCACTGGTCGCGGTCATCGCTCACCGTCCGGGGCGTCCGTCGGCGCGGCTGGCCAGTCCTCGACGACTTCGGCGTCGACGACGTCCTCGACGGTGGGCAGGGAGACCGGCGCGGCCGGAGGCGTCTCGGGCGATGGCCCGTCGGGCTGCCAAACGCGTTCGGCGCTGGTCGGCACCCACTTCGCGAGCTGGTGCGCGGCCGACTTGAGCCACATCGCTTTGGGGTTCCACTGCCACGGCGAGAACGGCGAGTCGGCGCCCTCGGCCTTGGACAGAATGACGGCGATGTCCTCGGCGGAGAGCACCGAGACGTTGCTCGTCGCCCCGTCGCGCATCTTCGCGTAGGCGTAGGCGAGGACCAGGTCGCCGCGGTCGGCGCGCCAGTTGATCTCGTGCACCGGCCGGTCGTGCTCGCCCGGGTTGTAGGCGAACGTGTCGTGTTCGCGCACCACCTCGACCTTGACCGACGACACCGCGCCGGCCCGGTACATGAGTTCCACCTCGCCCTGATACCCGGTGATGCCGACGACCTCGGGACCGCGCTTGGTCTTGCGCGGCACTAGGTAGTACTGCTCCGTACCTGGCTCGAGACCCTTGCGCGCGGCGTCGAGAAGTGCGACAAGCAACGACGTCGGGTTCTTCTCCGCGGCGTGCGCAAGCTGCGGACTCCGGCGCAGGGCACCGGTAGCGATGCGCAGCCACGTCTCGGGCTTGATGTGACTCGGGAGCACCGTTGCGAAGTCCGTGCGGTACTTGCGCACCAGCGCGGCCGGCGAGCTGTCCCGCTGCTGCGCGACGGCCGACGTGACGGTCTGAGTGGTCATGCTGCGGCGCTCACCTTCTGCGGTGTCGAACGGATGGGAGACGGGCGCAGCGACGGCGGCGAGTCGCCGGTGCCCGGTACGCGGATGGCGATCGACTCGCCAGCGACCACGGCGCGCCGGCCGGAGCCGAGCGCGTCGAGCACCTCGGCGGCCGCCCGGCGCTTGGCGTCCTCGGCGGCCTTGTGCTCTGCGACCGCGGCGCGGTAGCACTCGGCCAGCGTCGGGGCGATCTCGACCTCGACGTCGTCAATGAGCGGATGCAGTGCGCGCACCGTGCGATAGGTCGCGGTGTGCTCGTCGATGTCCGGGCGCTCGTCGCGCTCGAGAGTGTCGAGGAATTCCCGGGCGGCTTCGCGGAGCACGGAAACCTCGGCGATGTTCCAGTCGACGACGTACTCGCGGTAGTCCGAGCCGGAGATCAACACGGCGATGTGCGCGCGGGACAAGCCGAGCGTGTCGAGCTGCCACAGGGCTTGCGTCCGGTAGTAGATCGGCACCTCGTCGGTACCCGGCTCGCCCCACTCGTCGGCGTTGTGCGCGGTCTTGACCTCGAGCAACGCACGAGCGGTCAAGCTGGACAACAGCCGGTCGGGCGTTGCAACCTGCCACCGGCGCGCACGGCTCGCCCACGTCCCGGACCTGCGCACCCGATACTCGGGGTGCGCCGCGGCGAATGCGCGGGCGATCGGGTCCTCGAGCCAGCGACCCCACCGCATGACAGCGTTGTCGTCCGCTGCGCTCGCGGCTCCCTTCTTTCGATGCCACAGCGAAAAACGCGATTCCCACGGCGACAGCCCGAGTACGGCGGCGACCTCGGAACCCCCAAGCGCGGACGCGCGAGCGGCGAACCATTCGGCCGTGCCGGGCTCGAAGGTGCCGACACGGACAGCGGCGGCGCTCATCCGACTACGCCCGTGCGCTCGTGCGTCGAGGCGATCTCGCCGACGGTCACCTCGAACACCGTGTCGAACGGGATGTCGAGCCCGTTAATGGTCGCGGCGATGAACTCGTTTCCCGGCCACTGCTCGCCGTCGAGCACGCGCCCGACGGTCGACTGACTCACGCCGAGGGCCTTCGCCAGCGCGTACCGCGACCGCAACCCCTTCGCGGTCGCGACCTTACTCAGCGCATCCGGTCGGATGCGGACGTGCGATGTCACAGACAGTTCCCCTCTGCTTCCGTGTGTGGAAGATCCCTAACCCCTGGGAAGATCGACCATACGTGCAGATGGGACGCCGTTTCAACGCTTCCGTGTGCGCAAGTATTCGGACGAACGACGTAAGTCGGGTTCCGCTAGTTCCGTATGCGGAAGTAACATTGCGTCATGGCTGACGGGCAGTGGTGGACGTACTTGCAAGCGCAACTTGACCGGCGAGGCTGGAAGCCGGTGCACCTGTCCCGGGCGGCCGGCGTGTCCGAGAGTCGCATCTCGGATTGGCGAAACCGCGGCTCACCACCCACGATCGGCAACGCGCGAGCTGTCGCCGAGGCGCTCGACGAGCCTCTCGTGCCCCTGCTCGTCGGTGCCGGCCTGCTCACGGTGGAGGAATCGAGGCAGGGTCTCGCCGCCTACTCAGTGCGCGAGCTGCTCGACGAGATCGACATCAGGTTCAAGCGCGTTACCTCGGAAGTTCCCCGTTCGCCCGTGAAACATCCCACGTCTACCCCCGGTAACTCTCTCCATCTCGTCGCCGACAGCCCAGACGTAGAACCGATGAGAGTTCAACAAGAACGCGAGTGGCTCAGCGACGCCGAACGGCCCGACGAACCCGGACCGGAGACCGGCGCCTGACTTCCCACCGCTTGCGTGTTTGGGGAGGAACACGCATGGAATGGGGCCGACGGTACAACCCGTACAGACATGCCGAGCATCTCGGCGCCGAGGTCATCGTGTCGCCTGCGGTCGCCGGGTGGGGCGCTTACCGGGGTGGCTTGATTCGGCTTAACCCGATCTTGAATCAGGTCGAGGCACGGTGCACGGTGGCTCACGAAATCGTCCACCACGAACGACGCGACGACGTCCTCGGCTATTGCGGTGTGGGTTGGCTCGACACGCGACTCGAGCGGCAGGTGCACGCCGTCGCAGCCCGGCGACTGATCACCGTTGCCGAACTCGCCGACGCGGCGCTCTGGTCGGACAATGCCGGCGAGATCGCCGAACAGCTCGTCGTGGACGCGCGGACGCTGTACGTCCGGTTGCTCGATCTCTCTGCCGGGGAGTACCGCGAGATCGGCAAGCGAACACGAGGAAGGGCTCGCCGTCCCCTCGCAGAGCTTCGACGGTTCGCCGCTCGGAGCCTCCCGGGGTTCCAGCAGGCATAACTCAAGATCAAGTCCACTACACTCGCTTGGGGGTCATTCGTTCGCTGGTAAGCTGCAAAGAGCCAGGTGAGCACAGCGCTAAGTACCGCTCAGCTTGAAAGCGTCCGTAGGGAAACCTACCGGGGGTTCAAATCCCTCCGCTTCCGCTTGACGCCTCGAGTGTCTGGCCCCGGGTTCCGCGTTCGTGCGGGAGACCGGGGCTGTTTTCTTCGATGGGGCGGGTCTGCCGAAGGTCAGCGGGCCGGGCCTGATCCGCGGTGTCGGTTCCACCGTGATTCGGCTACCGGTATCCGGCGGTCGCGCGGGTACCCTGGCCGTGCTGTGCGCCGGGTTCCCGTGGAGTCCTCCGTCATTCGCGACGTCGGCTACGACGCCGCGAAGTCGGTGCTGGAAATCGGGTTCCGCAACGGCGGCGTCTACCGCTACCACCTCGTGCCCGCGCGGGTGCATCGCGCGCTGATGGCCGCCGACAGCCCAGGGCGCTACCTCAACCGGGAGATCAAGCCGAAGTTCCCTGGGCAAGCCGTGGAGTGATTGCGGCGTCAGGCTTTCTTGGCCTCGCGCAGGGCGATCCTCGCCTGGACCTCCGGGCGGCGCAGCGGCGGCACGGTCGCCGGCGGCTGGCGGCGTTGCGGGAGTTCTTCCAGCAGCCGCGCGGTGATTTCGGTGATTTCGGCGACCGCCGCTTCGAACGGTTCGCGCGTCGCGTCCGAAAGGGACTGCACCCCGGTCACTTTGCGCACGTACTGGCGTGCCGCGGCTTCGATCTCGTCCGTGGTGGCGGCGGGCTGCAGGCCGCGGAGCGTCGTGATGTTTCGGCACATGTGCCTCAGGGTACGTCTCTGCGGCTCACCGCATCACACTCTAGGGCCAACCTCGTTGACGGGGTCCGAGATCGCCCGGCAACCTTGATGAAGTGCCCCTCAGACCGCGTGCCCCCCGGCTCAGCCGCCCCGTCCCGGAAGTTCCCGCCGACACCCCGATTCCCGAGCAGGCCTGGCAGCGCGTCCCCGCCGACGAACTGGTCACGCTCGTTTCCGTTGTCCTGATGGCACAAGGCTTTCCCGAGGAACGCGCGCGTCCGGCGGCGGAGGCGTTGTGCCACGGCGATCTCACTGGCGCGCCGGAGACTGGCGTCGGGGAGTTGACTCGGGTGCATCTGCCCGCGATCGAAAGCGGATTCGTCAGTCCTGGTGCGCAGCCGTTGCTGATCGCGGATCGCGGGGCTGCGGCGCTTGTCGACTATCGGCGCGCGTCCGGGCTGTGGGCGGTTGGCGATGCGATGGATCGGGCCGTGCAGCGGGCTGGGCGGTTCGGGGTCGGGTTGCTGTCGTTGCGTGGGGTCGGGCCGTTTGGGCGGGTTGGGCATCATGCCGCGCGGGCGTTGCCGCACGGGATGATCGGGATTGTCATGGCTGCTGGGGGGTATGCCGATCAGCCGGTTCATCCGTTGGGGATGGCTGCTCCCGCCGGGGCTTATCCGGAGTTCGTTTTTGACGTCGACCTTGCTGATACCGCTCGCAATCCGCAGTTTGCCGGGTTTGCGTTGATGGTCGATGTGCTGGCCGGGGTGTTGTCCGGGGTTGCTGATCACGAGCATGACACCGGGTTGCTGGTGCTCGCGATCGCGCCTACGACGTTGCGCAGTGCTGATGGGTTTTATCGGGCGGCCAGTGCGGTGTTCGGGAGCATGCTCGGGTGGGAGGGCGGGACTCCGGTTCGGTATCCCGGGTGGCGGGAGGCTCAGTATTTGGAGCAGTGCCGGGCGTTGGGGGTGCCGTTGTCTGGGGCGGTGCGGAGGCAGTTGGATTCTTTGGCGTTGAAGGTGGGGTTGCCGCCGTTGACCACTGTGGGGTGATGCGGCTCGTCGCCTGGCGGCGACATCGGCCCTGGCGTGCGTGAGGCACCCCGAAGGTTGATTGTGCTGACGGTCTGGGGGTGCTTGTCAAGGCGGGAAAGATGCCTTGACAAGCACCCCCAGACCGCAGGGAGGCTTCGTATCGGGGTGCGGGGGAGGGTCTGGGTGCCTCGATCGTTGGGTGCACCGGCTGCGGTTTCGGGTTGGGGCTAGCGCCCCAATGTGGCGTTGGGTGCGTCAGATGCACCGAACGCCACATTGGGTGCGTGGGACGCACCCAATGCCACATTGGGGCGCATCGCGGCGAGCGGAGCGGGCGGGTGGGCTGTGAAGGGCTCCTTGAGGGAATCTGATTCCGTGAAGGAGCCCCTCACGGACCGGCGATGGTCGTGAGGGGAACCCTGAGGGACTCTGAGTCCGTGAAGGTGGCCCTCACGGATGTCGGGCCGGAGGTCAGTGCTCCAGGGAGACGCGGGCGTTCTCGGTGCCGACGCTGACTACGTCGCCATCCGCCAGCTGGCGGCCTCGGCGGGTTTCCACCTCGCCGTTCACCGTGACTTCTTCCGCGTCGATCAGGTCTTTCGCGTGCGAGCCGTTGTCCGCGAGGTCGGCCAGTTTCAGGAATTGGCCCAGCCGGATCGGTTCCCCGGTGATCGGGACGTCGCGCGTGCTCATGGGGCGCATCATGTCACGGCATCGTGGTCGCCCGGTTGTAGAGATCGGTGATCTGGTCGTCGAAATAGCTCGAGTACGACACGTCGTCCGTGTACCCGCCTGCTTCGTAGCCGCCGATCACTCCTACTACGGTGCCCGTTTTCGTCTCGGGGGACGGGTCCGCTACCAGTGGGCTGCCGCTGGTGCCGGTTGCGAAGCCGGGGCAGTCGACGCGTACCTGGTGTTCGTCTTGCTGCTGGGTGTGGGTTTCGCAGGTGGCGACCTCGTCGACGCCGTCGGGGTAGCCGGCCACGGTCACTGGGCGGGCGAAGGGGCCGTTCGTGCCTAGTTGGTTGGCTCCGGTCACCGCTTCCAGGGGTTCGGGGG
Organism: Amycolatopsis halotolerans; assembly: GCF_042647905.1. Classification (NCBI taxonomy): domain Bacteria; kingdom Bacillati; phylum Actinomycetota; class Actinomycetes; order Pseudonocardiales; family Pseudonocardiaceae; genus Amycolatopsis; species Amycolatopsis halotolerans. The sequence goes on from NZ_JBHRWI010000027.1 coordinate 219,280, forward strand.
AGCCCTCCTGGCGTGCGGTCGCGAAGCCGACATCCAGGTTCGGATCAGACGAATCGATCCAACCCTGAGCGACGAGTTCGCCGCCGACTTGCCAGTACCCGTAAGGCGCGACGCCGTCGTGGAAGCCGGGGGCGAAGGTGACATTCGCCAGGTAGCCGCCGCCTTCGCCGTCGTGGATGCAGTGTGCCGCGGTGAGCAGTTCGTCTCCGCGCTGGCTGTGCACGACGCTCGCGGTGCAGTAATGCGAGCCGTCGACGAACAGTGCGCCGATCGACGCGTGGATCGGCTTCGTCGGGGTCGACGACGCGACCGCGGGTTCGTCCGACGCGCGCTCAGCGCATGCCACGATGGTCCCGCTCGCACTGATTAGTGCGAGCAGCCCGATCACCGTGCGCCGCATGCCACCTCCTGTACTGGTCCTCGTCACTAGTATCAGAGAAAGCGGTGAGACCAGGGTGGGGAGACTATGAAGGACTTCTCGAACAAAGTCGCGGTGATCACCGGGGCGGGGTCGGGCATCGGCCGGGCGCTGGCGCTCGAACTCGCGTTGCACGGCGCTCTCCTCGAACTGTCCGATGTCGACGCCGAAGGTCTCGACGGCACCGTGCGCGAAGCTCGCGAACGCGGCGCCGAGGTGCGGGGCCATTCGCTCGACGTCGCCGACCGGGCCGCGGTGCTCGCTCACGCCGAGGACGTCGTGCGGGAGCACGGACGGGTCAACCTCGTCGTCAACAACGCCGGGGTGGCGCTCGGGGCGACCGTCGAGGACATGACGTTCGAGGATTTCGACTGGCTGCTCGGCATCAACCTCGGCGGCGTCGTGAACGGGACGAAGGCATTCCTGCCGCACCTCATCGACTCCGGCGACGGCTACGTTGTCAATATCTCCAGCGTGTTCGGATTCGTCGGAGTGCCTACGCAGAGTGCTTACAACGCGGCGAAGTTCGCGGTTCGCGGATTCACCGAGTCGCTGCGCGAAGAAATGCTCGCGGCGCGGCATCCGGTCGGCGTCAGCTGCGTGCACCCGGGCGGGATCAAGACCAACATCGCCCGCAACGCCCGAGGCGGAGGCGGCGGCGACCAAGCCAAGGCAGCGGCCGGATTCGACAAAATCGCCCGCACCACACCGAAGAAAGCGGCCGAGACGATCCTGCGCGGCGTGCGCAGGCGGTCCGCGCGGATCCTCATCGGAGCGGACGCCTACGTGATCGACGCGATCCCGCGCGTGCTCGGTTCGGCATACCAGCGCCCGCTCGCGGTTTTGGCGCGCCAAGGGCTCAAGCGAGTCGAGCGGAACGGATAACGCGTCGCGACTGTCCGCATTCTTGATCACTCGATGGAGTTGCATTTTCGCCGAACCCCTCGGGAATGTCGCAGAATGCTGCCAGTCCACTCGTGTGTCCGCACCCCGGAGGTAGTCCTCGATGCTGCGCCTTGCCGAGCGCCGGTTGGCCGCGCCCGCTGACCGCGCCTCCGGGGAACTGGTCGACCGCACCGGAATCATCGCCGCGAGCATGCCGCGCGGGCCGCGGCTGCTGGACGAAGCGGCACCGGAGACGAGCTGTGAATCGACCCAGCAGATCCCGGTGATCGCCGGATGCGCGCCTGCCGAGCAACGCCCGCGCGCGGTGGCGTCGCGGCGGCGGGCCCGGGTGTGGGTCGGCACCGGGGTGGCGGTCGTCCTGGTCGGACTCGGCTGGCTCGCCGGCGGGTTCTTCACCGGCGTGCTTCCCGGCCAGTCCACCGACGACGCCGTCGTGCAGGCCGAGCAGCGCGTCCCGATCGCGGAGCAGCAGATCCCGGTCCCGCAGACGATCACGCCGCCGGTGACGCAAACCGCGCCGCCGGTCACGGTGTACGTCCCGGTGCCCTCGCACCAAACCCCGGTGCGGCGGCACAACCCGATCCGCCCGACGACGCCGCGCGAGACGGCGGCTCCGGCGGCCCCGGAGCAGGCTGATCCGCGGGCGGACCTCGGGACGCCCGCTCCGAGCAAGACCTCGCCGCGGGTGGGTATCGACCAGTTCCTCGACTGGAAGCCGTGGTTCGACGCGGCTCAGCGGATGTCCGGCGGGCGCTGAGTCGTGAGTGTTCATCCCGGTTCTCACCGGGACAAGCACTCACGACGGCATCAGCCGATCCAGCCGTATTCGTGCTCCGGCCGCCCGGTCGCGCCGTAGCGAAGCCGCATCTCCACTGCTCCGGACTCCGCCAGCGCGGTCAGATATCGCTGCGCCGTGGCGCGGGCCATGCCGAGCTCGCGGGCCACTTCGGCGGCCGACAGCGGTGTCGGCGATCCGCGCAGCCGCTCCGACACCAGGCGCGCCGTCGCGCTTGACTGGCCCTTCGGCGTCGCCGCGCGGTCTTGGTCGTGCAGAGCGCGGAATGCCCGGTCTACGTCGTCTTGGGACAGGGGACGTTCGGTCGCGACCAGGCTGCGATAGCGGGCGTACGAGGTGAGCCGTTCCGACAGCTGTCGCGTCGTGAACGGTTTGATCAGGTAGTTCAGCGCACCGGCGCGGATCGCGGCGGCGATGGACGCGGCGTCGGTGGCGGCGGACAGCACGATGGTGTCCGTCTTCAGATCGGGCAGGACGGAAAGGCCGGGCTCGTCCGGCAGGTAGACGTCCAGCAGCACCAGGTCCGGGGCCAGCTCCCGGACGCGGGCGCGGGCTTCGGCGGCGGTGTGCGCGACCCCGGCGACGGTGAATCCCGGCACCTCCGACACGAATCCCGCGTGCACGCCGGCGACGCGGAAATCGTCGTCCACGATCAGGGTGCGGATCATGCGTCGGTCTCCTCGGGTCGGTCCAGCAGGCCGGGAAGTTTGGCGACGAACAACGCGCCGGTCGTCGCGCCGCCGGGGTCGGCGAGCCACACGTCGCCGTCGCGGGCCCGCGCGGCTTGGCGGGCCAGAGCCAACCCCAGTCCGTGGCCCGGACTGAGCTTTGTGGACACTCCTTCGTCGAAAAGCTTGTCCCTCAGGGTTTCGTCAATTCCGGGTCCGCTGTCCACAACGGACACGTGCAAAGCGGCACCATCGGCGAGCAGGCCGACTTCGACCCACGCTGGACGGCGCGGGCCCATGCGGGCGGCGTGCAGGGCGTTGTCGACGAGGTTGCCGATGACGGTGCCCGCGGCGATCGGGTCGGTCACCGAGGCGGGGACCCAGGCGTCGTCGGCCAGTCGCAGCTCCATGCCTTTTTCTTGCGCCTGCTCGGTTTTCGCGACCAGCAGGGCTTGCAGGTACGGATCGGTGACCCGGTCGTCGAGCGGTTCCGCGCGCGAGGCGGTGGATTCGGTGAGGGTCTGCAGGTATTCCTCGGCTTCGGTGTGGTGGCCCAGCTGCAGCAGGCCGGACAGCGTGTGCAGGCGGTTCGCGAACTCGTGCCGTTGCGCGCGCAGGCCGTCGGACAGTGAGCGGATGCCGTCGAGTTCGCGGGTGAGAGTGTCGAGGTCGGTGCGGTCGCGGAAGGTCAGCACGGTGCCGAGCGAGCGTTCATCCCGTTGTACGGCACGGGAATTGATCACCAGGACTCGGTTTCCGGCTACGGCCAGGAGGTTGTCCACCGGGCGTCCTTCCGCGACTGCCTTGTGGACTCGCGGGGACAGGTCCAGGTCTTCCAGCGGAGTGCCGACTGGGAGCGGGATGTCGAGGAGGCGTTCGGCTTCGTCGTTGCGGACGGTCACCCGATGTTCCGCGTCGACAGCCAGGACGCCTTCGCCGATGCCGTGCAGGACGGCTTCGTGCTCGTAGAGCAGTTCGGTCAGTTCGTGGGGTTCGAGGCCGTGGGTTACTCGGCGCAGGCGGCGGTTGAGCAGGGCGGACGCACCCGCGCCGATCAGGAGAGCGCCGCCGCCGAAGACCACCGTCAGGACGAACAGCCGGTTGAAGTCGCCGGTCAGCTCTCCGATGCGGTAGCCGACGCTCACCTCGCCGACGACCCGCGAGCCCTGCTTGATTGGGGTCTTGCTGCGGACGGACGGCCCCAAGGTGCCCGCGTTGAACTCGCTCACCACGTCGTTGCCCGCGATCACCTCCTCCCACGGCGTGCTCACCCTCTTGCCGATCTCGGACAGCGTCGGATGGGCCAGCCGGATGCCGTGATCGTCCGTGATGACCACGAACAACAGCGCATCGTCTGTCTGCGTCTCGGCTTCGACTCGCTGCTGGAGTTCCGGTGTGGGCTTCCGGGCCGCCGCGCCCGCGATCACCACCGGCTCCGTCGCCACTGATTTCGCGATCGCCAGCGCCCGCTCGCCGTACTGTTCGGTCAGCGTCGTGCGCAGGAGCCAGCTGATCAGCGCGACGCCGAGGCCCACGACGAGGACCACCACGCCGATCTGCAACAGCAGCACCTGACGGGTGAACCGCATCCGCGGAAAGAGCGCCCACTTCGGCATGCCAGGGAACATACCCCCAGCTCAGCGCTGTGCGCTAAACGAGCAAAACGTGGAGAACGCGCAGAGCGCACGCAGAACGTCGACAAGCTTCTCCACCGCGAAACGCGCTCTTAACCTGCCTCGAGCGAGTCCCCACCGTGACGAAGGAGTCACCTCGATGGCCCCACTCATCGAACTGATCGGCGCCACCAAAAGGTTCCCGAGCGGATCAGGTTCTGTCCACACCGCTGTCCGCGAGCTGACCATGACCGTCGAACCGGGGGAGTTCGTCGCCGTGGTCGGGCCGACCGGATGCGGCAAATCCACCACGTTGTCCCTGGTCTCCGGGTTGCAGCCGCCGTCGGCGGGCCGGGTCGTCGTGCACGGCTCCGACGTGAAGTCCATTCCGGACGGCGTCGGCTACATGTTCCAGACCGACGCGGTGATGCCGTGGCGTTCGGTGCTGGACAACGTCGCTTCCGGACCGCGCTTCCGCGGCGTGTCCAAAGAGGACGCACGGAAGAAGGCAGCGGACTGGATCGGCCGCGTCGGTCTGGCCGGGTTCGAGAAGTACTACCCGCACCAGCTTTCCGGCGGTATGCGCAAGCGTGTCGCGTTGGCGCAGACGCTGGTCACCGAACCGAAAATCCTGCTGATGGACGAGCCGTTCTCCGCGCTCGACGTCCAGACTCGCGCGCTGATGCAGGACGAACTGCTCCGGCTGTGGTCCGGCACCGGTGCCGCGGTGATCTTCGTGACGCACGACCTCGACGAGGCGATCGCGTTGGCGGACAAGGTGGTCGTGCTGACCACGAGCCCGGCGACGGTCAAGGACGTCTTCGAGATTCCGCTGGAGCGTCCGCGCAAGGTGGAGGAACTCCGGCTGACCGAGGAATTCCGCAAGATCTACTCCGACATCTGGGAATCGCTGCGCGGCGAGGTCGACAAGGCTCGCCAGAAGGGAGCGACCGGTGTCGCTTGAGACTCAGACCGCGCCGACGCCGGTCTTCGAAACCGAACAAGACATTCTTTCCCGCGCGAAGCGCTCCGTCGGACGGCACAAGCGCAACGTCTGGTTGCTGCGGCTGGCGATTCTCGTTGCCTGGCTTGGGTTGTGGGAGGTGGCGGGCCGGTTCTGGATCGACCCGTTCTTCTATTCGATGCCGTCGAAGATCTGGGAACGGCTCACCGAATGGTTCACCACCGGGACCGACTTCGGGACCATTTGGTACCAGATCCTGGTGACCGTCGAAGAAGCCGTTATCGGTTTCGTGCTCGGCGCGGTCGCTGGTGTGATCTGCGGCGTCATTCTTGGTCGCAGCGCGTATCTCGCTGAGGTGCTGGCCCCGTTTATCAAGGCAGCCAACGCGATGCCGCGTATCGTGCTCGCCGCCCTGTTCGTGATCTGGTTCGGCCTCGGGCTGTCTTCGAAGGTCGCGACGGTGTTCGTGCTCGTATTCTTCGCGGTGTTCTTCAACGCGTTCACCGGTGCCCGGGAAGTGGACCGCAACCTGATCGACAACGCCCGCATTCTTGGCGCGACGCGGTGGCAGGTGCTGCAGTCGATCGTGCTGCCCAGCGCGACGTCGTGGATTCTTTCGTCGCTGCACGTCGCGTTCGGCTTCGCGCTGATCGGTGCGGTCGTCGGCGAGTACACCGGTGCCAAGGCGGGTATGGGCTTCCTGATCGCCAACGCGCAAGGCACGTTCGACACCGCCGGGGTTTACGCCGGGATGCTCGTGATCATGGTCGTCGCGTTGTTCGCGGAATGGCTGATCGGTTCCGCGGAGCGCAAACTGCTCCGCTGGCGTCCGCAGATGTCGGCCGACGACGGACGACGGGATATCTGATATGCGGCTGAAGAGGACACTCGCGGTCGCGGCGGCCGCGCTGGTGACCGTGGCCGGGGTGAGCGCCTGCCGGGATTCCCGGGAGATCGACCTCGGCAACGGCGGGCGGCCGCACATCAAGATCATGGTCGGCGGACTGTCCAAAGTGATCTATCTGCCGGGCCAGCTCGCGAAGCAGTTGGGCGAGTACGAGAAGCAGGGCCTGGACGTCGAACTGTTCGACCAGCCGTCCGGGGCCAACGCGGAAACCTCGTTGCTGGCCGGTGAGGTGCAGGGTGTGGTCGGATTCTACGACCACACGATCGACCTGCAGGCCAAGGACCAATGCATTACCAGCGTGGTGCAGTTCGCGAATGTGCCCGGCGAAGCGGAAATGGTCGCCACGCCGAAGGCTGGGCACATCAAGTCCGGTGCGGATTTCCGCGGCAAGAACCTCGGCGTCACGTCGCTGGGCTCGTCGACGGACTTCCTCACCAAGGCGCTCGCGAGCCGCGGCGGGGTCGGCAGCAAGGATTACACGCCGGTGAAGGTCGGGGCGGGGCAGACGTTTATCTCTGCCATGCAACAAGGTTCGATCGACGCGGGCATGACGACCGACCCGACCATCGCGCAGTTGACCAACACCGGGCAGGCCAAGGTGCTGTACGACATGCGCACGCCGGAAGGCACGCGGGCGGCGCTGGGCGGGCTGTACCCGGCGAGTTCGCTGTACATGAGCTGCGAAATCGTGAAGCGTTATCCGGACGTCGTGCAGAAACTCGCCAACGCGTATGTGAATTCGCTGAAGTGGCTTTCCACGCACACCGCGGAGCAGGTGGCCGATCTGATGCCGCCGTCGTTCGCGGGCGGGGACAAGGCGTTGTACGTCAAGTCGCTCAAGGACAGTCTGCCGATGTTCACCAAGGACGGCCGGATGGACCCGTCCGGCGCGCAGAACGTCTTGAAGGTGCTCGGCGCTTCCTCCAGCAACGTCAAGCCCAAAAAGGACAAGATCGATTTGTCCAAGACGTACACCACGCAGTTCGTGGACGCCGCGCACGCCCGTACGGCGCGGTAGTCCACTTCGGAAGGAGTCCGTGCCGGCCCGCTGCCTCCCCAGGCGGGCGGGCACGGACTTCCGTGTACACACAGGAGAATCGGGACATTTGGTGAAGATTTCCCGAGATGTGAATACCCTTCGAAAGTAGCTACCAACTCGGGCGAGTGAAATTCAACACTGGTACGCGCAGGCACTCCCGTGACCAGATTGGATGCCCATGAGTTCTCGATCTTTCCGTCGTCCCCTCGGATTGCTGGCGGTCGGCGCGTTCGCGGCCGCGACCCTCGTCGCCGGCGCGGGAGCCGGGCCCGTCACCTTCGGCAAGCACTTCCACGGGAACCACTACTCGGGCGGAAACTGGGGCGGCTACGTCAGTTTCGGCAGTTTCACCACCGCGACCGCCGGCTGGACCGAACCGTCGGCGACCTGCAATTCCAGCAACGACCTGTTCGCGCCGTGGGTGGGCATCGACGGCGACGGATCGTCCTCTGTGGAGCAGACCGGCGTCGCGACCGATTGTTCCAGCGGGAGCCCGCAATACCAGGCGTGGTACGAAATGTACCCGGCCGCGCCGGTGTACTACTCGGCGAGCGAGGCGCCGGTGAAGGCGGGCGACCACATCACCGCGACGGTCACGCGCAGCAACAACAGCTACAAACTCGACCTGAAGAACGACACACAGGGCTGGACGAAGACGACCACGCAGTCGCTGAACGCGCAGCACTCGTCGGCTGAGGCGATCATCGAATCGCCGTCCGATTCGTACCCGGCGATCAACGGCGGCGTGAAGTTCGACGGCGTCAAATTCGACGGCAAGAACCTCGCCGACACCAGCCCGCAGGGCCTCAACGCGGACGACGGCGGCAGCGCGACCTGGACCCCCGGCGCGATCGGCTCGGACGGCCAGAGCTTCTCCATGACCCGGCAGTAAAGGTCGTGAGGGGAACCCTGAGGGAATCAGAGTCCCTCAGGGTTCCCTTCACGGACGTTCGAAGCGGTAAGCGCGTTCGACTCGGGTGACGTGCACATCGAATTCCGTGTACCACTCGGCGCGGCCCCGGCGGCGGGTTTCGGTGTGCTCCAGGTGCGTGCGCCACGCGGCGATGGAGTCCTCGTCCTTCCAGTACGAGACGGTGATGCCGAGCCCGGACTCGTCACGCACGGAGTTCTGGGCGAGATAGCCGGGCTGTTCGGCGGCGAGTTCGGACATGTGGGCGGCGCGCTCGGCGTAGCCGCGGTCGCCGTCGGTGCGCCGGGACGTGAAGATCACCGCGTAGTAGGGCGGTTCGGGAAGCTCCATGGCCGGAGATATACCGGGCGGGTGAGGGCAGGGCTAGCGGGTTTCAGCCTTGGAGTCCGTTGACCGCCCAGGCGAACACCATCAGCGCGAGCAGCAGCGAGATTCCGGCCTGGACCATCATGGTCATTTTCGCCCAGATCCGCAGCGGCATGACGTCGGTCGGGCTGAACGCGGTGGCGTTGGTGAACGAGGTGTAGAGGTAGTCCAGGTACCGCGGTTCCCATTCGGCCTTCGCCATCGACGGGTCGCTCATCTGCGGAAACTGCAGGTCGGGGAAGTCCGCCCGGCCTGCCGCGCGCCTGGCCGGGCCGCCGCGGTCGAACTCCCAGTACCAGAGCGAGAAGACGACGATGTTGGTCCAGTAGATGACCACGCCGCTGATCAGCACCTGCACCGCGTGCCCGCGTTGTGCGCCCTGTGCGATTCCGATCACCAACTGCACCGCGGACGCGCCGTTGAGCACGCTGACGACGGCGAGCGCGGTCAGCGCGACCATTCGCTCGACGATGTTGAACTCGGTCAGCCGACCGGGGTTGAGCAACAGCAGCGCGACGATCAGCACGGCGGTCAGCGAGGGCAGCAGCCACCACGGGTGCAGCACCATCTCGTCGGGCAGGGCGAGCTGCAGCGCGAGCGTCCCGACGACGACGGCGGCCGCGGGCCATCGGGTCTCGCCTTTGGTCGCCCGCCGCCAGGCAGGCACTGATTCATCAGCCACCTGGACAACGGTAGGGCGCGGGCAGCGGGTTGGCGCGTCGCAGCGATAGACGTGTCGCGGGGCATGGCGGTCGAAGAGGACGAACCGGCGTCAGGGTGACGGAACGTTTGGCAGCTTCCTCGCGACGTCCGTACGGCTTCGCGCGCCTAGCTTGCGAAGCACCTTCGCCACGTGCTGCTCCACCGTGCGCGGTGAGAGGAACAGACCGTCGGCGATTTGACGGTTCGTTCGGCCCTCCGCGAGCATCTCGGCGACTTCGCGCTCTCGCGGGGACAGTTCGCGACCGTAGCCGCGACGGCCGCGTTGTGACGGTGCCCAGGCACCGTGTTCGCGAAGCACGTGATGGCAGCGGCCAGCGTCGCGCGTGGCACCTAGCTGTACGTACGCAGCTGCGGCTGCGCTGAGAGCGACTGTCGCACCGTCTTGGCCTGCTTCGAGGCGACAGCGTGCTGCGCGTTCACGCATGCCTGCGGCGAGGTACGGCATCGGCAGCTCTGCGTACGCGTCGACGGCGGTGTCGAAGAGCGTTGCTGCCGCGAGATGCTTCGCGCGGGCGCTTGTCAGGACAGCGCGGCCAGCATGCAGGGCTGCTACGGCGAGCGGAGCGTCGCGGTCTTCGATGCCGCGCGCGAACTCTTCGACAAAGGCGTCGGCGTCGTGCCAACGGTCTGCGCGCGTGTACGCCTCCGCGGCGGCTGGGACGAGTGACGCTGCCCAGACCCAGACGCCTTTGCGGCGCGCGGCGTCGACGGCGACATCGGCGGCTTCGCAGGCTGCGGCGACGTCGTCGGTCGACAGGTGCACGCCGATCAACACCGAAGCCGCGCATAAGACAACGGGGATAGGGCCTTCGCCCGGACGGTGCGCCGAGGCGTCGGCCAAGTGTCTTCGCGCCGCCGCGAACTCACCGCGCACCGCGGCCAGGCCGCCCAGCACCAGCGACGTCTCCATGACGATCGCGCCCAGCGCAGGATGCCGCGTACGGACGTCTTCAGTCGCCTCGGCCAGGCCGTCCCATTTGCCGCGGAACCAGGCAAGCCGCACCTCGGTGCCTTCGATCAGGCCTTTCGGGTACAGCGCGCCGGCTTCGGAAGCCCGGCGCAGGCCCTCGGTGACCAGGCGTTCGGTCCGGTCGAGGTGGCCGGACCACGACTGCGCGTCGGCGAGGTTGCACCACAGCCGGGCCAGCTGCACGCGTTCGGCGACGCTCGGCGCGGTGTCCGGCATCGCCTCGAACTCCGCCCACGCCGAACCGTCGCCGATGTGCGAGGCGGTCGCGACCCGGTCTCCGGTGAGCGTCAGCCGCAGCTCGGGATCGGTCAGTCCGGAGTGGACTTCCCGGGCGCGGCGCATCCACTGTTCGTGCCACGACAGCGGCGTGAGCCCGTCGAACGGCAGCGCGAGCAGATTGATCCCGCGCGCGGCAAGTTCCGGCCGATCCGCCAGTTCGGCGACGGCGCGTTCGACCGCCGCGCGACCCTGCTCCAGCCGACCGGCGACGCGGACCAGCAGCATGCCCAGCGCGAGCCGGATCGTCCCGTGCACGGCTGGCGGCAGCGGCCGGTCTTCGAGCACTTTTTCCAGCGTCAGATGGACATCCGGGCGGAAGACGCGCAGCGCGACGTCGCTGAGCTTCTTCGCCAACCGGCCGACCGCGTCCTCGTCCGCCTTCGCGACGATCGCCTGCAGCAAGTCGATCGCGCGTGCGGTATCGCCGTGCGCGACCGCCTCGTCGGCGGCTTCTTCGGCGTACTGTCGCCATTCCTCGACGCATCCGGCGGCGTGGGCGTGCGCGGCGAGCAGCGACAGGGATTGCCCGGGCAGGTGCATTGCCTTGGTGTGCAAGAGTTTTCGTTCAGGCGCGCTAAGGCCATCGTACACTGCTTTGCGCGCGAACGGATGCCGGAATCCGTAGCGATTGTCGTCGACCTCGTCCAGCAAGCCGGACAGCGCAATCTCGCCCTCGGCCAACCCCGCCAGCTCGTTCAGCACCGACAGTTCGGCGGGAACATTGAGCACAGCCGCGGCTTTGGCAAGCTGCGCCGAGGCTTCCGGAAGCGCGGACAACTGCCTGGACACCGATTCCTGAAGCGCAACAGTAACTTCCAGCCGGTCCAGCGCCGACTCGGTCAGTTCGACACCGCGCAGCGCGCGGAGAGTTTCCTCTGCGACAAAAGGAATCCCGGCGGTGTAATCGTGCAGCTTCGCGGCGAAGTCGGCGTTGAGCCGAGGCAAAGCCAGAAGGTCGCAAGCCATCGCGGAGACCGCCGCGGAGTCCAACGGCCCGAGCGTGACCTGCGCGCTGTGCACCCCGGGAACGCTGCGAACGCTGGAGTTCCCGGTGCCGCAAGTCGCGACTACGCCCAGGTCCGGCGGCCAGTCGACCGCGAGAAACCGCAGCAGGTCACCGGTTCCGGGATCAGCGCGATGCAGATCGTCGATGAGCAAGACGGTCGGCCCGCAGGCAATCAACAGTTCCCGGAACGCGCGGAACACGCGATGCCGTTGCGCACCGGCGTCCGGCAGCGGCTCCGGAGCCGGAGGCAGCACGTCGGCCAGCTCGGGCAGAAGCGGTTGCAGCGCACCGGCAACCGGGCTCAGCGGCCCCAGCCGATTCCCGGCGGAGCGCAACGCTTCCAGCACCGGCCCGTACGGAAAAGGCTCGGCCAGCTGCGGGCACGCGCCGCGCAGCACGCGGATCCGGGAGAATTCCGGCCGGGCGGCGAGTTCGGCGAGCAGCCGGGTCTTGCCCATTCCCGGCGCGCCCTCGACCAGCACCGCGGCGGGCCGGTGGCGGAGAACCTCGGCGACGGCGGCGAGTTCGCGGTCGCGTCCGGCGAATGCCGCCGGACGCGGACGCACGGAAACCAATGTCGGAACGGCCGGCCACATCACGACCTCCCCAGTGCGCGTCTTGTCCGTTTCGCCCGGAGCTTAAGCAGTGCGCGGGGCGCGGTAAACCGACTCTCGACGGGTGCTCGGGCACGCTCCTCACACGTCTGCCTTCGTACGGTGACCAAATGGCAGAAGAAATCCCGGCGTGCGGTCACAAAGAGTGCGAAACCCTGCGGCGTTGCCCGGTTCAGCGGAACAACCCACGGACGCCCGCTCTGGCGGCGAACGCTCGGTAGTCGCGCAAGTCCCTACTTAAGGATTGCTCCGCTACCTATTCTCGCGGCCACTTATTGCAGTGGATTGGACCACCGCCGCACCCTTCGAGGCCGGGGGGAACCGAACGCGAGGGAGAAGCATGAAAGCCATCAGATTCCTCGGTGCCGCAACCGCTGCCGCTGCGGTGACGGCGATCTTCGCCGGTGTCCCGGCCGCGAGCGCCGCCCCGCTCAACCCCGACATGGTCCCGGCGATGCAGCGCGACCTCGGCCTCACCCACGGCCAGGCACTCGCCCGGCTCGCGAACGAGGAGGCCGCGACCAAGGTCGGCGCGGCTCTGGAGAAGGCTCTCGGCGAGCGTTTCAGCGGCACGAGCTTCAACGCGGCGACCGGCAAGGCCGTGGTCGCGGTGACCGATGCGGCGCTCGTCGGCCAGGTACGCGCGGCAGGCGCCGAGGCACAGGTCGTCCGGTTCAGCGCCCGGCAGCTCGACTCGACCGTGCAGAAGCTCAACGCTCAGGAGCAGGCCGCGCCGAAGTCGGTCACCGGCTGGGGCATCGACACCGCGAGCAACCGGATCAGCCTGACTGTCCTCAAGGGACAGCGCGGCGCGGCGGAGCAGTTCGTCCGCCAGTCCGGTGTGGACACTGCGGCGGTGAGCGTGACTGAGACCTCGGCGGTGCCGAAGGCGCACTACAACGTGCTCGGCGGGGACGCGTACTACATCGGCGGTTCGTCCCGCTGCTCCGTCGGATTCTCGGTGAGCGGCGGCTTCCTGACCGCCGGCCACTGCGCGGCTCTCACCGGCGGCGGCGCGCTGACCGGGGCCAATCGGGTCGCGATGGGGCAGTTCTCCACCTACCGCTTCCCCGGCGCGGACTACGCGACCGCCCGGGTCAACAGCAACTGGACCCCGGTCGGCCAGATCAACAACGGCACCCGCGTCGCCGGTTCCACCGAGGCCGCGGTCGGCGCTTCGGTCTGCAAGTCCGGTTCCACCACTGGCTGGACCTGCGGCACGATCCGCGCCAAGAACCAGACCGTGCGCTACCAGGAGGGCACCGTGACCGGCATGGTGCTCACCAACGCCCGGTCCGACCACGGCGACTCCGGCGGTTCGTTCATCAGCGGAAACCAGGCGCAGGGCATGGTTTCCGGCGGCGACACCGTCAACAGCTACTACTACCCGGTGAACGTCGCGCTGTCCGCGACCGGCACGACGCTCGTCCGGGGCTGACGTCCGAAAGGGGAGTGCCCGCGCGGGGCACTCCCCGCTGCGTCAGGACGGGTCGGCGGTGATTCCGTCGACCCAGGTGCCCGGGTGCGTCGCGCCGTCCTGGCGGGTGATGGCGATGTTCGAGGGCCACGCCGCCTTGAGCGCCTTGGTCTGGCCCGGCGGGATCGTGCTGAGGCTCTGCGCGGTCCAGGCCGGGGATTCCGCCGGGGGGTTCGGGTCGGACGGGAGCACGGTGATCTTCGCGGTCGCCGTGCGTCCCGGGGCGAGGATGTTGTGCGCCGGGCCGTTTTCCCGCCGCAGCAGCGAGTCGACCGGTCCGTAGACGGGGTGCTCCGGTCCGTGCAGGTCGACCCCGGGAGTCCCGTGCAGGTCACAGGCGCGAGACGAAGTGTTCTTGAACGTCAGCGGGAGCTCGAGCTGGCTGCCGGCCGGTTTCGCCGCGCCCAGCGACACGGACAGGTCGTCGGTGGTGCACCGCGACGTCGGCGCGTCCGGCTTCTTCTCCTTGGCGGTGCTCGCCGGAGCGCTGGACTCCGCGGCGGGGGAGGCGGGAGCGGCGGGCGAGGAAGCCGCCGGCGCGGCGGAATTCGCCGGGGAACCGCAGGCCGCGAGGGCGAAGGCGCTCGCGAGGACTGCCGAGCCGACGGCAGCTCGGGTGAGCTTGGTGAGAGACATCCGGGGTTTCTCCTAGGGTGACCGCGCGCCCGCGTGCTTCGCGGGCATCCGGTTGATGCCCAAGATCACGAGGACTATGCGCCGGTCTTTCCGGACGCCACTGTGTTCTGGCTTACGGTGGGTCCAAATGCGACAAAGGCGGCTCGAGTGCCTCCAGCGCACTCGAACCGCCCCTGTCCTCATTGCCGCGGGATCGGCAGGTCTTTTCTCACACGTTGCTGATCTCCTCGATCAGCCCGTCGATGTCGAAGTGCTCGCTCTCGGCTCCGAGCGGCACCAGCTCGTAAGAAGATTCGAGGAACGCCTCGAGGTCGGCGCGCTCCAGCTCGAACGACGCGTAGCCGTCCGGCGACTCGATTTCCAGCGTCAGCAAGGCTTCGTCCTCGGACAGGTCCGGCCGGATCCGCACGTCGCCGATCCCGGTCGGCTCGTCCAGCCCGGTCACGAGCAGTTCGCGGGCGAACGTCCACTCGATCCACCGGCCGCGCTCGGTCCGGAACGCCACGGTGACCGCGTAAGGCTCCGACACGTGGAAGGAGAGGCGGGACAGCACCGGCGTAGTGCTCTCGTTCAGCAGTACGAACTGGGTCTGGTGTACGGCGTCGGTGGTGTGCACGGCTGCTCCTGGAGTCCTCCGGTCGTTCGCGCCTCGCGAACTGGTCGGCAGGGAGATGATCGACTCGGGGGCACATGACGTCGTTCGGCCGACGTTCACGCGATCGGTTGCATCAGGACGGATGCACGTAACGCCGGACACAGAACCCTTGCGTTTCCGCCCAGGTCAGGAAAGCGGCAGCGTGAGGCCTACTTTGACCCGGTCCATCGCGACGCTCGTGGTGAAGTGCCGGACGTTGGGGTTGTCGAAGAACGTGCGCCGGGCGAACGTCTCGAACGCCGCCATGTCCGGGCAGGTGACCACGAGGACGAAGTCCGCGGTGCCGGTGACGTAGTAGCACTGCTGGACGCAGTCGTCGGCGAGGACCTGGGCGCGGAAGCCGTCGAGCACCGCCATGCTCTCGCGCTCCATCTCGACCATGACGACGAACGTCATGTCCAGCCCGAGCGCGGCCGGGGACAGCACCGCGATCTCCTTCTCGATCACTCCGGCTTCGCGCAGCCGTTTGATCCGCCGTTGCACGGCCGCGGCGGACAGGCCGACTTTGGACCCGATGACCTCGGCGATCGTGCGGGCGTCGTTCTGCAGGCAGGAGAGGATGGCGAGGTCAAGCTGGTCCAGGTCGGGAGTGCGCACACTTCAGGCTAACCGGGCGCACCGACAAAAAGCCTCGCAATTACCACGCCGGTGAACCGCCGGTCGCAATACCTCCTATCGAGCGAATGTGGAAGAGGTCTCTTAGTGACGTGGAACACAACTGACCGGTCTACCCAGGGGTAGGCCATACAAGGGGAGGCAACCGGCGACGTCCGCCAACAAGCCGGTCTGGGAGGTTCCGCCATGAGCGCTGTCCGGTCGCGCCACCGTGCCGCCGTCGTCGCCGGAATCGGCGGCGCGCTGCCCGAACAGGTCGTGACGAACCACGAGATCGCGGCCCGGCTGGACACCACCGACGAGTGGATCCGCACCCGCACCGGGATCAGCGAGCGCCGCCGGGTCGCCCCCGGCCAGTCCACAGTGGACCTCGCCGAGGAGGCGGGCCGGGCGGCGCTCGGCCCGGACGGGCGCGCGGACGCCGTCGTGCTCGCCACCTCCACCGCCGACCAGCTGTGCCCGGCCACCGCGCCGCAGGTAGCGGCCCGGCTCGGCCTCGGCACGGTGCTGGCGCTCGACGTCAACGCGGTGTGCAGCGGCTTCATCTACGCGCTCGCCACCGCCGCCGGGTTCATCGCGGGCGGGATCGCCGAGCGGGTGCTGGTGATCGGCGCGGACGTCTTCACCTCGCTGGTCGACCCGGACGACCGCACCACGGTGCCGATCTTCGGCGACGGCGGCGGCGCGATCCTGCTGCGCGCGGGCGACCCCGGCGAACGCGGCGCGCTGGGCCCGTTCGACCTGCACAGCGAGGGCGAACTGGCCAAGCTGCTGTGGGTCGAGGCGGGCGGTGCGGCGCAGCGCGTGCCGGCGGACCCGAAGGACCGGTACCTGGTCATGCAGGGCACGGCCGTGTTCCGGCAGGCGTGCGCGCGGATGGCGGAATCCTCGCGCGCGGTGCTGGAACAGGCGGGCTGGATGGTCGGCGACGTCGACCGGTTCGTCGGGCACCAGGCCAACATCCGCATCCTGCAGGCGACCGCGAAGCAGCTCGGCATGCCCGCGGACGCGGTGGTGTCGAACATCGACCGGGTCGGCAACACCAGCGCGGCGTCGATCCCGCTGGCGCTCGCGGACGCGGTCGCCGACGGGACGCTGACGCCGGGGCACAAGGTGCTGCTGACGGCGTTCGGGGCCGGGCTGACCTGGGGTTCGACGGTGTTGACCTGGCCTGAACTGTCGTGAGTGCCTACCCCGGTCAGCGCGGACGCCGTGCTGGCTGCCTGGGGCGCAGGGTCCTTGCCGCCGATGGGCCCGGCGCGCGATACCAACGTCCGTGAAGGGCTCCTTGAAGGAATCAGATTCCCTCAAGGAGCCCTTCACGGACGTTGACCAGGAGCGCGAAGCCGTCTGGTCCCGGCCGATGCTTCGCACCGCTCTGGCGGGCATCGCGACAGCGCTCCCGGCGCACACCTCGCTACGGAGAAAACCCCAATGTGGCATTGGGTGCGTGGGATGCACCCAATGTGGCGTTCGGTGCGTTGAGCGCACCCAATGCCACATTGGGGTGCGCAAGACCGAGCAACCCGAACCCGCAGGGCGCCACAGCCTCGTGAGCGTTTACGCCGGTTAGAACCGCGATGAACACTCACGAGCTACGCGTACTCCGGCAGCGCGATCGCCTCCGAGCGAGGCTTCCCGAACCTCCCCGCCACCTTGCCCAGCCGCCGCGCCAGCGGGGTGCTCGCCATCCGCAGCGCGGCGTGGATCGCGGTCCGATGCGCCTGCGCCCGCGGCATCGTCACCTGCGGTGCGCCGGGGAAAAGCCGCTGCGCCTCGGTGACCAACGGCCGCATCCGGCGCTCGTACTCGCCGAACGCGGCGCGTGGGTCTTCGTTCGCCGTGAGTTCTCCGGCCAGGATGTACGCGCCGGTGAGGGCGAGCGTCGTGCCCATGCCGCTGACCGGCGAAGCGCAATAAGCCGCGTCGCCCAGCAACACGACCCGGCCTTGGTGCCACGTCGGCAGTTTCGCCTGGCCGACGTCCTCCAGGTACAGCGAGCCGTTGTCCATTTCGGCCAGAACGCGCGGCCCCTCCCAACCGACGTCGGAGTACGTCTTGCGCAGCACGGACACCGTGTCTTCGGGCGTGAGCCGGTCCAGGCCGCGGACGTCGGACAGGAAGAACAGCCCGGCGCGCATCGTGCCGACGTTGTCCGGGCGCAGGAACAACATCCGCCCGCGGCCGCAGAACATCGAGCGCCACCAAGCGTTATCGGTGGAAATACGGGGGAGCGCGAGGTGCGCGGTGTAGAGCCCGAGTTCATGCGGACGCACGTCCGGCATCAGCATCGCGCGGGTGCGGGAACGCAGGCCTTCGGCGATGACCACGGCGTCGAAGCGCTGGGTTCGGCCGCTCTGGAAATCGACGTCCACGCCGGTGCCGTCGTCGTGCAGGGCCTGGATCTGGTCGCCGAATCGATACGTCGTCTCGCCGGATGACTGCTCGTACAGCAGTCTCGACAGCTGGCCACGCAGGATTTCGATCTCCGCGGTTCCGCCTCCGGAGTCGCCTTCTCCGGCGCGGAACTCGGCGACGACGTGTCCGTTTTCGTCCACGAACTGCGTGCCGACCTCGCCGGTGTGCGCGGCGCGGACGGCTTCTTCCAGCCCCATCTTGCGCAGCACCTGGCGGCCGACGCCCCGGATGTCGACGTTCTGGCCCTCCTCGCGCAACTGGTCGAACCGTTCGACGACGGTGACGTCCCAGCCGGACTGGGCGAGCCGGGAAGCGAGCGCGGGGCCGGCGATGCTGGCTCCGGAGATGAGAAGACTGCGACGGGTCATGATTCCCCTCCTTGCCGTTGCTCAAGTACCTAGTTAATCTATCTACTAGTTTCTCTACTGACAAGGAGGGTCGCGTGGACGAGAACCAGGCAGCGCTCGAAAACGTGAACGCGACGACCTTCGCGGTGCGGGACGTCATCGAAGCCAGCCGCGACCTGATGGCGCGGATGGCGAAGAGCGTCGGGATGAACGCGAACGACCTCACCGCGATCGCGCTCCTCAACCACTACGGGCCGATGGGGCCGGTGGAATTGGGTCGCCGCCTCGGGATCAGCGGCCCGTCGGCGACGACGCTGGTGGACCGGATGGAAGCGGCCGGTTACCTCGCGCGCGTTCGCAGCGACACGGATCGGCGGCGGGTGGCGGTCACGGTCACCGATTCCGCTCGGGAGATCGCGGCGGCGGTGTGGTGGCCGGCGATCGAGAAGCTGGACGCGGTGTCGCGGACGCTCAGCGAGTCGGAAAACGCTGTGGTGCGGGACTTTCTCGCCCGGATTACTGAGGCGATGAACGAGGGGCGGGAGTACTAGGTCGTCCAGGTCCGGGTCTCGCGGTGGCGGCCGCGGAGGTGGAGTTCGCCGTGCAACCGCCAGTGTTCCCGTTCACCGCCGAGCGCGGCCTTCACTGTCGTTTCGCTGGCGAGCACCCGCGACGGCGCGGCTTTCGCGTGTTCGGTGAGCCGCGCGGCTTCGTTCACCGCGTCGCCGATCACGGTGTACTCCAGGCGGCTCGACGCGCCAAGCTGCCCGGCGAACACCTGCCCGGTCGCGACACCGATGCCCAGGTCAAGCTCGCCTTCCGACACCACCGCGTCGCGGATCGCGCGGGCCGCGGCGAGCGCCATCGTCGGGCCGTCGGACAGCCGGGTCGGCGCGCCGAAAACGCACAGCGCGGCGTCGCCCTGGAACTTGTTGACCAGCCCGCCGCGAGCGTCCACCGCGGACACCACACTCGCGAAAAACCGGTTCAGTTTCTCGACCAATTCCTGCGGCGGAGTGCGCGACGCGAGCGCTGTCGAGTCGACGACGTCCACGAACAGCGCGGTGACCTCGCGGACGTCGCCGGAGAGCGAAGCGCCGTATTCGAGCGCGTGCCGGGCGACGTCGGTGCCGACGTGGCGGCCGAAAAGGTCGCGCATCCGGTCCTGTTCGCGCAGACCGGCGGCGAGGTCGTTGACCGACGTCTGCAGCATCCCGATCTCGCTGGAATCGTCCACGTCGACGCGCACGTCCGTGCGTCCGCGCGCGATCCCGTCCAGCGCGATCCGCAGCCGGTGCAGCGGCGCGGCGACGGCGCGGGACAGGAGCGCGGTGCCGATCGCGCCGGTCGTCAGGCCGGTCACGGACAGCACGATCAGGCTCGCCGTCGGGTTGCCGTGGCGGCCGAGATCGGGCGGCGTGGTCACCAGCAGCACGCCGATCAGCGGTACGCCGCTGGCCAGCACCCAGGTGACGACTAGCCGCGTCAGCACGGTGACCGGCAGCGTTCCGCGCGGCGGCAGCACGTCGAGCGCCATCGTCATCACCGGCCGCGCGACCCATTCCGCGGCCAGATAGGTGAGCCCGACCGTGGTCAGCCCGCCGAGTCCGATGGTGAGCGCGATGCCCGCCGCGTCGCCGATCGAGCCGAGGACCCCAGCCAGGATGCCGAGCGCAAGCGCGCCGATCAGCCAGAGCGTGCCGCTCACCACGGCCATGTCGAAGGGCAGCCGCAGTGCCCGTTTGGCCTCGTCCGCGGTCGGCGGGCGGCCGATCGTGAACCACACCACGGTGCGGCGTTGCAGGTAGGCGGTCCAGAGCGTGCCGACGACCAGTGCCAGTGCGACCACTCCCGCCGCGGTGACGCCGAGCACCCAGCCGCGGTCGTCGACGTCCTCCGGCAACCCCTGCAGGAGCAGCAGCAACGCGACGACTCCGGCGCCGGCGACACTCGATCCGACGCCGAGCGCGGCGAAGCCCAGACTGGTGCGCAGAACCAGCCGGAACCTCCCCGCGATCATCGTGCGCACCAGCAGATCGTATGGGGTGGCGGGTCCGGGAGCGAAAAAAGCCGTCGCCGTCGCGGTGCGGCGGTGGTTAGCGTGGTCGCATGCAACCGCTCGACCCCGCCGAGATCCGCGCCTCGTTCGTCAACTGTTCCCGCGGGGAAGCCAAGTCCGTCACGCTCCCGGCGGACATTCCGTGGGAGAAGCGCGACTTCCTTGGCTGGCGCGACGTGAAGGCCCCCGGCCGGGCGTACCTCGTCGTGTCGCACGGCGACGAGGTGATCGGCCTGTCGCTGCGCGCCGCGCCGCCGCCGAAATCGCGGCTGCGCAGCAACATGTGCGCGTTCTGCTCCACGACGCATCCGCTGGCCGACATCACGCTGTTCACCGCCCGGCTGGCCGGAAAACCCGGTCGCGACGGCAATACGGTGGGCACATATTTGTGCTCTGACCTGGCGTGCAGCGCGTATCTCCGTGGCGAGCTCCGGCCTGCGGTGCCGCAGCCGAAGGAGACGCTCTCGGAGGAGGAACGCGTCGAGCGGATGAGCGAGAAAGTCGGCCGGTTCGTGGCGCGGGTGCTGGAAACCCGGTAGCCGCCGTGCGAGTGCTGGTGACCGGGATGTCCGGAGTGGGCAAAAGCAGCCTGCTCGCCGAACTTTCCCGGCGCGGCTATCGCACAGTCGACACGGATTATGGCGGCTACACCGGCGAAGACGGGCTCTGGCGCGAAGACCGGATCGCCGCGTTGTTGTCGACGCCGGGGCCGCTGTTCGTGTCCGGCACGGTCTCGAACCAAGCGCGGTTCTATCCGCGGTTCACGGATGTCGTGTTGCTCAGCGCGCCGCGCGAGGTGCTGATCGAGCGGTTGACGACGCGAAGCGGCAATCCTTATGGGAAACATCCGGACGAACTGGCCGAGACGTTGGGGTATCTGGACGAGGTGGAGCCGCTGCTGCGTTCGTCGGCGACGTTCGAGGTGGTGACGACTGTGTCGGTGGCCGAGGTCGCCGATGTGGTGTTGCGCCAGGTCGGTTAGTTCAGAAATCCCACTCCGCGATGCGGCCCATCTTGCGGATCATCGGGAACAGCGCCGACGCGCGCAACGCCAGCCGGGACGCCGTCGGGATCTTCGCCAGCGCGTCGTCGGTCGCCCAGTCTGTCGCGTCCAAACAGGACACCATGCGGAGGCCGTAGCGCTCCAGTTCGTGCGGATCGTCGATGCCCCAATGCAAAGTCGCGCCCGCGCGGCGGACCACCGGGTTGATCGCCTGCGCCTTGATGCCGAGCGAGCTGAAGAAATCGACCACGATCCGGCCGGAGCGGAACTTGCCGACGAGCCTGCGGACCAGTTCGGTGCCGGACTCCGCGGTGAGGTACATGGTGAGCCCTTCGGCCACGATCAGCGCCTCGCGGTCGCCGGGAACCTGGTCGAGCCAGCCGAAATCGGTGACTGAGGAGCCGATCATCGTGTATCCCGGCCGCTCCGGGTAAATCCGGCCGCGGACGTCGACGACCTCGGGATAGTCCACGTCGAACCACTCGACCGACGGCGGCGGATCGAGCCGGTACACGCGAGTGTCCATCCCGCAGCCGAGGTGCACGACGACCGCGTCGGGGTGTTCGGCGAGCCATTTGCCCGCCATCTCGTCGATCGCGCGTGCCCGGATCGCGACCGAGACGGCGGCGTTCTCGTTGACGCCGAGCTTGCGGAAGTCGTAGTCGATCTTTTTGACCGCTTCGTCGGCCGCGGTGTCGCCGAGAATCGGGTCCTTTCGGCGAGCGTCGAGCGCACGGGCGTACAGCGTGCCGAGGTTGGTCGCTTTCTCCTCGGTGAAGTGCACTTTCTCCACGGTCGGCCCCCTTGATGTCACAGTCTTCATAAACTTGTGAAGACTGTAGCGCTGATTGACGGGCGCGGCATCATCCTTACGCATGGCGAAGCGTCTGCAGATAGCGATCGATTGTGCGGAACCGGAACGGCTGGCGGACTTCTGGGCTGAGGCGCTGGGATATGCGGTCGAAACGCCGCCAGCCGGGGCGTCGACCTGGGCCGAGTTCTCGCGCTCGGTCGAGGGCGGCGCGGAGGCATGGTGCGCGATCGTCGACCCGGCTGGGCTCGGCCCGCGATTGCTGTTTCACCGGGTGCCTGAGCCGAAACGCGGCAAGAACCGGCTGCACCTGGACGTGCGCGGCAGCTCGGCGGAGCGGGCCGTGGTCGAGGCCGAGGCAGCCAGGTTGGTCGAGCGCGGTGCCGTGCACTTGCGCACGATCGAAGACGAGAGCGGCTGCTTCGCCGTGCTTCAAGATCCGGAAGGCAATGAGTTCTGCGTGTGCTGATTCAGGAAGACGCGTAGTCGTGGGCGTAGGTTTTCGCGTCCAGCAAGTGCTTCAGCGTGATCTCGCGGGCGGCTGCGGCGTCTGAACGGCTGATGGCGTCGAGGATCGCGCGATGCTCGGCCACGGCCTTGCGGATCTGCCCAGGCAGCCGAAGCGCGGCCCGGCGTTCCTCGCCGACCAGGGCGAGCACCGAACGGAGCAGGTCAGCCACGTCGTCGCTGCCCGCGTTGCCGGCGATCACCCGGTGGAACTCGGCGTCGGTCGCGATGACGCGCAACATGTCGCCGTTCGCCGCAGCCTCCTCCATCTCCGCGACGTTGTCCGCGAGCCGCTGCACCACGCGCGGCGTGTGCTGCCGCGCGAGCCGCTCGGCCAGCGTCGGCTCGACGGTCGCGCGCAGGTCGAACAGCTTCTCCACGAGCTGCTCGTGCTCGGAAAACCAGCTGCTCAACGGGCTTTCTTCAGTGCCCTGCTCGCGGACGTAGGTGCCGGACCCCGCGCGGATCTGGACGTAACCGATCGAATCCAGGACGCGCAACGCCTGCCGCAACGACCCGCGGCTGATGCCGAGCTGCTCGCAGAGCGCGCGTTCCGCGGGCAGGCGCGAGCCCGGCGGAAGCTCGCCCGAGTCGATCATCGCGCGCAGATGGTCGACCGTGGCGCTCCAGACCTGGTCGGTTTCGTGTGCCACGCCGCCCATCCTGGCAGGTGGCGCCCCGAGCCGCGCGAAATTGTCGGTGGCGGGTGTCACCATCGTTGAGAGGTTGGGGAGGGATCATGGCCGCGAAGTTCAAAGACCTGGCGCTGGACGCTCTTGATCATCAAGCATTGGCGGACTGGTGGTGCTCGGCGCTGGGGTACGTCCGCCGAAGCCCGCCCGGTGAACGCTCGCCGGAGTGGCCGGTCGCGATCGTCGACCCTGCTGGCGAGGGACCGCTGATCTGGCTGAACCCGGTGCCGGAACGTAAGACAGTGAAGAACCGGATGCACCTGGACGTGTGGGGAGATCCGGCCGAGTTGAGCGCGGCCGGGGCACGGATGGTGGCGGAGCGGGGAGGGGAGCGGGAGTGGCAGGTGATGGCTGATCCGGAGGGGAATGAGTTTTGCGTTTTTGACTCGCCTGACGGCCGCCGGGTTTAGAAGGATCTACCGGCGGTAGTAGGAGTCCGCCTAGCGGCAGCTGGACTGCCCGTCTTAGCGGGCGGGAGCGAGAAACGGACATACCCAGTCTTGGTGTACATCACTTTCTAAGGCCGCCCTTATGGCACTATCTGCCGGGTGGTCAGAAGGATGAAGAGCGAAGGCTTTCGACGACTCATGTCCGCGGTCATCGCGGCCGTCGGCGCTATCGCCGCAGCGTCGGCTGGCTTCCATGAGAGGCCCAATCTCTTCCAGCTTCTCAGCACCTTGCTCGCAGCGTGCCTAGCAGCGCAGCTTTCGCACGGCGCTGATATTAAAAAAAGTCTCATGGCTTGACTTTTCCGGTGGGACAAGCGTGTCGAGTTGACACGTCGCACGCGGTTGGACTCATGGCCTGGCCACGTGCGTCAGCACGGCTGAAGAACCCTAAGCGGCGATCACACCTCAGCACTTGCGGAGGGGAACGAGTTTTGCGTTTTGAGCGGTGAGGCCGGGCGAAGCGCTAGCCACGCGGGCATGCTGTGAGCCCCCCAGCGCGCCCTCCGTTCACTCCCCAGCCCGCCCCCGACGGTTCCTTCGAGTGTCTGACCGGACACATCGCGTCGCAGAGCACCGAGGCTCCTGCTTAGGGTCAGCGGGTGATCGCTTTATGACCTGGTGGCATGCCGTCGTCATCTTCGTTGCCGGGATGTGGGCCGGGACCATCAACACCGTCGTCGGGTCCGGGACGCTGGTGACCTTTCCGGTGCTCGTCGCGCTGGGGTATCCGCCGGTGACCGCGACGACCTCGAACGCGGTCGGGCTCGCGCCGGGCACGGTCAGCGGTGCCTACGGTTACCGGCACGAGCTCGTCGGGTACTGGCCGCAGGTGGTGCGGTTCGCGGTCGCCTCGTTTTTCGGGGCGATCGGCGGCACCATCCTTCTCCTGACGCTGCCCAAGGACGCCTTCGAGAAGATCGTGCCGGTGCTCGTCGGGCTGGCCGTCGTGCTCGTGATCGTTCAGCCGAAGGTCTCGAAGTGGGTGCAGAAGCGCCGCGAGGCCAACGGGCGCGAGCATCACGCCGGGCCGTTGTTGTTCGGGCTGCTCTTCGTCATCGGCATCTACGGCGGCTACTTCACCGCCGCGCAGGGCGTGATGATGATGGCCGTCATGGGCATGCTGCTGTCCGAACCGTTGCAGCGGCTCAATGGCGTCAAGAACGTGCTGTCCGCCGTGGTGAACATCGTCGCGGGCACGATTTACGCGTTCGTCGCCCCGGTGAGCTGGCCGGTGATCGGGCTGCTCGCGCTCGGGTCCACGATCGGCGGGCAGCTCGGGGCCAAGATCGGCCGCAAGCTGCCGCCCACCGTGTTGCGCGGCGTGATCGTTGTGATCGGGCTCGCCGCGGTCGTGCAGCTGATCCTCAAATAGCCTGGAATTCCTTGGCCGCGGCCAGGAACAGGTCGTTCTCCTCCGGCGTCCCGATCGTCACCCGCGCGCCCTCGCCGGGGAACGGGCGCACGATCAGCTTCCGGTCCAGCATGTGCTCCGCGAAAGCCGCGGTGGCATCGCTGAGCGGGAACCACACGAAGTTCGCCTGCGTCGGCGGGATCTCGTAACCCATCTCCACCAACGAGTCCCGCACGCGGGTGCGCTCGGAGATGATTTCCCGGCACCGGGCGAGCAGTTCGTCCTCCGCGTCGAGCGACGCGATCGCGGCCACCTGCGCGATGCTGTTCACCGAGAACGCCACGTACACCTGCTGCAGCGCCTGCGCGATCGGCTCCGGAGCCACCGCGTACCCGACGCGCAGCCCGGCGAGCCCGTACGCCTTCGAGAACGTGCGCAGCACCGCCACATTGCTGTGCGTCCGCGTGAATTCGACGCCGTCCGGCACCTCGGGGTCGGTGACGAATTCCTTGTACGCCTCGTCCAGCACCACGAGCACGTGCGGCGGCACGGCTTCGAGGAACCGCTCGATCTCGTCCCGGTGCAGCACGGTGCCGGTCGGGTTGTTGGGGTTGCAGACGAACACGAGCTTGGTGCGGTCGGTGATCCGCGCCAGCATCGCGTCGAGGTCCAGCCCGTGCTCCGGCGTCAGCGGAACCTTCACGCCCGTCGCGAGCGCCACCTGGACCACGATCGGGTAGGCCTCGAACGACCGCCAGCCGAACAGCACCTCGTCGCCGGGACCGCACAGCGCCTGGATCATCTGCTGGCACAACGAAACCGAGCCGCAGCCGATCGCGAGCCGTTCGGCGGGAACGTCCAGCCGCCGCGAAAGCCGCTCGCGCAAAGCCTGGGATCCGTTGTCCGGGTACCGGTTCACCCCGGTTACCGCAGCCGTGATCGCCGCCTGGACGCTCGGCAGCGGACCGCCGGGCACCTCATTGCTCGCGAGCTTGATGGCCCCTTCGATCGTCCGGCCAGGGACGTACTTCGGCAACGAATCGAGGTCAGGGCGGGGGGCGAGGGACGGCATCGTCGGAACTCCTCGGTTTTCACGGGACGACGGGGTCACCGTATCTCGCCCCGGCGGATCGGGAAAGGTTCCCAATGTTCACCCAGAGGTGATTGCATGAGGCGATGACGTCGACGACCACCGTGGATCACCAGCGTACCGACGGCAGCACACTGCGCCTCACCTTCGCCGAACCCGACGGCGCGCTCCGCGGCGGCCTGGTGGTCCTGCACGAGGGCAACGGGGTCACCGACGGCGTCCTCCTGCTGGTCAAAAGCCTCGCCGGCGAAGGCTGGCTCACCGTCACGCCGCACATCGAGTCCGGCGAACAGCTCACTCAGCGCGATCTCCTCGACGCCACCGACCGCACGCTCGAATGGCTCACCGATCGCGGCGTCGAAGCCGACCTGCGCGGCGTCGTCGGCTTCGATCTCGGCGGCACGGCGGCGCTGGTGGTCGCCTCGCACCGCAAGTTCGGCGCGGCGGTGAGCGTCGGCGGCCAGGCGGTGGCGGAATTGCCGAAGCTGCTGGAAATCGCCGGCCGCGTGACCAGCCCGTGGCTCGGCATGTACGGCGACTCAGGCGACGAAGCGGGCGAGGCTCAGGTGGAGCAGCTGCGCGAGGCCGCGGCGTCGGCGAAAGTCGCGACGAACGTCGTGCGCTATCCGGGCGCGAACCACCGCTTCGACGCCGATCCCAGCGCGGCCGAAGAGGCCTGGCAGCGCACCCTCGACTGGTTCGACGCGCACCTCCGCTGATCTCCGGCAGCACCCTTGACGGGTCGCTGCGTGATCGAATAACGTTCCGATCCGGAACGGAACGTTTTAGCGAGAGGAACTACCCGTGAAAGCGGTGCTCGTCGAACCCCAGCAGCGACTCGTCCTGGCCGAAACACCCGACCCGGCTCCTGGTCCAGGGCAAGCCGTGGTCGAGGTCGAGGCGATCGGCGTGGGCTACGTCGACCTCATGTACCTGCGGAACGGCGCCACTTCGGTGCCCGGCGTCGAGATCGCCGGGCGGACCAAACAGGGCCAGCGGGTGCTGGCGCTGGTCCTTTCCGGCGGCTACGCCGAGCAGGCCGTGGCCGATACCGATCAGCTTTACCCCGTGCCTGAGGGCCTCGACCCATTCGACGCGGTCGCTTTGGGCGTGAACGCGATGGTCGCGGAAGGAGCAGTGCAGCGGACCGCGGTGGCCCGAGGCGAACGGGTGCTCGTCCGCGGCGCGAGCGGCGGGATCGGCGTGCTCGCGACCCAGATCGCCCACGCTCGCGGCGCCGAGGTCACCGCGGTGACCTCCTCGGCAGAGTACGGCGAACGGTTGCGGACCCTCGGCGCCGCGAAAATCGTCGACCGGACCCGCGAGCGTCCCGGGGAGACCTATGACGTCGTCATCGACACCGTGGCCGGTCCGCAGGTCCGCGAGCACCTGGAACTGTTGCGTCCCAACGGCCGCTATGTCCTTTGTGGAGGGACCGCAGGCATTCCGGAGCCGGAAGCCTTCGCGCCGTTGATGAGCAACTTCCACACGTCGCCGACGCTGTTCGCGTTCAGTCTCACCTCGGTGTCGCCGGAAGAACGCCGGAAGTCGTGGGACCGCGTCCTCGCCCTCGTCGCCGACGGTCAGCTTTCCGCGGTGCGCGACCGAACGTTCCCGCTCGGCGAGGCCGCGGCCGCCCTCCAGTACGTGGAGCACGGGAAATCGTTCGGTAAGGTCGTGCTGCTCAACGAATAGCGGGAGAATCCATGGCGCGCCAACGGGACGAGCGGATCGACCACGCCGTGCTGGTCGCGGTGTGCGAACTGGTCCGCGAATCCGGCTATTCGGCGCTGACCATGGAGGCCATCGCCCAGCGCGCGGGCACCACCAAACCCGCCATCCGCCGCCGGTGGAAAAGCCAGAAGCACGTGGTGGTCGCGGCGCTGGCCGAGGCGCGCACCGGGGTCGCGGAGATCGACACCGGCTGCACCCGCTGCGATCTCGTCGGCCACCTCGACGCCCTCCGGATCGGACTGGCCGACCCGGTGTTCGGCCGGGTCCTCCCGGCGCTGACCGTCGATCTGGCGGACGACCCGGAACTGCGGGAAGACTTCCTGACCACGTTCTGGGCCCCGCGCCGGGAGGCCTGCGTCGTGTCCCTGGGCAAGGCGCGGGAGCGCGGGGACCTGCGGCCCGGCCAGGACGTCGACTTGCTGCTGGACCTGTTCGCCGCCCCCGTCGTGTTCCGCGCGCTGTTCGGGCACCGGGAATTGACGCGCGAGTTCGTCCTCGACGTCGTCCGCGCGCTGCTGGCCGGGGTGGGCGCGGTCGAAAAAGGACTTTGCGAGCATCCCGGGGTTAGCATCGGCGGGTGACCGAGAACGCCGCAGTTCCCGAGGTGCTTTGGCGACCCGACCCCAACCGGGTCGCTGACGCGAAGATCGAAGCCTTCCGCCGGTGGCTGCGCGAGGAGCGCGGCGTCGACCTGGCCGATTACGACGACCTGTGGCACTACTCCGTCGAGCGAGTTCCAGAGTTCTGGACCGCGGTGGCGGAGTTCTTCGGCGTGCGCTGGCACGAGCAGCCGCGGGAAGTCTTGTCCGGCGCGATGCCGGACGCGAAATGGTTCGACGGCGGCACGCTCAACTACGCCGAACACTCGCTCAGCCCTGGCGTCGGCGGCGCGACGAAGGCCGACGACGAACTCGCGGTGATCTTCCACCGCGAGGACGGCCTCGCCGAGCAATTCACCTACGGCGACCTCCGCGCGCACGTCGCGGCCGCACGGGCCGCGTTGCGTGCTTTCGGTGTCGGCAAAGGAGATCGTGTCGTCGCGCTCGCGCCGAACTGCCCGCAGACGCTGATCGCTTTCCTCGCCACCGCCAGTCTCGGCGCGATCTGGTCGTCCTGTTCCCCGGACTTCGGGATCCGTGCGATCGCCGACCGGTTCACCCAGATCGAGCCGAAGGTGCTCATCGCGGTGAACGGATACGCCTACAACGGCCGGAAATTCGACATCCGCGACACTGTTCAGCAGCTGCGGGAACAGATTCCGTCGCTGGAAGCCACCGTTTTGGTGAAATACTTAGGAGACGGGACGCTCGACGGCGTCATCGACTGGAACGCGATGCTCGCCGAACACGCGGGCGGCGAACTGGCGTACGAGCCGGTGGAGTTCGCGCATCCGTTGTGGATCCTGTACTCCTCGGGCACGACCGGGCTGCCGAAGGGCATCGTGCAGGGCCACGGCGGCATCGTCGTCGAGCACTTCAAAGCGCTCGGCCTGCAAAGCGGGCTCGAGCCGGGCGACCGGTTCTTCTGGTTCACCACCACCGGCTGGATGATGTGGAACTTCGTCGCCTCCGCGCTTCTCGTCGGAGCGACGATCGTGCTGTACGACGGCAGTCCCGGCCATCCGGACCTGAACGCGTTGTGGCATCTGGCCGAACAGCACCGCGTCACCTACTTCGGCACCTCCGCGCCGTTCATCCAGAGCTGCCTCAAAGCGGGCCTGGCCCCGTCCGAGCGCTACGACCTCAGCGCGCTGCGCGTGGTCGGCTCGACCGGTTCGCCGTTGTCCTCGGAGGGATTCCGCTGGATCGCCGACGCGATCGGCCGGGACGTGCAGATCTGCTCGGTCTCCGGCGGCACCGACCTGTGCGCGGCGATCGTCGCGGCCGCGCCGGACGTGCCGGTGTGGCTCGGCGAACTGTCGTGCCGCGCGCTCGGCGTGGCCGCGGCGGCGTTCGACGACGACGGCGAGCCCGTGGTCGAGGAGGTCGGCGAGCTGGTGATCACCGAGCCGATGCCGTCGATGCCGGTCTCGTTCTGGAACGACCCGGACGGATCCCGGCTGCGCGAGGCGTACTTCGAGACTTATCCGGGTATCTGGAGGCATGGCGACTGGGTCCGGATCACCCGCCGCGGTTCGGCGGTGGTCTACGGCCGCAGCGATTCGACGCTCAACCGCGGCGGCGTCCGGATGGGCACCGCCGAGTTCTACCGGGTCGCGGAAGGATTCGCCAAGGTCGCCGACTCGCTGGTCATCGACACGTCCGCGGCGGGCAACGACGACGGGCAACTGCTGTGTTTCGTAGTACTCACCGCCGGTGCCACGCTCGAAGAAGTGGAGCCTGACCTGCGGAAAGAGCTTCGCAACGCACTGTCGCCACGACACGTACCCGATCGGTTCATGGTCGTTTCCGAGATTCCCCGTACGTTGAACGGTAAGAAGTGCGAAGTACCAGTGAAGCGGATCCTCTCCGGAGTCGCGCCGGAGAGGGCGGTGAGCAGGGACGCGCTGGCCAACCCGGCCGCGCTGGCCCCCTTTGTGGAGCTCGCCGCGCACTGAACGCGCCAACGGGGGGAAGCATGGCAGGGCCGTACGTGTTGCACGCGTGGTGACGGGGACACGCGCGCAGCACACTTGGCAGGCGGCCGGCGTCACGTCGGTCGTCGCGATCACATGGATAACCAGGCTCGCTGGCCTGCTGACGGTCGTGTCCACGGTCGTACCGGTGGGCCGCGACGTGCGCGGGCACGTGGCCAAATGGCTGGAGCTGCCGAGCGAAGCCACCACTGCCGCGGCCGCTGTGGCGCTGGTCACCGGTGTGTTGCTGATCATGCTCGCCGCCGGGCTCCGCCGCCGCAAACGCCGCGCCTGGCAACTGGCGGTCGGCTTCGCGGCGCTGTTGGCGTTGTCACACCTCGGACTTCGGCATGTGTTCGGTGCCGGTGTCGTGTCCATGGTGCTGCTCGCCGGACTTCTCGGCACGCGGCGGTACTTCATCGCCCGGCCGGACCCGACCGTCGGCCGCTGGCGCGCTTTGCGAGTGCTGCTGCAACTGGTGCTGGCCGGTTTCGTGCTCAACTTCGCGCTGCTGTCGGTCGCGCCCGTCCGGATGCTCGATCCGTTGAGCTTCGTCGACCGGCTGTCCCAGTCCGCGCTCGCGCTCACCGGCGTCAGCGGGCCCGCAGTGTTCCACGAGATGTGGTTCGAGGATCTGTCCGCGTCGATCGGGCTGGTCTTCAGCATCACCGGCGTGCTGGTGTCGGCGTACTTCCTGCTGCGCTCGGCCGAACCCGCGCCGGAACTGTCCGACGACGAACTGGCGCGGCTGCACGAGTTGCTGAAGCAGCACGGGGAACGGGACTCGCTGGGCTACTTCGCGCTGCGCCGCGACAAGTTCGCGGTCTTCTCCAAGACCGGCAAGGCGGCCGTCACGTTCCGCGTGATCGCCGGGGTCGCGCTGACGTCCGCCGACCCGCTCGGCGACCACGAGGCCTGGCCCGGCGCGATCGAGGAGTACCTGGACATCTGCCAGCGCAACGCCTGGGTGCCCGCCGCGATGGGCGCGTCCGAGCTGGGCGCGACGGTGTGGGCCCGGTTTGGCCTGGAGGTACTGGAAATCGGCGACGAGGCCGTCGTCGACACGAAGACGTTCACGCTCGAGGGCCGCGTGATGCGCGGCGTGCGACAGGCAGCGTCGCGGACGAAGCGGGCTGGTTACAAGGTCTTGGTGCGCCGGGCGGAGGACTTGCGCCCCGGCGAGCTGTCCGAGCTGGTGCACCTGGCCGCGACCTGGCGTGGCACCGAGACCGAACGCGGATTCTCGATGGCGCTGGGCCGCATGGGCGACCCCGGTTCGGTGATCGTCACCGCGGAACAGGGCGGCCGCGTGCGAGGCGTGCTGCAGTTCGTGCCGTGGGGCGAGCGGGGCTTGTCACTGGACGTGATGCGCCGGGACCGCACCGTCGACAACGGTGTCAACGAGCTGATGATCTCGGAGCTGCTGCTGTACTCCCGCGAGCACGGCATTGACCAGGTGTCACTGAACTTCGCCGCCTTCCGAGCCCTGATGGAACAGGGCCAGCGCATCGGCGCGGGCCCGGTCGCGCGCCTCTCGGCGAAGGTCCTGCACTTCTTCTCGCGCTGGATCCAGATCGAGAGCCTCTACCGGTTCAACGCCAAGTTCCAGCCCCGGTGGGTCCCGCGCTACCTCGTGTACCCGGGCGTCGGGTCCCTGCCGCGCGTCGGCATCGCGACCTTCGAGGCCGAGGGCCTCGGCGGCCGTTCGCCCTGGTTACGGAGGGTGCTGCACCGTTGAGGGGGGTGCCTTCCGGAGGAGGCGGAGGGGTGTGTAACCTATCTGAGCAGTGGTCGTTGGGACCCAGGAGGCTTCGCCTAGTCTGGTCTATGGCGCCGCACTGCTAATGCGGTTGGGGGTAACCCCCCCTCCCGGGTTCAAATCCCGGAGCCTCCGCTGGTGCCTGTTTCGGCAGGTGCTAAGCTAACAACTGAACACGCGCCCATAGCTCAGCTGGATAGAGCATCTGACTACGGATCAGAAGGTCAGGGGTTCGAATCCCTTTGGGCGCACTGTCTGGTCGAGACAGTAAACAACGGTCCGGGAGCTTTTGGCTCCCGGACCGTTGTGCATTTACGCCTTCTTCAGCCGATCCAGCACCGCGCGGGTCTGGGATTGCGCGATCGACGAAAGATCGTCCATCTTCAGCGGGGCCTCGCCGGGGGCGCGGTGGACGGCAACCTGGATCTCCACCGAGACATTGCTGTCCTGCACCCCGACGACGTAACTCGCACCCGGCCCCGGCTCCGTGACCGCACCGGCGCGCCAGTAATTGCGCGTGCCGAGTCCGGCGGTCGTGCCGGCGGTCCAGCCCTTCGACGGGCCGGTGTTCCACTTGTCGTAGGCCGGGGGCTCGCCCGCCGACGTGAACTCGACCTGGACGCCGATTCCGGCCTCGTTGGTGGCGACGCCGTCGGTCGCGGAGGTGCTGGTGTAGCGGAGACTGCACGTCAGGCCGCCGCCGTAGCCGCCGCTTGGCTGGTTTTCCCGGTGGGTCGGCGGGATCGGGGTCGAGGACCATTTCGCCAGCGGTTTCGGGTCCAGCAGGTCGCAGGCGTTGGAGATCGCGCTCATCGAGTACTTGCCCGGCGGCGCGGTGGGCGACGGCGTGGCGGACGGGGCCGGGGTCACCCGGGCCGGTTGGGCTTTAACAGGGGATGAGCTGCCGCTGAGGGAGAGGCCGATCGCGATTCCGACGCCGAGTATGACGACCAGTCCGATCGCACCGGCTACGATCAATCCCGTTTTGGGGCCGGGTTTTGGCGGCCGCGGGTAGCCGTATCCGGGTTGCTGCATGGAAAATCTAGTTCCCTTTCAGCCCGCTCAACGCCTTGCGGGCCTGTGCTTCGGCGATCGGCTGGACTTCGGTGCGGTGCACCTGGGCGACGTCGCGGCTGCGGCTGAAGTTGAGCCGGACGCGGACCGAGACGTTGCCGTCCAGTACACAAAGGACGTAGCGAGTGTCCGCGACCAGATCGCCGTAGACCTCGGAGTGCCAGAAGCCCTGGCTCCCGATTCCGGTGATCGGGCCGGATGCCTTTCCCTCGCCGGTCTTGGCGGCGTTGCCGCGTTTCCAGTTGTCATAGAAAGACGGCGCGGTTCCGTTGGTGAAGTTGACGTCGAGGATGACCTCGGCGGTGTCCAGGGAATTGCCGCTGGAGTAGCGCAGCTGGCAGCTCAGACTGCCTGCGTCGAGCTTGCTCGGGCGGAGTTCCTTGTGCTCGGGCGGGCCTTTCGGGGTGGGCGACCACTTCCGCAGCGGAGCGGGATCGACGAGATCGCAGGCATTGCCGACGTGGTCCATCGAATAACCGGGCGCGGCGGCCGGTTCCGGCGGGCGCTCCGAGGACTGTCCGGCGACCACGCCGACGGCGATCCCGATTCCCAGCACGGCCACCAGCGCGGCGATCCCGCCGACGATCCAGCCGGTTCGCCGGGGTTTCGCAGGCGGCGGGTAACCACTCGCGGGGAAGGGATTCGTGGGCGGTTCGTTGTCGGTCATCCCAGCCCTCCGCCCGGCGAACCGGGCACCGTAACCTGGCTCCGCCCGACTATATCGCCGAGGCGAATAAACTTCAGCTATGCAGGCAGAACGGCTCGACGGATCCGCACAAGGCGCAGCCGCGGCGAGCGGCGAGGTCTTCGATATCGAATGGCCGCAGCAGCACCGCCGATGGATCGCGACGGTCGACGGCACTCCGACCGGCGGGGTCTACTGGCTGGGACACCGGACGGAAGAAGGCGACCGGGCGGCGCTTGTCGGAACGACACCGCGGCTGGAACTCCGCTGGCCGCTCGGGCAGTTGATGAACATCGTTGAGCCGGTAGGCACGATGCCGGACCGCAGTCGCGTCGGCGCGGCGGTGTGGCGGCACCTCACCGAACAGGCCGAGCGCAGAGCGGAGTGGCCGCGAGTGCGCTGGACGGTGCGGGACACCAAGGTCGAGGCGGCTGTCCTGCACTTCGCCGGGGCGTGGCTTGCCGTGAGCGATCAGGCGAATCTCGTTGTGCTCGGGACTGGGTTTCCGCCAGAAGGACTGCGGTTCAACGGAATCAGCGGCGAAGAGTACGGAGTGGACTTCACCAAACCGCTCACGGTCGAGCAGTTGCACCGCCTGCGGGTCTGGCAACTGCCACAACCCGAGACGGCGCACGCGGACTTGCTGAAGTTCCTGGGCTAAGGCTCAGCCGCGAGGGCGGGGCACAGTAGCGGGATCCGAATCCGACGCGGCGCGTTGGTCAGCCAGCGCCTGCTTCCGGACCAGCTCAGCGTGCCCCGGCCCTTTCCACGCCGTGCCCGCGAGCTGCGCCTGGGCGACTTTCAGGTCGCGGGAGGGCATGTACAAACAACCGCGGGGCAGCAATTTCCGCGCATGGGCAAGCTCGACGCCCTCCACGACAAGCCGGGCGTCGAGGTGCTCCGCCGCTTTCTCCAGCCAGCTGAAGGTACGGCGATCCGCTTCGTCCAAGGACCGTCCGAACACTGAGGCCGGGACGCCCGAACGCGGGATTACAGCGAGCGACCACGGGTGGCGGTCGGGAGGACAGAGCGGAGTGGAGGGAGTGCCGTAGTTGGTCAAGGCCAGGTTGACTCCGGTGTCCGCCAGACGGAACAGTTGTTCGTCGATCCGCGGAGACGCGAGCGCTTCGCACGGGATGCCGAGGTGCAGCATTCGCGCGGGCACCCGCACCTGGTGCAGGTGCTCGGCCAGCGAGTCGGCGAAGGTCTGGTCGGCCACGACGCTGACCGGCAGTTCGAGCAGCAGGAGCGGGTCCGCGGCACGCCGCTGAGCACGCCAGGTCCGGAGAGTCTCGCAGATCTCGGGAAGCACGAGGTCGAACAAGGCTGGTGCCAGCTGGGTCGAGTCGCTGAGCGAACTCAGCTCGCTCAGCGGATGCGGGGTATTGGCGGTGCCGAGCCAGCACGCGACCGCGCGTACACCGATCGCGCCGGAGAAACCGATGTCCTCGATGAATTGGTAGCGGACTGTGTGTCTGCCGGAT
Source organism: Amycolatopsis halotolerans (assembly GCF_042647905.1). Classification (NCBI taxonomy): domain Bacteria; kingdom Bacillati; phylum Actinomycetota; class Actinomycetes; order Pseudonocardiales; family Pseudonocardiaceae; genus Amycolatopsis; species Amycolatopsis halotolerans. Next base: position 254,901 of record NZ_JBHRWI010000027.1, read on the forward strand.
GCGATGGCTTCCCTGGCTTGGCTGAGAAGCGTGGCGGGCCGTAAGACGTTCTTTGTGCCGCGTGCGTTCGGCCAATGGATCTTTACCTTGTCCGGGAGGCCCGTCCTGGCTGTGGCGGCGCGTTCGCCGAGGTCTGAACCAGGACGTGCGACGGCGATTCCGAACGGTGGCTTGAACACGGCAGTCTGGTCGTCGAGCGACATGGGTGCGTTCAAGGCAGGGGACAGTTGCTCCGCGGCGGTGGTCAGATCCAGTTCCGCGCCGGCGTCGGGAACGTACACGAGCAGATCAGCGCCATCTGAGTGCACGCTTGTCTTCGGGTGTTCGTAGAGCACGCCCTTTATTCGCCGGGAGAAGGCTTCATGCAACTCGACTGTCAGCTCAGGGGTAAGTCCGTTCTCCGGATCGCTGTGGTGTGGCAGGCGAACCACGAGCACCAGGCCCCAGTGTGACTCCGCGGCGAGTTCGTCGTTTATCGCCTGGACAAACGCAAGCTCGGCTTCGCTGACCGGAGCGGAGAGCGCGCTGGCGAGCGCGGCAAGCCCAAGGTCTCCGGGATTGATCGCGTTGAGCGGACCGGAAGAAGATCGACTGTCCACTTTAGATCTCCTTCTCGGTGGCGAGGCGGCTCGAGCGTGTCTGCGGAGGACGGCTGAATCCTTCGCGAATGCGCTTCCGGGCATGAGCGAGATAAGATCGGACGGAAGCTTCGGAGATGGTCATCCGATCAGCGATTTCCGAGTTCTGGTAGCCGAACGCGCTCCACAGCAGCGCGGCCTGTTCTCGCGGGGGCAGAGTCGGCAGCAGTTCCAGTACTTCGTTCAGTTCGAGCCGCCCGTCGATCGGCGTCGCGGCCGCCCACAGCGGCGGATCGTGCTCGTGAAGTTCCGTGGCTTCCTCGCGGCTCCGCCGGCGCAGGTCGATGGCCAGCCTTCGGACTACGGTCTTCGTCCACGCGACCCGATCACCGGTAACGGAGTGCCAGTGCCTGCACAAGCGCAGAAGTCCGTCGCTGACCGCGAGTTCGTAGTCGCCGGTGGGATAGATCGTGCGCGCCAGCCCCAGCAGTGACGAGTGATGTTCGCGCACGAACTGCGTGAACGCCGCGACGTCGCGAGGATCTTGGATCGCGCCCGGCGGAACGTGATCGGTCACTCTCCGCCGACCTCGTCCTGGTCGCGGCGGCGGATCGAGACGTCCAGCCCGCCCGCGCGCACCTGCCAGTCACCGTCGTCGCGACCGCTTTCCAGCACGGCTTCGGCGAGACGCACCGCCCGTTTCTGTTCGACCAGGCGGACCAGCACGCAAGCCGATAACCGAAACAGGCACCACATCGGGCGTGCGGCAGCCGTCGCTGCCGAGGCAGCGGCTGCGACCACCAGGTAGAACACCGGCTGGGCTCCCTTCCAGAGGGGACCGGGGTGAGGCCCGGTGGCCAAACCCATCGCTGGGTAGACGTCGGAACTTGCTTAAGTGAAGGGAAACATCACTCGGATGTGTGGTGTGTCTTCCGTTGCCAGTTGCGGACGGGCATGCTGGCAGTTAATGGTCGCGCTCTTGGCATTCCGCCAAGGTTTCCCTTTCTCCCATTGGTCGGCACAGGGACAGGTTGCAATGCCAGGGACTTAAGCGGCGCGACCCACGCCCGCCGACAGTCCACAAAGGACGCCAGTGCCGCCGGAACGCCCGACTTATGGCCATATGACCGCTTGCTGGACGTCCGTGAGGGGAACCCTGAGGGACTCTGAGTCCCTCAGGGTTCCCCTCACGGACGTCTGACCCGGCTCAAGTCCTTCGACCTGGGCAAACCGCGCCCGCAGCGCCGCCTTAAGTCCCGGGCATGGGGACAGGCCGTCGTCTAGACACCTCCCGTTCACCTGCCCTGCTTAAGGTCGGCCGCATGTTGCGGGACGTGCGGGAGTACATCGATCGGCTCGAGATCGACGGGCATTCGGTCGGCGAGGATCACGACGACGATCCCGTGTTGATCGACGCGTTCGGCAAGGCGGTCGACACCTGGCGGGAGAACTATCCGTACGCCGAGCGCATGCCGCGCGAGGAGTACGACGAGTCGAAATACCTGCTGCAGGTCGAACTGCTCAAGCTGCAGAACTCGATCAGCGAGACCGGCAGCCGCCACGTCATTCTCTTCGAGGGGCGTGACGCCGCGGGCAAGGGCGGCACCATCAAGCGGTTCATGGAGCACCTCAATCCGCGGCACGCCCGGACGGTCGCGCTCGCCAAGCCCAGCGACCGGGAAGCGCATCAGTGGTATTTCCAGCGCTACGTCCAGCATTTGCCGACCGCGGGCGAGATGGTGTTGTTCGACCGGTCCTGGTACAACCGGGCCGGGGTCGAGCAGGTGATGGAGTTTTGCTCGCCGGATCAGTACGAGCAGTTCATGCACCAGGTGCCGCTGTTCGAGGAAATGCTGGTGGAGAGCGGGATCACGGTCACGAAGTTCTGGTTTTCCGTGACGCAGGCCGAACAGCGCACGCGGTTCATCATCCGGCAGGTCGATCCGGTGCGGCAGTGGAAGCTCTCCCCGATGGACCTGCAGTCGCTCGACAAGTGGGACGACTACACCGCGGCCAAGGAAGCGATGTTCGTCCGCACGGACAACGATCTCGCGCCGTGGATCACGATCAAGAGCAACGACAAGAAACGCGCGCGGATCAACGCGATGCGCTATTTCCTGTCGCGCTTCGAGTATGAGGGCAAGGACGCGAACGTGGTCGGGGAACCGGATCCGCTGATCGTGAAGCGCGGGCGGGAAGCGGTCGGAGACTGAACCCGGTCAGTCCAGCACGTCCGGTTCCTGTTCGACGATCAGGTCCTCCAGCAGGCGGAAGTTGTTGCGCGCCATGTTCGCGCTGCCGAACTGGCGGGCGGCGAGTGTTGCTTCCTCAGCGGTCATGACGCGAGGCGTACCCGCGGCTTCGGCGAGAAGTTGCATCTGGCAGGCGCGTTCCATCGTGATGAACCACCACGCCGCCTCGCCGACGCTGCGTCCGACGGTCAGCAATCCGTGGTGGCGAAGGATCGCGGCGCGTTTGGACCCGAGCCGCGCGGCGATGCGCACGCCTTCGTCTCGCTCCAGGACCAGGCCTTTGTACTCGTCGAAAAGCACGTGGTTTTCGTAGAAGGCACAGGATTCCTGGACAATCGGGTCCAGCAAACGATTCAACGCCGACCAGGTGCGGCCGTGAATCGTGTGTGCGTGCGCGACGGCGACGACGTCCTCGCGTGCCTCGTGGATGGTCGAGTGGATCGCGAACGCGGCCTTGTTCGTGCGCCGCGTTCCTTCGACCACTTTTCCGTTCTCGTCAAGGAGAAGCAGGTCGCTGACCTTGATCCGGGAGAAGTGCACCGCGTACGGGTTGACCCAGAACCGGTTCGGGAACTCGGGATCGCGCGCGGTGAGATGCCCGGCGATGCCCTCGTCGAACCCGTACCGGGCGAACAGGCGGAAGGCGACGGCGAGCTGGCGTTTGCGCTGCGCTCGTTCGGCGGCGACGGAATCCAGCTGCTCGGGCAGCGTGTCGAGGTCGAGTTCGGCTACCGGGGCGTCGGTCATCAGCATCTCCCACTATTGCCTGTCTGGCAATAAGGGTGCCTCTGAGGCACAATGGGTGTCAAGCGATGACGACGAGCACTTCCGCGTCGGGGGCGCCGCGCAGGGTGTGTTCGGTGGTGCCGGGGAACTGGGCCGAGTCACCAGCCGTGAGCAGGTGGGTTTCGCCGGAGAGGGTCAGTTCGAGCTGGCCGCTGACCACGTGCAGCCACTCTTCGCCGCGGTGCTGAGTGGGGCGCGGCGGGACGGATTTGCCACGCAGGGTCACCAGTGTCGCCTCAACGCCAGACGACGGCGGGGACAAGTGGGTCATGGACGCGCCGCTGGTGCCGTACGTGATGGCGTCCGCGCGCCGGACGATCGGCGACCGGCGTTCCTCGGAAGCAGCGAGATCGGCGACGCTGACGTCCAGCACCCGCGCGAGCACCACGAGCGTGCCGAGGCTGGGCACGCGCTGTCCGCTCTCGACGCGCGACAGGTAGCCAGGGGTGATGTCCGCAGCGGCGGCGGCTTTCTCCAGCGTGAGCCCGCGTTCCAGGCGGAGCTCACGCAAACGTCGCGTGATCCGCTGCTCGGCTTCTTCCGCCTCCTGGCCCATCCCCACACTGTAGGCGGCTCAGCCGGCGAGGAACTCCAGCCGGTTGCCGACCGGGTCGAAGGTGTGGAACCGCCGCCTGCCGGGGATTTCCGCCGGATCGGCCCAGGTCACGGACCGTCCGGAGGCTTCGATCGCGGCTGCGACGCCGTCCACGTCGACGACGAAAGCCGGGTGCGCCTTGAGTGCCGGACGGAAATCCGCCTCGACACCGACGTGCAGTTCGCCGTCCGGGCCGCCGACGCCGGGAACCCGGAACCAGCAACCGCCGCGTGCCGCCAGCAGCGGCGGTTTCGGCAGTTCCGGCCAGCCGAGCACACCGGTGTAGAACGCGCGCTCGTCGTCCTCCGCGCCCGCTGGGCAGGCGACCTGCACGTGATGGATCATGCCTCGAAACTACGCCAGCTCAGCGGGTTTCGGTTCCGGGAAAGCGTAGAACCGCACGGCCAGGTCACGCGCTTCGTCGGACGGTCCGGGTTTGCGGGCGGCGTAGCGGTGCACCAGTTCCAGGTACTCCGCCTCGAACTCCTTCAAGTCCTTGTAGCTCAGGCGCATCCCGGCGCGGCTCCCGGCGGTCCAGTCGTCGAAGGTGTCGCGGTGCTCGACCGCCCAGGCCATCAAACGCACTTCGTGGTCGTACTTCGCGTCCAGGTAGGCGGCCAGCCTCGGCCGGTCCTCCTCGGGGTAGTCCTCCAGCTTCGCCTCGTTCGTGCTTTGCGGCACGGGGTGCCAGCGGCCGTCGCGGGTGCGCCGCGTGTACCCGGCGTGGGTCAGGGTGAGCAGCGCGGCCGGGACGTCGATCGAGGGGAGTTGCGCGCGCAGTTCGGCCGAAGTGGCGGGCAGGAGCCGAAGCACCCGCTGGTAGTTCGGGTTCGTGCGCACCGTGATGTCGTTCATGGTCAGCGGCCGCGGTCGAGCGTTGCCGGCGAGCAGAGCGCGCGCACGCAGCATCAGGAACACCGCGATCGGCACTTCCGCGAGCAGCGCGGTGCCGAGGCTGGCCCACTGGTCGGAGCCGCCCCAGTCGAGGACGACGTCGAACCAGGCGTCGCAGCACAGCAGCGCGGCGGTCGCGGCCAGCATCGGCACGGCGGCGCGGCTTCGGCGCATCCCGAGCAGCACGGACGCGGCGAAACACAGCAGCAGGACGATGTCGAAGCCGACCCAGGCGACTCGCCACTGACTCGTGTCGAAGTGCTCGGGCAGGGTCAGTCCGAGGTAGACGGTCCACGGCACCAGGAACACCGCTATCCCGGCGAGGACGGCGAGAAGCACGCGTCTGAACACCCGATCGACGCTAGCCGCGCACGTGCTGGGGGACATCCGGGAAGATCCCGGAGATCGACCCCGGGAAAACTGTGTCTACTGTGGACGGTCGGCGGCGAGTGCCTGCCAGTGGTCGGCCTCGGCGGTCGCGCCGCGGGCGCGCAGCATCCGGGTGAGGCTCAGCATTCCCTGCACGTCGCCGGTCTCGGCGGCGACCCGGAAGCAGCGTTCGGCCTGTGCCAGGTCGCTGCGGGATTCGGCGAGATGTCCCAGGTTGGTGAGCGCGGGGATGCTGCCGTGCTCGGCGGCCTTGCGGTACCAGGCCGCGGCCTCGCCGTCGTCGCGGCGGTTGCGGGCGAGGACGCCGAGGTTGGTCATCGCCGCCGCGTCGCCCGCCTCGGCGGCTTCGAGGTACCAGTTCTCCGCCTCTTCGAGGTCGCCCCGGCGATGCAGCAGCAGCCCCAGCCGCACCTTCGCCTCGATGTGGCCGCCTTTCGCACCGCGACGGAACCACCGTTCGGCGTCGCCTTCTCGGTTGGCCCGCTCGGCTTCCCGGCCCAGCAGGCAGGTCGCGGAGAGTTCGCCCGCGTCCGCCGCGGCCCGCCACCAGCGCGCCATCTCGTCGGGCGCGCCGAGTTCTCGCAGGACCAGGCCGAGGTCCAACATCGCCGTCGAGTCGCCGTCTTCCGCGGCGTTGCGGCACCAGCCCTCGGCATCGGAGTACCGGCCGTCTTCGACGAGCAAATGGCCGAGCAGCCCGGCCGCTTCCGTCGCACCGGCTTGGAACGCGGCGGCATACCAGTGCTCGGCGTCGTTGAGGTGACCTTGGTTTTCGCAGGTCCGCGCGTAGCCGAGCATCCCGTGCGGCTCACCGGCCTGGGCGGCTTCGTGGTACCAGCGGGCGGCCTCGTCCTCGGCGCCGCGTTCGGCCAGCAGATGCGCCAGCGCGGTCATGGCGATGCGGTCGCCGCCCGCCGCGGCTCGGCGGTACCACTCCTCGGCCTCCGCTGAATCGCCGCGTTCGCGCAGGTCAGCGGCGACGCGCGCCATCGCGACGACGTTGCCGCCCTCCGCCGCCTTCCGGCGCAGGTAGTCATCGACGCGTGTGTTCCACTTCCGCAGCCGCCCGGGCATCTCGGACCCGCTCCTTTCCGGCCCCCTGCCAAGACAGTCGTTTCGCCCGTCGCGGACGTGACACCTTCGGGAGCGTTATCCACCCCCGCTGATCAGGTCTTTTTCGTTGGCGGCCAACAACTGGTCCGACGTGGTCCTTGCCACGCCTCGGGCACTGCCGAGAGTGTCTGCGCGATTACCGGCCCGGCGACAGGCATACTCCGGCTCCCCGAACTCCCCGCCCGAGAGGATCCCGCGCACCATGGCCCGGCCGTTCCCCACCAAGCGCACCGTGCTGCTCGCGGTCGTGCTGCTCATCGCTGTCGTCGGGTTTTGGTACGGCCAGCGCGAAGTCGGCGACACCAAGTCCGAGGCCGCACCGGCGTCCGCGGCGGACGCGACGAAGCAGCTGTCCGAGCTGAAAATCGGCGCCCGCGGCAATATGACCGGCTATTCGCGAGACAAGTTCAAGCACTGGGACAGCCAGGGCGACAGCTGCGACACGCGCGAGGTCGTCCTCAAGCGCGCGGGCAAGGACGTCAAGGCGGGCAGCGACTGCAAGCCGACGGCGGGCACCTGGGTCAGCGTGTACGACGGCCAGACCTGGACCAAGGCGACTCAGCTCGACATCGACCACATGGTCCCGCTCGGCCAGGCCTGGGTGAGCGGCGCGCGCGACTGGACGCAGGAGAAGCGCGAGCAGTTCGCGAACGACCTCACGCGGCCGCAGCTGTTCGCGGTGACGGCGAGCGTGAACCGCCAGAAGAGCGACAAGGCTCCGGACGAGTGGAAGCCGCCGCTGGTGTCGTTCTGGTGCACGTACGCGACCGACTGGGTCACCGTGAAGCACTTCTACGGGCTGACGATCACGGACATGGAGAAGAACGCGCTGCAGGACATGCTCAAGCGCTGCCCTGCGTGACAAGCTGGGCGACATGGCGACTTTCGCACTGATCCACGGGGGCGGCGGCAGCGGCTGGGACTGGCACCTGGTCGCCGAGCGGCTCAAGGCGTCCGGGCACGACGTCGTGGCCCCGGATCTGCCGATCGAGAACCCGCAGGCCACGCTCGCCGACTTCGCCGACACTGTCGTCTCGGCGATCGGCGATGCGCGGGACGTCGTCGTGGCCGGTCATTCCTACGGCGGGTTCACCGCGCCGCTCGTGGCGGAACGGGTCGGCGCGCGGCTTCTCGTGTTCGTCGCCGGGATGGTGCCCGCGCCGGGCGAGGCTCCCGGCGAGTGGTGGGGAAATGTCGGCTTCGAGTCGGCCGAGGGGCTGAGCGTCACGGAGCAGTTCATGGCGGACCTCCCGGCCGACCTGGCGGCGGAGAACGAGCGCCGCGGCCGGGATCAGAACAGCGCCGAGTACAGCGCGGCGTGGCCGGGCGAGCGCTTGCCGGACGTGCCGACAAAAGTGCTGCTCTTCCGCGACGACCGGTTCTTCTCCGCCGACCTGCTGCGCCGCGTCGCGCGCGAGCGGCTGGGGATCGACGCGGACGAGATGGCGGGATCCCATCTCGCGCTGCTGAGCCGTCCGGACGAACTGGCAGACCGCCTAATGGCCTATTACGCGACAGTGGCTGGCTAACCAGGCGTTGTCCCAGTTGCGACATGTCACAACCGCGACACCGAGAGGTAGTGACGTGAACCCCGGCTCGCCCCGAATCTTGTGCGATGACGTGGAGATCACGAGCCATCACTCTCGGCTGCACGGGCGCACTGGTCGCGACACTCGGCCAAGCGGTGCCCGCGGCGGCCGAGCCTGCGAGCGGTTCACCGGCATCCGGTCCCGGTGAGCGGCACACGGTCACCTTGCTCACCGGTGACGTCGTGCAAGTCGAAAGCGTCCAAGGCGGACGGCAGATCGCGACAGTCCGACCGGGCAAGGGGCGGGAGAACATCCGCTTCACGCAGTCCGAAGTGGACGGAAAGCTGCAGGTCATCCCGGCCGACGCGGTGTCGCTCGTGGCGGACAAACGCCTCGACAAAGCGCTGTTCAACGTCACCGACCTGATCGCGCAGGGCTACGCCGATGAGTCGAGCCCGACGGTGCCGATGATCGCGCACTACGCCAAGGGTGTCTCGATCGCGGCCGCGCCGGCGTTCACGGCCACCGCGCAGGGCGCCGAACTGCCCAGTGTGAACGGCCGCGCGTTGCGGGAAGACAAGAAGCGCGCCGGCGAGTTCTGGCAGTCCTTCACCGGTCCGCGCGCGGCTTCCGGTGCGGTGGAACGGATTACCCTGGATCGCAAGGTGCACGCGTCGCTCGACCGCAGTGTCCCGCAGATCGGGGCGCCGGAGGCGTGGGCGGCCGGGTTCGACGGATCCGGCGTCGCGGTGGCCGTGCTCGACACCGGCTACGACCCCCATCACCCGGACCTCGCGGGCAAGGTCGCGAAGTCGGAAAACTTCTCGACCAGCCCGGACGTCATCGACCGGTTCGGCCACGGCACGCACGTCGCGGCGACCATCGCGGGCAGCGGCGCGGCCGCGGGCGGCACGCGCAAGGGCGCGGCTCCGGGCGCGAAGCTGTACGTCGGCAAGGTGCTCGGCGACGACGGCACGGCCTCGTCTTCCGAAGTCCTGCAAGGGATGGAGTGGGCCGCGAACTCCGGCGCCAAGGTGATCAACATGAGCCTCGGCGGCGACGCGACCGACGGCACGGACGATCTCAGCGTCGGCCTCAACGAACTTACTGCTCGCACCGGTGCGCTGTTCGTGGTCGCCGCGGGCAACGACGGCCAGAACGGCGCGTCGACCATCGGCGCGCCGGGCACCGCGGATTCCGCGCTGACCGTCGGTGCGGTGGACCGCAAGGACGAATTGGCCCCGTTCTCCAGCATGGGACCGCGGCAGGGCGACCAGGCCGTGAAGCCGGACATCACCGCGCCCGGCGTGGGAATCGTCGCGGCGCGCGCGGCTGGCACCTCGCTCGGTGAAGTGGTGGACCAGTACTACACCGCGGCGTCCGGCACGTCGATGGCGACGCCGCATGTTGCTGGCGCGGCGGCGATTCTGGCGCAGCGGTATCCACAATGGACCGCGCAGCAGCTCAAGGATGGCTTGGCCAGTACGTCGAAACCGTCTGCGGGGCTTAACGCCTTCCAGCAGGGTGGCGGCCGAGTGGACGTCGCTGCCGCGGCCGTGCATCCCGGCGTCTTCGCGACCGGCACGCTGAACCTCGGCCCGGTCACCAGCGGCAGTGGCCCGGTGCGCAAGGAAATCACTTACACCAACACGACTTCCGCACCGGTCACCATCACCCCGAAGCTCGACCTGCGCCGTGGCGACGGTGCCACGCCGGGTGCCGCGGTGAAGCTCGAAAAGTCCACTGTGGACGTACCGGCCAACGGGACCGCGACGGTCGCGATCACCGTCGACTCGGCCGCGCTGGTGCCGGGCAACTACACCGGCAGCGTTCTCGTCGGCGCGGTGCACACGACGGTCGGCCTGGTGAAGGAACCGCCGAAGCACAAGGTGAGCGTCACCGGCATCGGCCGCGACGGCAAGGCGTATCCGATGGATCTCCAGATCTTCGGCGACGACATGCGCTACGACATCGTGCGGGACGTCGTCAGCGATCACCCGTTCGTCACCGAACTGCCGGAGGGCACCTACTACGCCCGCGCGATGTTCCACACCGGACGGGCTCCGGACGAGGAACTCGCGATCGTGCTCAAACCCGAGTTCTCCCTGACCGGGGACCTGAACCTGGTGATGGACGCGCGGAGCGCGGTGCCGGTGGAGATCAAGACGCCGCGGCCGTCGACGCTGGAAAACATCATCAGCAGCTACGCGCACCGCGAATTCGGCTCGCGCAAGATCTCGAACTACGTCATGGAATTCCCCGGCGTCCGGCACATCTACGTGACGCCGACGGACAAGGTGAAGAACGGGACGTTCGAATTCGGCACCCGGTGGCAGCTCACCGCGCCGATGCTGACCGCGACCACGTTGCCGTGGCTGGGAATCAAGACCGAACTGTTCTACTACGCGTCGTCCCCGGCGATTTCCGGGTTCAAGTGGCTGGGCGTCGTCCCGGTCGCTGCCGACAAACCGGAACAATACGCCAAGGCGCGCGGGAAAATCGCGTTGGTGACCCCCGCGAAGGACGGCACCAACCCGGATACCGCCGCAAAACAGGCCGCTGCCGCTGGCGCCGCGATGGTGATGGTCGTCAGCCTGCCCGACGAGCACACGTACGGGCATTGGCAGCCGCGCGGCAATCGCCTGCCGATTCCCGCCGTGCTGATCACGAACGACCAAGGCATGAAGCTGGCTGACCGCGCCCAATACGGTTTCACCAGCATGTTCCTGCAGGGCACGCCGGTGAGCCCGTACCTGTACGACATCATGCAGGTGACGCACGACCAGATTCCGCAGAAGATCGTCTATCAGGTCAGCGACCGCAACAGTGCGACGGTCACCGCGAATTACCGGGCGACCGGCAAGGACGAGTGGCTTTCCGAACAGCGTTTCGGTTGGCGGCCTTGGGAAAAGACCGCGATCAACCAGTACCAGCGGTACGCGCACACTGGAACGGCCCGCGAGGAAATCGTTTCGACCGACGAGACGATCTGGCAGCACCGGGTGAACAACAAGCTCAGCTGGGACACTTTCCAGCCGCTCGCGGTCGGCATGCTCGAACAGCCGCACACGTTCAAGGCCGGGCAGCGGGCGACGGAAAACTGGTACGCGCCGGTGGTCCGGCCGGCGATCCCGCGCGGCGCGGGACTGGAAACGTCGCGCACCGGCGACACGTTCGCCTTCCGCATCCCGGAGTTCGCCGACCCGGAAACGTCGCATTACGCGTTTTCCGAATCGGGTATCGGCGATGACGAACCGGACCAGGTGAGCGCGAAGCTTTACCAGGACGGAAATCTCGTCAAGGAAGGCCCGGCGGCGTGGGGCAAGTTCCCGGCCTCGGCGGACCCGGCGAAGTACCGGCTCGACCTGTCGCTGACCAAGTCCACTCCGGACTGGGCGTACGGCACGCACACCGAAACGTCGTGGACCTTCGGGTCGAAGCGGCCCGCCGAAGGCAAAACGGACCTGCTTCCGTTGCTGCAGGTGGATTACGGCGTGCAGACGGACCTGACGCAGAAGGCGCGCGCCGGACGTTCGCTTCCGGTCGAGTTCACCGTCCGCAACCAGGACGGCATGGCAGTGCCGAAGAATCCGCGGCTGACCGTCGAAGTGTCCTATGACGACGGTCGCACGTGGACGAACGTCAAGCGGGTGGACGGCATCGGCGACGGCCGTTTCCGCGCCGTGGTCGACCATCCGCGGCTGGACCGGACCAACGGCTTCGTCTCCCTGCGCGTGCACGGGTCCGACGCCGACGGGAACGCGGTGCAGCAGACAGTGATCCGGGCCTACGGGCTCTCCTGAGAAAGAGGCAGCCGGATAACCCTCGCGGTTATCCGGCTGCCGCAGGCTCGTCGAGCCAGCCCTGCCTGCTGACCTCCCACGCCAGCTGCATCCGGGTCTGCACGTTCATCCGGGTCATCAGGTCGTGGATCCGGCGCTGCACGGTCCGCTGGCTCACCGCGAGCCGGGTCGCGATCGCCTTGTCGGTGACCCCCGCGACCAGCAGCGACAACAGATGCAGCTCGTCCCGATCCGGCCCGGAACCGCCGGGTGTTCGTTCGGCGTCCTGCGGAGTGCCGTCCGCGCGCAGCGGCCACGCGCGTTCCCAATAGCTCTCGAACAACGCGATCAGCGCGGCCAGCAGGCTGCTGTCGCGGATCAGCGCGGCGGTCGGTTCGCCGGAGCCGTCGAGGTTCTGTACCAGCGGGCACAACGCGATGGTGCCGTCGGCGATCGCCAGCCGCACCGGAACGACGGTCGACGACCGCGCCTCCTCGCCGTGCCGGATCCCGTGCGCGACGTTCTCGATCATGCCGGGTTCTTCCAGCATCGCCCGCGCGTAGACGACCCGGTACCGCACGCCGCGGGCGAGCGCGTCGTACTCGTCGGCGTTCTCGCCGGACGCCATCGCGATGTGCCCGGCCCGGCAGAACCACAGCAGCTCGTGCCGGGCGCCGACCTGGATGTTCGTCAGCTGCTGCCGGATCGCCGCGCTGCCGGTGATCACCTCGACCAGCTGCGTCGCGTCCCGCCGCCGCGCGCCCCCGCGGTACTCCTCGGCCATCCGGCTCACCGCGGTGCGCGCCCACTCCAGCGATTCCTGCCCGCGCATCAGCAACGGCCCGAACGCGACGTCCGGCGGCGACGGCGCGTACTTCGGCTCATCCCCGGCGACCAGGCTGACCAGCCCCTTGGCGTGCAGCGAACGCAGGATCGCCGACACCTGCGCCGGGCTGAGCCCGAGTTGCTCGGCCACCTGACGCGGTCCGGCGTCGAACATCCCGACGAGGAGCCGGTAGACCCGCTCCTCGTCCCCAGTCACCCCGATTGCGTCCAGCATCCGGCGAGCGTAAGGCACCGGCAACGGGAGCGAACGAGACAAAACCGGACAGCGCCGCCCTGCTGGCGTGCGAATGCTTGATGTTCGTGAGGGGAACCCTGAGGGAATCAGAGTCCCTCAGGGTTCCCCTCACGGACTTTCGCGGCGCGGGGCGAGCCGGGGACCCGTCCCGGCGGACCGGACTACAACCGGGTCGGCAACTCCCGATCAGGAGGCTCGACGATGACCGACGATCCCCGCCCCACGCCGTTCCCCGGCCCGGCTCACCAGGCATTCCCCGGGGAACCGCGGACGGCCCTCGCCCGGCGTCCGGCGCGGTGGATCGGGCTCGCGAGCGCGGCGGCCTTCGTCGCCGGGATCGTGTTCTTCCTGCTGCCGGTGACTGCCCTTTATTACCTCGACGGCAACGGAAACCCCACCGACGTCCGGACGATCTACGGAACGCGCAGCGACCAGATGCTGGGACTGCCGGCGAATATGTTCGGCCAAGGCGATCCGCCGATCGACACCACGAGCGTCCGGATCGGCTGCGGCACGGCGCTTAGCGCTCCGGAGGGCTGGCTGATCGCCGAGGCGCACGGCGAGGACGGCTGCGCGGCGGCCGAACGGCCGCGGATGATCGCGGGCTGGCTCGGCGTCGGACTGGGCGCACTCGGCGCGGCCGGGCTCGCGGTGGGCGGGCGTCGTCAGCCGATGCCGAACGCCGCCCACACGCACTTCCCGCCCTCGGCCGGGTCGTAGCCCCAGCGCCGGGACAGCGCGCGCACCAGCTGCAGTCCCCGGCTGCGCGCCGCGGACGGGGCGGCCGGTTCTTTCAGCTGCGGAATGGCGGCGGAAGTGTCGAAGACCCGCACCATCAGTTCGCCGTGCTCGAGCCGGAGCTCCAGCCGATCCGGCCGGTCGCCGTGCTCGAAGGCGTTGGTGACGAGCTCGGAGGTCGCCAGCAGCACGTCGTCGCACACCTGGGCGGGAACGTCGAGCTGGGCGAGCGCGGCGCGGACCTGGGCTCGCGCGATGGCGGGCGCGGTGACGTCGTCCGGGAGCTCCAGGCGCACGGTAGCGGCGGCCGCCCCGGTGCTCCTGGTTGGCATCCTCGACGTCGTCATGGCTTTCGCACCTCCCGACCGCTGTGCTCGCATGTGGTGTTTACCCAACTCGGCCGAAGGCGAATCAGGTGCCCTCGGTGATGTCAGTCTCGGCCAGTCCGGTACGCAGCTTTTTCAGCGTCGCCGCCAGCAATCGGGACACCTGCATCTGCGAAACCCCGACGCGGCGCGCGATGTCCGACTGGCTCATCCCGGACCCGAATCGCAACGCCACGATCTTGCGCTCGCGCTCGGGAAGACTGTCCAGCATCGGCCGCAGCGCCTCGCGCAGTTCGGCCTGGCCGAGGTTCGCGTCCGGCGCGCCGAAGCGCGTGTGCGCGGAGTTCTCCAGCAGGTTGTCCAGCGAGGCCCCGTAACGCCCCTGCCCGGCCCGCAGACCCTCGTAGACGTCCTCGATCGGCACGCCGAGATGGCGCGCGATCTCACTGGGCTTCGGCGCGCGGGACAGCCGCACGGTCAGCTCCTCGCGCGCGGCCGAGATTGTCGCGTTGAGTTCCTTGAGCCGTCTCGGCACCCGGACCGACCAGCTGTTGTCGCGGAAGTGGTGGCGCAGTTCGCCGGAGATCGTCGGCACCGCGAAGGCCAGGAAGTCCGTGCCCTGCGTGGGGTCGTAGCGGTCCACCGCGTGGATGAGGCCGACGGTCGCGATCTGCACGAGGTCGTCCATCGCCTCGTCGCGGTTGCGGAATTTCCGGGCGAGGTTGCGCGCCAGTTCGAGGTGCTCGCGCACCAGCCGGTCCCGGATCTCCTCGCGGCGGGGCGAACGGTCGGGCAGCTGCGTCAGCTCGTGGAACAGTGCTGCCACGTCGGTGGGCTTGTCGCCGCCGGCGGGGTTCGTCACGAGCTGGCCGCCTCACTCTCCCGGACCAGTTGCACCCGGGAGAGGTACCGGCCGTTGGCCGGGGTCACGGTGCGCCGCGCGGAGGTCGCGAGCGCGGTCAGCAGCTGCCAGGACAGACCGGTCTCGTCGCCGTGGTCGGCGCGGTCGGAGACCACCGACACAGTGACCTCGATCCGGCCCTCGAGCCAGGAGAACACGCAGGTCAGCTTGCCGTCAGCGGCCGAGGGCAGCAGCATCGAACAGGCCTCGTCCACAGCCATCCGCAGGTCCTCGACCGCGTCCAGGTCGAAGTCCTGCCGCATGGCGATGTCGGCGACGATGGTGCGCAGAGTGGGCACCACGTGCGGGATAGCCGCCGTCCGCACCTCGATGAGCTGTGCGTCCTCGCGCTCGAGCGGGGCGTTCTCCTCCACGTGCTGTCCTCTCTCCGGCGTGCCACGCCAGTCTTTCGTGCCCGATCTGCCACATGCCCGGGGGGTGAGCAAACCAAACCCGGGTTTGACCGCCGCGACCGGCGGGCATGTAGCGGTCGAGTGCATCCCGGGAAAGGTGGGGACGACATGGCTGACGTGAGCCGACTGCCGAACGTGGTGGCCGAGGAGTGGGAGTGGCAGCTTCAAGGCTCGTGCCGAGGGGCGGACAGCAGCCTGTTCTTCCATACCGACAATGAGCGCGGCTCCGCGCGCGAGCGCCGCGAGTCCCGCGCGAAGGCGATCTGCCACACCTGCCCGGTGCTGGCGCAGTGCCGCAAGCACGCGATGACCGTCGAAGAGCCGTACGGAATCTGGGGCGGGCTCGGCGAGATCGAGCGCCGTGAGCTGTTCATGCGCGAACGGCGAGCGAAGCGCAAGACGGTGTCCGCCTGAGCGCTCCGACCCCACGACCCGCGCGCCCACCTGCGGTGCGCGGGGTGTTGTGCGTCCGCCGGTCTCTCGCGTACCAAGGTGTAGCCAAGTGCCGACGCGGACTCAGTCACCCACTGGGTTAGGGTTGAGTCTCCAGATGCTTGGGACCGTGACACGGTTGCCGCTTGAGTACTACAGGCGCGTACCGGCGCAGGAGCAGCGCCTGACGAGGAGAAACTGCATGCCCGCAGCCGACCAGAACGCCACTCCGCCCGGATTCGGCATCACGCTGGACACCGCGGCCGCCGAGCCGAGGGTGGTGGTCACGGGTGAACTCGATCTGCTCACCAGCCCGCAGCTGCAGGAAGCTCTTGCCGGGTTGATCGCGGACAAGAATTCCCGTCGCGTGGTTGCCGACCTCACCGGGGTGACCTTCTTCGATTCTTCGGCGCTGAACGTCGTCCTGCACGCCCAGCGGCAGGCCGGGGAACAGCACGTCGAACTCGAGGTCGTGCCGAGCCCGGCGGTCAGCCGGGTGATCGAGCTCACCGGCGTGGCCGAACACCTGAGCGTGTCGGAGGAACCTCCGGCCTGATCTCCCGATACGGTCGCGCGGATTGAAAGTGGTCCGCGACCTGGGGGATAACCATCATGATGGGGCGCACGCACGCCCTGACCGGCTGGTGCGCGGGGCTCGCCCTGGCACCCGCGGTCGGCGTCGGCACGGTGCACCAGGCGGTGGTCTTCGCGGCCACCACGGCCGGGTTCGCGCTGCTGCCGGACCTTGACCATCCCAGCGCCAGCGCGACCCGCCTCTTCGGCTGGCTGACCGGCGCGCTGTCCTGGCTGCTGCGCCGAGTGTCTGCAGCTGTATACGCCCTGACGAAGGGCCCGCGAGACGAAAAGGTGACCGGCACGCACCGGCACCTCTCGCACACCCTGCTGTTCGCTGTCGCCCTCGGCGCGGCTACCTCCGCCGGCTGTTCGGCCGGCGGAGCTTGGGCCGTGCTGGGCGTGCTGTTGTTCGGACTCCTGCTCGCCGTCGCCGCTCTCGGCGACTGGCTGCTGCTGCCCTACGGCGGCGCGGTGGCCTGGTGGTACTTCACCGCGCCAGACGACCGGGTGGCCCAGCTGGCGGACATCTCCGGCTGGCTCGGGGCAGCCGTCGCGGCGGGCTGTTTCGTCCATTGCCTCGGCGATTCGCTGACCGAGTCGGGCTGCCCGTTCCTGTTCCCGCTGCCGATCGCGGGGGAGACCTGGTACGAACTCCGCCCGCCGAAGCCGCTCCGGCTGCACACCGGGAAGAAGGTGGAGACGCGGCTGGTGTTCCCGGTGTTCGCGCTGGTGGGGGTGCTGCTGGTGCCGGGGGTGTGGGATTGGACCGTGGCTACGGTGGAGCATTTGTTCACCCCGGGGGCTTCCCAGACCGCGACTCAGTAGTGCCTAGGCCAGTGCGTGAGTCCGAATAGCGAGCTGACGCAGACCGGGCAGCGATGCCTGCCGGGGATGCTGCAGCAGCTCGCTGACCAGGTGGCGGACAGCCGCGCGGGTGCGGACTTCACCGGGCGCGGTCCGTTCGGCAGCCAGCAGGGTCCGGTATGCGCGGTCGGGCTTGTTCCATTGCGCGAAACACAGAGCGACATCGACGAGAAACCGGGCACGTCGTTCGGTGTCGGCGAACTGGCCGAGCCGCGCGATGCGGGCGTGCTGCAGGGCAGAACCGGCGTTGCCCAGCACATACTCGGCGGAGACCCGGTGGCTGACCACATTGGCGGCCAGCGCTTGCCGGGCTGAGCTGTCGGTGAGCCTGGTCGCGGTCGCACTGGCCTCGTTCAGGAGATCGCTGGCGCGGTCGTGGTCGCTGGCCCGGGCGGCGGCGTAGCCCGCCGAGCACATCAGCACCCCGTACAAGGCCAGATGCCTCGGTTCGGGGCTCTTCCCGCGGAGGTCCAGCTGATCGGCGGCGGTCAGGGTGAGTTCCCGGGCCCGGCCGTAGTCGCCCGCCCGCCGGCATGCTGAACCGAGCAGCCGCTGCGCTTCGGCCAAGGCCAACGGGTCGTTCGCATCAGCCGCGGCGCGAATGGCCCGGTCTGCGGAGATCCACTCCAGGCCGCTGGCCTCCAACTTGATCAACGCACGGGTGGCGAGGTTGTACGACTGCGTCACGATGCCTGCCGAGGCCGGCGCACTGCTTCGTCCGTGCGCTGCTTCGGCAGCGGTGATCAACTCGGGCAGCCGTGCGGCCAGCTCCAGGTAGCGACAGGCGCGAAAGTCAGCCTGCGCGCTCGTCAACACGGCTTGAAGCCTGGCGACCGGGATTGGTTCGGCCGCTGGGGAGGTGCCGAGGAGAACGCCTTGGAGGCGACGGGTCAGGAATGCGGCCGGGTCGACTTCTATCCCGTCGGCAGCCGAAGCGCGCGGTGCGCTGAACGCGGTACCGGCAATGCCGCCGCTCGCAGCGAGCAGGAATGCGCGTCGTCGCACCGGATCATCCCTTTCCTGGCTCAGGTCGTGACTCACCCTAGGAGCGGATTCGGTTCTCACAGGGGAGGCAGGCCGTTCGGCCGACCCGCTCGCAAGGCCGAACGCTTCAGCGGGCAGACCGAGGACTCACTGTCACGACTGAGGCGCATGTCGTCTGGTTCGATCAGCCCCACAGCAACCACGCCTGGGAACTTGCCGTTCATTGACTGCCGGGTTCAGCTTCACTCCGTCCCGGAAAACACCGGCGCGCCCGAGTAGTCCCGGGAGTGCACGATCCGCCCGTCGCGCACCGTCAGCACCATCGCGTAGGTCGACACGTACGGCTTGCCCTCGAACTCCCCGTGCAGGTCGTACTCCGCCACCAGCACCTCCGGATCGCCGGTCTCGTGCACGACCACCCGGTCCGACTTGGTGATCCGGCGACGCTGTCCTGCCTCGTGAAAGCGTTTGCGCAACTCCTCCCGGTCGCGCGTCACCTTCGGTACGCCGGCCGGCGCGAACGGGATTTCGATCACGACGTCCTCGGAGTACAGGTCGGCGAGGTCGTCCCAGCGGTTGTCGACGGCCGCGTCGAGGAAGCGCTGGAACACGTCCTTCGTCCCGTGCAGCGTGCTCGACGCGCCGTGGTTCGGGTAGTCGCGGTACCGGGTGATCTCGCCGTTCCGCACGGTCAGCAGCCCGGCGGACGACGGGATCCGATAGTGGTGGCCGCTGTGCGGATTGCGGCCCTCGGCGACGAGTTCGACGGCGAACCCGTCCGCGGTTTCGGTAGTGGTGACCTCGACTTTCTCCAGGCCGATCCGGGCCGCGACGGTGCTGCCGGCGCCGAGCGTGGCCAGCACGGCGTCCCGGCCGGCCGAGCGGTGGCCGGTGAACGGGATTTCGTAGACGGCGTCCTCGGCGAGGACGTCAGCGAACGGCGCGGCGTCGAAGGCGCTCAGCGCGTTCGCGACGATCTCGGCCACTTCGGACACGGTGCGGGGCATCAGAAACCTCATTCGGGAAGACGGGCGGATAATCGGAACGGGGCACCCGCGTTCGACAATACGGAGTTCGTACTCCGGTTGTCAACGGCGGCCTGGAGATCTGGGACACGGTCAGAAGCGGCGGCGATCGTTCCAGGGAAGAATCGGACGACCGCACCACTTTGAAAGCAGAGGAGACAGCCGGTGGAGAAGCCTGCGCTCCGCGCGGACGCGCGGAGGAACCGCGCCCGGGTGCTGGCTGCCGCCGAAGCGGCCTTCGCCGTCGACGGCCTCTCGGTGCCGCTCGACGACATCGCGCGGCTGGCCGGCGTCGGTGCGGGCACCGTCTATCGGCACTTTCCCAGCAAGGAAGCGCTGTTCCAGGCTGTCGTGGTGGAGCGGCTGGAGCAGTACGGCGTCGAGGCGCAGGAGCTGATTGACTCCGACGTGCCGGGCGAAGCGTTCTACGACTACTTCACGCGCGTCATCGAACAGGCGTCGCGTAACCGTGCGATCTGCGAAGCACTCGGTGAGACAAGCGGTTCCGCGTACAAGGCCGAAGCGGCGGAGCGGTTTCGCGTGAATCTCACCGCGCTGCTAGAGCGCGCGCAAGCCGTAGGCGCTGTACGCGCCGACATCGACGGCGAAGACCTGCGCGCGCTCATCGTCGGCGCGCTTGCGGTGGAGCGGTTTACGCCGGACAGTCGGCATCTCGTGCGCGTACTGCTCGACGGTCTGCGCAAGGTCTAGTCGCGGCGTCCGACGCGTAGGTGGATGCGTTCGCCGGATTTGCTGAAGAGGCTGAGGATTTCGACGTCGCCCTTGCCCGCGGCACCGAACCAGTGCGGAATGTGGCAGTCGAACTCGGCTGCTTCGCCGTGTCCCATGATGAAGTCATGATCGCTCAGGCGTACGCGTAGCCGCCCGCGAAGTACGTAGAGCCATTCGTGCCCGTCGTGGCTACGCGGATGGGGCTCTTCGTCGCGTGCCGGGATGATCTGTTTGTAGGCACGGAGTTCTCCCTGGTGCCGGGACAGCGGGATCAGCACGCGCCCGTCCCGCTTGGCGGCCTGCTGGGGCACGCGCGGGTCGACTATCCGGGGCGCGGCGACGATCTCGTCGAACGGGACGCCCAGCGCGGCGGTGATCGGCAACAGCAGTTCGAGGCTCGGCTTGCGCTGCCCGGATTCCAGCCGGGACAGCGTGCTGGTCGAGATGCCCGTGGACCGTGACAGCTCGGCGAGACTGACGCCCCGGTTGTCCCGGGCACGCCGCAGCCGGGGCGCGATCTGCTCGAGCACGCCGTCGACGGCGGGGTGGTCGCTCATGCGGCGCAGTCAACCAATGCGTCCCGGAAACGGCAACGTTTCTTGCCGCTTCCGGTCGAGCCTTCCGATGCTGGTCGTGGAGGTGGCTTTTAATGACCAACAAGACTGTCGAAACACCCCGGCGCTCCGCACGGCTGCCCGTCGGCGTGTACCTGCTCGCCTTCAGCCTGTTCGCGATGGGCAGTGCCGAGTTCCTTCTTGCGGGCGTGCTCCCCGCAGTGGCCGACGATCTCCAGGTTTCGCTGTCCTCCGCCGGATTTCTCATCACCGCGTTCGCGCTCGGTGTCGTCCTCGGCGGGCCGCCGTTCGCCGCGCTCAGCTTGCGCTGGCCCCGGCGCACCGCGCTGCTGGCCACGCAAGGAGTGTTCGCGGTCAGCGTCGCCGCCGGGCTGCTGGGCGACTACCAGGTCCTGCTGGTGAGCCGGGCGGTTTCGGGCGTTGCCTACGCCGGTTTCTTCGCCGTCGCTTCCGTGACCGCGATCAGCCTGGTCACCCCGGACCGCAACGCCCGCGCCTCGGGGGTCGTGGTCAGCGGCCTGAGCGTGGCCATGGTCGCCGGCGGACCGGCGGGCACCTTGCTCAGCCACTTCACCCAGTGGCGCGGCGGATTCTGGGCCGTGGTCGCACTGACGCTCGCCGGAATCGTCGCCTGCTCGCTCGGCATCCCCGCGGCGAACCGATCGGCGGCGCGACCAAGCGTGGCGCGAGAGCTGGCTACGATTCGGGAACCGCGGCTCTGGGGCATTTTCGGGATCACGATCCTGACCACGGCGGCGTACATGATCACGTTCAACTACCTCTCGGCCATGCTCGCCGAGATCACCGGCGTCCCCACGGTGTGGATCCCGGCGATCCTCGCGCTCTTCGGAATCGGCGCCTTCGCAGGTCTGTCCATCGGCGGCCGCGTCTCCGACCAGCGACCGCACGCCGCGCTCCTCGCCGGAGCTGTCGCGATCGTGGCGCTTTCGGTCGGCATGGTCTTCGCGATCGACCGCGCGTGGGCGGTGATTCCCACGGTGTTCCTTCTCGGGATCGCGGCTTTCGTGGTGAATCCCGCGATCTACGGCCGCGTCTTCGCCATCGCGGCCGACGCTCCCACGCTCGCCGGGGCGACCACGGTGTCGGCTTTTCAGCTGGGAATCAGTGCCACTCCCGTCCTGGCAGCGGCCGCGCTCACCCAATCCCTCACCTGGGTCAGCCTCATCGGAGCCGTCCTCGCCGCGCTTGCGGTTCCCCTAATCGTTCTTGACCGTGCCCTCAGCGAGCGGCAGGTCGCGCATCTTGCGAAGCGGCGAAGCGATCAGAATCGCTGACGCCGCAAGGATTCCGATGCCGGACACGTACAGCGTGACCCGGGTTGTGGTGAGTTCGGCGATGAAGCCGCCGAGGAGGCTGCCGAGCGGGGCGATGCCGAAGATGACCGTCTGCGACACCGACGAGACCCGGCCGAGCAGTTCGTGCGGGGTGATCGCCTGCCGGAAACTCGTCTCGAAAACACCGAGCACGATGATCCCGAAACTCGACGCGATCCCACCGGCGATGTACCACGCGACACCCCATCCTGGCGTCGCGAAAGCGTTGGGCAGGAACGAAACGCTGTACACGGCACCGCCGATGTACAGCGCCCGCGCCGCGCCGAAGCGGGCACCGAGCCGTTGGGCGACCAGGCTGGCCAGCAATGCTCCGGTCAGCGAGACCGTGCTGACCAATCCGATCATGAACGGTTCGAGGTGCAGGTCGCGGACCGAGAACACCACCGAGACCGCCATGAACATCGACTGGAACAGGCTCGAAACGGCGCTGTGGACGGTGATCGCCCGCAGGATCGGATGGCGCAGCACCGTCCGCAGCCCCTCGCCAATCTCGCGGCGGAGGTTCCGTTCAGCAGGCTCCGGCCGCACATCCGGCGTGCGGATGCGGCGCAGCCACGCGGCGGACCACAGGTAGGTCAACGCGTCGAGCGCCATCGCGCCCGCGCCCCCGACGAACTGCACGATCATCCCGCCGAGGCCAGGACCAGCGATCGCGGCGACGGACAGGTTCGTCTGCAGCCGGGCGTTCGCGTCGGGCAGTTCGCCGCGTTCGACGAGGTTCGGCAGGTAGGTCTGGTGCGCGACGTTGAAGAAGACGGTGAACACGCCGGCCAGCAGCACGACGACGTACAGATGGCCCAGTGTCAGCGATCCCAGATCGCGCGGCGTCAGCTCACCTCTGACCTAACCCAAACGCGGGATCGCGCCGGTGTCTGGACGGATCGGTGTGATCGGCCCCCGGCCGGGCACGCCGATCCGTCCAGACACCGGCTTGAAGGCGATCCCGCCCGCGACGGCGGAGCCGACGCCAAAAACACAGTCCGGCGAGCGAAGAATCCCCCTCATAAGGTTAGTGTTATATAAGTTGAGTCGGTATATATCAAGTTGCACACTGCGTAACGGCGCCTATGATCAACGCGACGAAACCCTCGTAGCCGAGTGACCGTGCGGCGAGGAGGTGCCGGATGTCGGACACCGCTCCCACCTGGGGTTATGTCGTCGTGACCGGTCTCGCCGGGCTCGCTGGCGGCCTGCTCGTCGCCGCGCTGCTGGTCGCCGGTCGCACTCCGCGTCCGGCCGGAGAGTCGTCGCCGCCCACCCCGCCGCCCGTGCAGCAGGTGACGGTCACGGTGACCGGCCTCCCGCTGCCGCCGGTCACCGTGACCCATCGCCCGCCCGCGCCCCCGGCCCCGCCGCCGCGAACCACCACGGCCACGGTGTCGGTCACCCCGACGGCCACCAGCCCGTCGGCACCCCCGCCGACCACGCTGGCCCCGACCACCGGGTTCTTCCGCGACGAACGCTGAGGTCAGCCGACGTCGCGCCGCCGCCAGCCGGCCAGGCCCGCCGCGAGCACGACCGCCGAGACCGCCAGCAGCAGCACGAGCGGCAGCGCGGTGAACACCTCGCCGGGCACCTTCGGCGGATGCTGGAACGGCGAGACGTCCAGCAGCACCTGCGGCGCGTTGACGACCGGCCCGAACATGCTGATCAGCAACGCCAGCGCCGCCACGCCCCAGGCGGCGGTCGCGAGCTTCGGCAGCAGCCCGAAGATCAGCGCGGCCACCGCGACGATCACCCACGCCGCGGGCACCTGCACCGCGACGGCCGCGACCATGTGCCCGACCGAGCCCCCGACGTCACCGCTGCGCAGCCCGTTCGACAGCCCGAGCAGCACGCCCCCGACGAGCACGAGCAACGCGCTGCCGAGGAACGCGAACACGAGGTGGCTCGCGGCCCAGCGCAGCCGTCCGACCCGGGTGGCCAGCAGCGGTTCGAGCCGGATCGCCGTTTCCTCGGTGCGCATCCGCAGCGTCGCCTGCACGCCGTAGAGCGAGGCGAGCATCGCGAACAGGCTCACCATCGTCGCGAGGAAAGCGTCGACGAGCCCGTGCGATCCGCCGAGCCGTTCGAAGATCTGCCTGCTCTGCTCGGTGCCGCCGACCAGGCCGGAAATGCCCTGCGCGATCGTCCCGAACAGCGCGCCGCCGACCGCGAGCCCGACCAGCCAGCCGAGCAACGGCCCCCGCTGCAGCCGCCAGGCCAGCGAGAACGGCGATCGCAGCGACGGCGCGGCTTCGCTGGGGCCGAGCCGCGGCGGAAGCAGGCCGACGCCGACGTCCCGGCGCGGCAGCAGCACGTAGGCCACGACGAACAGTACGAGCGTGGTCGCGACGGGCAAAATCAGTACCCACCAACGTTCTTCGGCGAACGGCCGGATCTGCTGCGCCCAGCCGAGCGGCGAAATCCACGACAGCCAGTGCGCGTCGGTGGTCGAATCTCCCGCGCCACGCAACAGAAACGCGACGCCGAGCACCGCCGTGCCGATGCCGTTCGCGGTGCGCGAGTATTCGCCGAGCTGCACGGCCACCGCGGCGACGCCGGTGAAGACCAGACCAGCGAGCGCAGTGCTCGCGCCGAGCGCGACGGAACCCGCTGCTGGAACCTTCGACGCCAGCGTGATCGCCTGCAGCACACCGATCAGCACGCTCGCCCCGCCGGTCACCGCGAGCGCGGCGGTGAGCGGCGCGTAGCGGCCGACCACAGTGGACGCCAGCAGTTCGGCGCGGCCGGTGTCCTCCTCCGCGCGGGTGTGCCGGGTAAGCGTGAAGATCGCCATCAGACCGGTCAGCAGAGCCAGGAATCCGCCCATCCGCCAGGCGATGAACCCGCCCGCCGTGCCGAGGTTGAACGCCGGGCCGTAAAGCAGCGCGAACGACGGGTTCGCGGCGGCCGACGCGACGAGCCCGGCCCGGCTCGCGGCGGTCGGGTAGAACTGGTCGTAGCTGCTGATCGTGGCCACCGGGATGAGGCTGAGCAGGACGATCCAGATCGGCAGGATGATCCGGTCGCGGCGAAGGGCCAGCCGGATCAGCGGTCCGGTGCCGTTGAGCGCGCCGGTCATTTCCCTGCCTCGAGTTCGTCCGCGTAGTGGCGCAGGAAGAGTTCCTCGAGCGTCGGCGGCCTGCTTTCCAGGCTGCGCACGCCGATCTGGGTCAGCTGGCGCAGCGCGTCCTCGATCGAGCGGGTCTCCACGTCGAAGCGGACGCGGTTGCCGTCGACCTTGAGGTCGTGCACGTCGGAGAGCTTGGCGAGGCCATTCGGCGGTCCGCACAGTTCCGCGGAGATCGAGGTACGGGTGAGGTGGCGCAGTTCGGCGAGCGTTCCGGTCTCGACCGTGCGGCCGTTCCGGATGATGCTTACCTTGTCGCACAAGGCTTCCACCTCGGCGAGGATGTGGCTGGACAGCAGCACGGTGCGGCCCTGCGCGCGTTCCTCCTGGATGACTTCCTGGAAGGTGGCCTCCATCAACGGGTCGAGGCCCGAGGTCGGCTCGTCGAGCAGCAGAAGGTCCACAGTGGACGCGAGTGCGGCGACGATGGCGACTTTCTGCCGGTTGCCCTTCGAGTACGTGCGGCCCTTCTTGCGCGGGTCGAGGTCGAAGCGCTCGACGAGTTCCTCGCGGCGCTTCTGGTCGAGCCCGCCGCGCAGCCTGCCGAGCAGGTCGATGACCTCGCCGCCGGACAGGTTGGGCCAGAGGTTGACGTCGCCGGGCACGTAGGCGAGCCGGTGGTGCAGGCTCGCGGCGTCGCGCCACGGGTCGCCGCCGAGCAGCCGGACCTCGCCGGCGTCGGCGCGCAGCAATCCGAGCAGCACCCGGATCGTGGTGGACTTCCCGGCGCCGTTCGGACCGAGGAATCCGTGGACTTCCCCCGCGGGAACCTGAAGATCAAGGCCGTCGAGGGCCTTCACCCGGCCGAATGCTTTGTGCAAGCCGGAGATCGCAATGGCGTTTCCCATGGTCCGGAAGCTACACTCTTTTCACGAAGTTGTGAAGTTAAGAAAACGTCTGGACCGAGTGATCTTCTGGACGTCGCTGGGAGAGGATGGACGGATGACGACGCCTGAGACGAAGAGAGACGAGGACGCCGTCCGCCGATACGTCGAAAGCCTGGGCCTGGTGATGTCCCAGATCGGCATGCAGCGCATGTCGGCGCGGGTTTTCGCGGCGCTGATGACGACCGACTCGGGGCAGCTGACGGCCGCCGAGCTCGCGGAGCAGCTGTCGGTGAGCCCGGCCGCGATCTCCGGCGCGGTGCGGTACCTGGACCAGATCGGTCTCGTGACGAAAGTCCGCGAACCCGGCGAGCGCCGCGACCACTACCGGCTCTACGACGACCTCTGGTACGCGACCTTCCTCAAGCGCGACCGTTTCCTGATCATGTGGCGCGACGCGGCCACCGAAGGCATCGACGCGCTCGGCGAGGACACTCCCGCCGGGAAGCGGCTGGCCGAGATGCGGGACTTCCTGGCGTTCATGCTGGTCGAGGTCAACAACCTGTACGACCGCTGGCACGAGCTGCGGAAAAACCGCGACTAGCCGAGTTTCTCGAGGGTCGCGGCGAGCCGGTGCGCGAGGTCCGGGCGTGGCTCTCGTTCCTCGAAGGACGCCAGGAACGCTTCCTGGAAACACCCGCCGAGCAGCAGCCGGGCTGCCGCTTCGGTGTCGAGATCGCTGCGCAGCCTGCCCAGCTTGACCTCGGCGTCGAGGTAATCGGCGACGTGCTGGATCGGCAGGTCGGGGCCGTTTTCGAGGGTGTCCCGGTGGGTGCGGAGCAGATCGCGCGAGGAGAAGATCGAGATGGAGATCGGGAAGCTCGCGCAGTAGAAGGCCAGCGCCGTGGTGGTCAGCTCGGCGAGATTGTCGCCGAGCGCTGCCTTCCCGGGGTTTTCGGTGAGCCTCGCCGCGGTGGCGACGAGATCGGGCAGCTCCTCTCTCAGCACTGCCAGGAAGAGTGCGGTCTTGTCGCGGAAATGCTTGTACAGCAAGGCTTCCGAGTAGCCCGCGGCCTGCGCGATCGCCTTGGTCGTGGCATGTGCGTACCCGCGCTCCCGCATGACCGTCGCTGCTGCGGCGACGAGGTCTTCGCGGCTTCCCATGTGTGCTCCCTGAGGGTCTTCTCAGTGTGGTGAGTGTTCACTCACCCTAGTCGGTAAGTGTTTGCTCACCCCTCTTTGGAGGCCTCTCATGAAGATCACCGTCCTCGGCGCGAGCGGCCGGATCGGCGGCCTGGCGGTGCGGGAAGCACTGGCGCGCGGATGGCACGTGACCGCCGTGGTCCGCGACCCTGCGCGATTGACCGCCCCCGCTCATCCCCGATTGGACGTCGCGGTTCACACACTGACTGATCCTCGCCTGGCCGATGCGGTGACCGGTCGTGACGCTGTTGTCCTGGCCCTTGGCCCCACGGATCTCAAGCCGACGACGGTCAACTCCGACGGCACTCGCTCCGTGGTGTCCGCGCTGCGTGGTTCCCAGACGCGGTTTGTGGTGGTGAGCGCGTCCGGTCTGCCAGCTGAGGGGGACGCCCTGTTCTCGCGGCTGCTGCTGAAGCCGTTGCTGGGTGCGGTGCTGCGCAACGGGTATGCCGATCTGCGGCGGATGGAGGCGACCCTGCACGAGGCTCCGGAGGTGCGGTGGACGATCGTGCGCCCGACGAGACTGACCGACAAGCCCGCCCGGGCTCGGGTGCGCAGCCAGGTGGGGCGGGATGTGCGGAGGAGGTTCCAGATCCCGCGGGCGAACGTGGCGCGGTTCTTGCTGGACGCGGTCGAGGACAATTCTCTGACGGGGAAGACGGTGTCGATCGCTCAGTGAAGAGGCTGTCCGCGATTGCCGACACCTGCGACTGGAGTGTCCGAGGCCCCTGCCGCTCGTGGCTGATGGTTCTGTCTGCAGTTGCAGACACGCTGCTCCCGGCGGCTTTCCCCAAACTATCCCCAGGGTTGTCCACAACTCACATCCCCTGTGGACAACTCCCTCCGCGGGCCCGGATCTGTCGTAGGTCCTCGTTACTGTCGGAGGCATGGCAGTTCTACGGCTGTTCCTCCTCTTCCTGATGGCACCCGTGCTGGTCGCGCAAGCGGTCCGGGTGCGTCGGGCGACTCCGAGGCTCCCCGGTGCCGACGGGCCGATCGAGGGCGCTCTCGGTTCCGGGCGACCGCTGCGGCTCACCGTCATCGGCGAATCGACGGTGGACGGCGTCGGCGCGCTCACCCACGCCGACGCGCTCACCGGGCAGCTCGCGGTGGGGCTGGCCCGCGCGTACCCAGACCGGGAGGTGCGGTGGCACGCGCTGGGCATCACCGGTGCTTCGGCGCGGGTGGTTCTCGACGAGCTGGTTCCGCGCGTCCGGGTGGCCGACGTGGTGGTGGTCGTCCTCGGTGTGAACGACACCCTGGAACTGCACTCGGCCGCCCGGTACCGCCGGGACCTGCTGGCGATCGTCGTCGAGGTGCGGCGGAGGGTCGGCGATGTCCCGGTCGTCCTCGCGGGCGTGCCGCCGCTCGCGAGTTTCCCGTCCTTGCCCCGGCCGCTGCGGGACGTGCTCGGCGCGCGGTCCGTCGCGCTCGACCGGGCGGCGCGCGAGCTCACCCGGCTTCCCAGGGTCACGCACATCCCATTGGCGCCCGGATTGCTCCGTCCGGGAATGTTCGCCGCTGACCGTTTCCATCCCGGCCCGGACGGTTACCGCGCTTGGGCCGCCGCGCTCTCGGAGGGATTACCGATCGTCACTGACGGTTGGCATCCGGGGGAGGTAACGCGGCCGTCCTGACCGGCAGGTTCACAAAAATCCCAAAAACTTTGGCGCTCCGTGTATCTAGGCGCACCCTGGATGCGTCCTATAGGGCGAACCAAGGAAAAGGGAGGGCCACATGCCTGCGGATCAGAAGGACGAGCGGCAGCCGGGAACCACCATTCCGCCCGTCAAGACGAGCCCCGCGCCTGGGGCGAACCGGGGAGTGCAGCCGGACGGCAACCACGAGCCGCTCGACGACACCGGTACTGCCAAATAGCGAGACGGGCGGCGCCCGGGAGCCGAGGGGGCTGCCGGACGTCGTCGGCCGGAGGGAGTTCGGGGAGGAATTCCCTTCCGGCGGGGCCCGACAGGGGAGCGGGCCCTCATGGGGGCGGGGAGTACCGGTCGGCGCGCGCGAGCAGCCCGCGCTGGCCGGTGCGCACCCGCACGACCGCACGCTCCGCGTGCACGAGCGCTGAACCGGCGACCTGATCGGCACAAGGGGGCGATCAGGCCGACGGCCGGTGCGCAGTGAGAGATGGACGTGACAAGGACTGGCCACCGCGCCGGTCCGGTCTCCGCTCGGCCCGGGTCTGGGGGACCCGGCCCGGCCGCGGACGGGTTTCGGAGGGGACCCGCCCGGCCGCTGAGCAGACCGGAGCGGCGGAAGAGGCCAGACCTCAGCGGACCGGCCCGCGAGCTGGCGCGGCTGGACAGGTCCGGGGAGGGGTCTGTTCGGTTGGCGGGTTTCGCGGGCTGGTTCAGGCGGACTGGCTCGCGGGCTGGCGCGGCTTGGCGGATCTCGGGGAGGGATCCGCCGGCCGGCGGGCTCGCGGGCTGGTCCGGCGGTTGGCTTGCGGCCTGGTCTGGCCGGGCGGGTTCGGGGAGGAATCCGCCTGGCCAGCCAGGCCTGCGAGCTGACCTGACTGGCTCGGCCGGGTGGATCCGGGGGAGGGATCGATCCGGCTGACGAGCTGGGACGGCGGGACTGGTGAATCGGCTGGCAGCTTCCGGGCCGGTGCGGACGGGCGGATCCAGGGGAGGGATCCACCCGGCCGAGCCGGGTCGGCGGGGCCGCGATGGGTCGTTGGGGGACTCATCGGGTCCGACGGAGCTGTCGGGACGCGGCCGTGCTGGAGGGGGAGCCCGGCCGGTCGTGTCCCGGCACCCCGCCGGTCCGACGGAAGCAGCCGGACTGCCAGGCCCGAGAGAACCCGCCGGGCCTGCGCGCACACCGCCGGGCGAACGGCACGAAAACCGCGGCAAGACCCGCACGACCACCGCACCACAGCAGCACCGAAACCGCACCAAAGCCGCCCCAAACCGGCTCCAAGAAAAACTCACCCGAAAAAAAGTCAGAGATTGATGTATCCCAGAGCCAGTTGTTCGCTCCTCAACCAAGAGCCCACCCACGGGGCACACACCGTGCCCCTGTACACCATCCGCATCACCGAACCCACCGAAAGAGCGCGCACAATTCACGATCGATCCGGCACGCGACCGGAGAGGCGACCCGCGACGGGCCCGGCCGTGCCGACACGACCGGTGGCTAGCTCGCCTGGGTCGGCCCACCTCCGGAGTGAGGCAGCTACGGTGACCGACGTGCACACCACCGAGGTAGACCCGCCCTGGGAAGGCCTGACCGGCGCAGACCTGCACGCCGCTTGCATGAAAGCGGCGCAGGGCGGCGATCGGCGCGCCATGGCGAAACTTGTCGACGAGCTGACGCCGCTCGTGTGGCACGTCGCGCGCGCCAACGGGCTCGACCGGCAGTTGGCCGAGGACGTGGTCCAGACCGTGTGGCTCGCTCTGTTCAGCCAGCTCGCGAAGCTGCGCGACCCCCGCGCGCTCGCCGCCTGGCTGATCACCACGACTCGCCGCGAGGCGACCCGTCCCTACGGCAGGCGCGCCCAGCCCGTGCCGCTGTCCGACGAGGTCGCCGCGACGCTGGAAAGCGATCATCCCGCGCCTGAGGAGGAAGCCGTCCGCGCCGACCGGGACCGCCGGGTCTGGCGCGCCTTCCTCCGCCTGCCCGCACGCTGCCAGGAGCTGCTGCGGCTGACCGTCCTCGCCGGCCGCGCCGAATACCGCGCGGTCGCCGAGGCTATGCAGATGCCGCGCGGCAGCGTGGGGCCCACCAGGGGCCGCTGCCTCGACTCGATGCGCGATCTGCTCGCAGGAGAAGGGGGTGCCCGGTGAGCGACAACATCGGCAGGCCGGGACACGGCCAAGCGATTCCGGACGACGAGGCCATTCTGACTGATATCGGCCGGTTTCTCGACGAAATAGACCCGCCGCCGGACGACCTGGTGCAGCGGGTCCAGTTCGCGCTCGAGCTCGAGAACCTCGACGTCGAGGTCGCGCGCTGGGAGCGGCTCGACGAACTGGCGGGCGTGCGCAGCACGGCGACCGGCACGATCACCTTCACCGTCAGCGACCTGACGGTGATGATCAACCTGACCAAAATCGGGAAGACGCACCGGATCGACGGCTGGCTCGCGCCCGCGGGCGAGTACGACGTGGAGGTACGGGTCGCCGATCACGGCACGTTCGCGACGGCCACCGACGAGGGCGGACGGTTCGTGCTCGAACGCGTCCCCTGCGGAACCACGCAGATCCTCGTGCACCTCGGCGCCGGCGCGCACCGCCGCACCGTCGTCACGCCGACCGTCGTTCTCTGAGAAACCCGGACGGGCGTTATGGAGAGTGGCGGAGGTGTGCTCCCATAGAGTCCGTGTCCGCGCCCGTCCATGATCGAACGATCGCGGCGGCGTCCGATCTGTACGCGCGCGGCCGGGCCGCCGCGTCCGACCAGCGGCCCGGCATCGCGGTGCGGTTGTTCCGCAGCGCGCTCACGCGGCTGGCGCGCGTCGCCGAACCGCTGCCTGAGCACCGGGAACTGCAGGTGCGGGTGCTGGTGAGCCTCGGTGCGGCCGAGGCCGAGGTCGCCTCCACCGACGCCGGTCTCGCGCACCTGGAGACCGCGCGGCATCTTCGCGACCAGCTTCCGGAAAACAAGGCCGTCCGCGAACTGGGGTTGCTGGTCACCGGCCAACGCGCGGTGGTGCTGATGCGCGGCGGCCGGTTCAGCGAATCGCTTTCGGTGTACGACGCCGTCATGCCCGGGATCGAGGCGGAGTTCGACGACTCCCGCCGGACGCTGGTGATCATGCTCCTGAACCGGGCCCTCGTGCACATGGCGCTGAATCAGCCGAACGCCGCGCAAGCCGACCTCGAGCGCGCGCTCGGCTTCGCGCGCGAAAATGGGCACACCCGGCTCGAAGGCAAGATCCGGCAGAACCTCGGCGACCACGCGCAGCTCATCGGCGACGTCCCGCAGGCGCTGTCCAGCTACGAACAAGCCGCGCGGATCCTCGTCACCGAATCGCCCGGTTCGATCCCGTTGATCCGGCTCGACCAGGCCCGCGCGCTGCTCACCGCGGGCCTCGCCGACGAGGCGGGCAAGCACCTCGACGAAGCGCTGCCGGAGTTGCGCGCCAACGGATCCGGTCAGCACATCGCGGAAGCCGAGGTCGCCCGGGCCGCGGCCGCGTTGCTGGAGGGCGATTTCGCGTTGGCGCGAAAGTCCGCGTCAGACGCGCGCCGCCGATTTCTCCGTCGCGGCAATCGGACGTGGGCCGAGATCGCCGGTCTCGCACGGTTTCGCGCGGAAGCACAGCAGGTGCTGTCGGACCGCCATGGCCGGTCCACCTCGCGGTTGCCCGCCGAACTCGTCTCCATCGCCGAACGGCTGGCCGCGCTCGGGCTGCGTGACGAAGCGGCGGTCGCGCGGCTCTTCGCGGTGCGATTGCTGATCCGCCGCAAGGAAATCGCCGAAGCCTCGCTCGTTCTCACGCACGTTCCCGCCCCGCGCGCGACGTCGCCGGTCGACCACCGGATGCTGTTCCGGTTGTGCCGGGCGGAATTGGCCGTCGCCGAGGATCGGCCGCGCGCCGCGCTCGCGCAGGCCCGCGCCGGACTGCGCGAACTCGGCACGATCCGCGACCGGATGGGCGGGCTCGACCTGTTGTGCGGCACGGCCGTGCACGGCGAGGAATTGGGCAGGCTGGCGATGCGGCTCGTGCTGCGGCGCGCGCGGCGGAACGCGGCGGGCGCGCGGCGGATGTTCGCGTGGCTGGAACGCACCCGGGCGCAGGTTTACCGGTACGAACCGCTGCCGGTGATCGAGGATCCGGTGCTGGCCAAGCACATCAACGAGATGCGGCACGTCCAGCGCACCATTCAGCGCGCCCGGCTGGAGGGCGAGCCGGTGAAGGCGCTGGAGCAGCGGTACACGCAGCTGCAGCGCGAGGCGAGCAGGCTCGGCTGGTACACGAGCCAGTGGGGCCGCCCGCGTCCGGTCGCGACGCCGGACGAGGTCGTCGCCGCGCTCGGCGACCGCGTGCTGGTGAGTTTGGTGCCGTACAACAATCAGCTGTACTCGCTGGTCGTCGACCGCGGGACGTTCCGGCTGCTCAAACTGGGGCCGCTGGACGACATCGTGGAGACCGCGACCCAGTTGCACGCCGACCTCGACGCGCTCGCGCCGGACCATCTGTCGCCGATCATGGCGGAGACGGTGTCCGCGTCCGCGCGCCGGCGGGCGGAGAAGCTCGACGCGCTGATTTCCGCGTCGCTGGTCAAGACTCTCGACGATCGCGAGCTGGTGATCGTCCCGATCGGGCAGCTGTACGCGATGCCGTGGGGCGCGTTGCCGTCGCTGCGCGGGCATCCGGTCTCGATCGCTCCGTCGGCGACCGCGTGGATCACCGCGAAACGTCCCGCCGAGGACGGTCCGGTGCTGCTCGCGGGCGGTCCCGGGGTGCCGGGCGCGGTCGGCGAGGTGAGTAAGCTGCGCTCGGTGTACCCGGACGCGCAGCTGGTCGAGGGCGACGACGCGACGAGTGCCACGGTCCTGACCGCGCTGGACGGCACCCGCTTGGCCCACCTGGTCGCGCACGGCGCGCACGAGCCGGCGAACGCGCTGTTCTCCCGGGTGGAGCTGGTCGACGGCCCGCTGTTCGCGCACGAGACGACCCGGCTCGCGAACCCGCCGGAGCGGGTGGTGCTGGCCGCGTGCGAGCTGGCGATGAGCCACATCCGGCCGGGCGAGGAAGCGCTGGGCTTCG
This sequence comes from Amycolatopsis halotolerans, assembly GCF_042647905.1. Taxonomy (NCBI): domain Bacteria; kingdom Bacillati; phylum Actinomycetota; class Actinomycetes; order Pseudonocardiales; family Pseudonocardiaceae; genus Amycolatopsis; species Amycolatopsis halotolerans. The sequence goes on from NZ_JBHRWI010000027.1 coordinate 288,691, forward strand.
CCGGGACGCTGCTGGCGAGCGGTTCGCGGACGGTCATCGGCGCGGTGGCCCGAGTCGGCGACCGGGCGGCGGCGGACACGATGGCGGACCTGCACCGGCGGCTGGCGGAGGGGACTTCCCCCGCGCTGGCTCTGGCCGAGGCGGTGGCGGTGGACCCGATGCGGCGGCCGTTCGTGTGCCTCGGGGCTGGCTGAGCGCTCGCCCGAAGACGGCGTGCTGCGCGGCGCGAGGATAACCGCGCGGCTGACGGGCGAGGAGCGCCTTCGCGAAGGCTGACCGCCACGGTGAGGCGAGAGGAAGCGGCGCGGTGGCGAGTTCGTGGTGGGGGCTCGTGAGTGGCTGTCACGGTGAGAACCGTGATTGCCGAGCATGAGGGTCGGCGAAGGAAGCGGCACGGCGCGTGGCGGGCTTCGTGAGTGGCGATGGCAGTGGGAACCGCCGCGTAGGAGGGTTGCCACGCACGAGACCCGCGGTCGGTGCTCAGCCCAGGAAGTCGGCCAGCGGGACCGGCGTCAGGCCGTCCTTCTTGGCCTGGGCGATGAACGCTTCGTAGTCTTCCTTGAACGTCTTGCGGAAGTGCATCAGGACGATGTCGCCCGGGCGGAGTTTGTCGCCGGACTGGAACTGGACGACGCCGTCGTTGACCGAGGCGGTCCACAGCACCGACGCGCGCATCCCGCACTCCGCGGCGGCCTTCAGCGTGTTCTGGTCGTAGTTGCCGAACGGCGGGCGGAACAGGCTCGGGCGCACGCCGAGGGACTTCTGGAAGTCGTCGGCGTCGTCGCAGATTTCCTTTTTCTGGAAGTCCAGCGGTTTGCCCTTGAGGTTCGGGTGGTTGACCGTGTGGTCGCCGAGCACCGCGCCGGTCGAGTCCAGGATGGCCTTGAAGTACGCCTCGTGGCCCTTCACGTACCGATTGTTGAGGAACAGCACCGGATGCCCGCCGGACTGCTGGATCAGGCCCTGCGCGGACGGGTCCTTCACCGCGCCGTCGTCCATGGTGATGAAGACGTACGGCTTGTCAGTCTGGATGCGGCGGACCACGCCGACCTTGCCGTCCTGGATCGCCGGGGCCTTCTGCTGCACGGTGCCGAACGGGTACGGCCCGGGCGGCGGACCCGGCTTCGCGGCCCCCGGAGCGGGGTTCGCCTGTTCCGGCGATTGACTCGAATCAGGGCTGGAGCACGCCGACAATGCGAGCAAACCGGCCAATGCCGCCGCCAGCCACCGCTTCGCCATGCTGCTTCCTTTCCCTCGGGGTCACCCGAGGGGATGACGTCTGTACTCCAGTCTGAGTTGATCGTTGTGGTGCAACGCACCCCCGTCAGGCAGCACGATTGCCCGCTTTGGCCAACTGCGTGGCCAAAAATCCGATCACGCTGCGCAACGTTGCGAGGGCGACGGGCCCCGTTCCGGGGATGCGTTCGGCGAACGACCCCGACCACCTGAGGTCCGTGCCGCCGTCGGCGTTCGGCGTGAACGCCACCTCCGCACGATAGTCGTGGACCGGGCTGAAACCGTCGAATGTGTAGACGTGGCGTCGATCCGGTACGTATTCGAGAGTCCGTTCGCGGACCTGAACCGGCCACAACCCGACTTCCCGGACAGCGCCGACGCGGCCGTCGTCGCCGAGCGCCGACCACCGGGACTGCCACACGAGCGGACGCGCCCACGTCGACCACAGCGTCCCGTCGCTTTCCAGCCGGAACAGCACCGGCGGCGGCGCGCTGCTCACCTTGTTCACCTCGAACGAGTACCTGCGACCCGGCATGAAAGCTCCTCGAACACGTTGTTGGCAGAGCGACAAATCAATCCCGGACGGCCCCGGTAGGTCAAGATGGTGCGGTGAGCCGCTCCGACTTCGCCGCGCCGCACTGGCTGACGCAGCTTCTGCGTTCCAAACCTGTTCCCATTCCGTGGAACATGGTCGCTCGCGCGGTGGTCGCGTTGGCTACTCCGCTGGCGGTCGCGTACGCGGCGGGCGACATCGCGGTGGGCGCGCTGATCTCCACCGGAGCGCTGCCGACCGTGCTGTCCGAGGCGTCCGGGGCCTATCGCTACCGTGCGCGCCGGCTGGGCGGGGCGACGTTCGCGGCCGGGGCCGGGTACCTCATCGGGCTGCTCACCGGCGGCATGCCCGCCTGGTCGATCCCGGCGGTCGTGGTGGTGGCGGCGGTTTCCGCGCTCATCAGCGCGGCGGGCAGCAACGCTTCGGTGGCCGGGCTGCAGATGTTCGTCTTCTGCGTGCTCGGCACCGCGCAGCACGCGACCGGCGTACGCACCGAAGCGCTCTTCGGCTTCTTCTGCGCGGGCGCTGGCTGGGGGCTGTTGGTCGCGCTCGGCACCTGGACGCTCCGCGCGACGAGCCCGGAACGCACAGCCGTCGCGCAGGTCTACATCGAACTCGCGGCGATGCTGTCGGCGGAGGACGAACCGACTTCGCGGGTCGCGCGCCACCAGTTGACCACCGCGATGAGCACGGCATACGACCGATTGCTGGTCGCGCGTTCCTGGCTGTCCGGCCGAGACGCGGCGTATCGGCGGTTGCTGAACCGGCTGTCCGCGACGACACCCGCGGTCGAGGCGTCGGTCGCGATGGTCAACGCCGGACAGCGCGCGCCGGACGAGGTGATCGACTACCTGACGCGCGTGGCCGCCTCGGTGCTGGCGAGCCAGCCGCTTCCGCCCGCGCCCGAGCTGGCGGACGAGAACGCCGACGCGGTGGTCAGTGCGCTCTACGCCGGGCTGGCGCGGATCGGGAAGCTCGACGACCGCAAGCGCCGCAAGAAGGTCTCGCTGCTGCGCCGGGTGCGCGAGTGGGCGAGCGGGCTTTCCGGACCGCTGACCTGGCTGGCGACGCTGCGGCTCACGGTGTGCGTCGCGGTGGCCGAAGTGGTGGCGCTGATGGTGCCGTTCGAGCGGTCGTACTGGATCACGCTCACCGTCGGCGTGGTGCTGAAACCGGACTTCGGCTCGGTGTTCGGCCGCGCGGTGCTGCGCGGGATGGGCACGGTCGCGGGCGTCGGGATCGGCGCGGTGGTGCTCGCCTTCGGCGCGCGCGGCTGGGTGCTGGTGGCGCTGATCGCGGTGTTCGCCGGCGGGGCCGCGGTCGGGAAGGTGCGCAATTACGGGATGCTCGGCACGTTCGTGACGCCGCTGATCATCCTGCAGATGGACCTCGCCAACACCGGCAGCTGGACGGTCGTGCTGGCGCGGCTGGTCGACACCGTGATCGGCTGTGTGATCGTGCTCGTCGTCGGCTATCTGCTGTGGCCGGGTTCGCGGCGGCCGACCGTCGGCGGGCGGCTGGCGGACAGTTTCGACACGGTCGCCAAGTACGTCCGCACCGCGATGGTGCTGAACTCGACCGGCGAATCGCGGCTCGCCCGGTCGCGGGCCCGGCGCGCGGCGTACCGGGCGCTCGCGGACCTGCGGACGGCGTTTCAGCAGGTGATCGTGGAGCCGTCGCCGGCGGGACGGCAGGCGGTGGCGTGGTGGCCGGTGATCGCTGGCCTGGAGCGCGTGACCGACGCGGTGACCGAGGTCGGCGTGACGATCGGGGAGGGCGCGCCCGCTCCGTCGCCCGCGGACATCGAGCTGCTCACGGATGCGTTGGCGGAGCTGGCTTCCGCGGTCCGCGAGCAGCGGGACCCGGACTCGATGCCGATGCCGGACAACCCGCGGCTCGCCGGAGTGGTGGACCAGCTCGGCTCGACCTTCGACGCGGTGCGCGGGCCGGACCTGGTGGAACGGTCGCCGCTGCGGCTGGTGCGCCGGTTCCTGCCGTATCACCGGCGCACCTGAGCCTGGCCGAAGCGCCCCAATGTGGCATTGGGTGCGTGGGATGCACCGAACGCCGCATTGGGTGCGTGGGATGCACCGAACGCCGCATTGGGTGCGTGGGATGCACCGAACGCCGCGTTGGGTGCGTGGGATGCACCCAATGCCACATTGGGGTGCGAACGGGCCCAACCTGGAGGCGAAGGGTTACTGCTGTCCGCCGGCCTGGCCGCCCTCGGCCTGGCCGCCCTCGGGCTTCGGGCCGTCTTCCGGCTTCTCGCCGCCTTCTTCGTTCTTGCCGGTGACCTTGCCGAGCAGGTCCTTCGCCTTGTCCACGCCGCCGTCGATCTGCGAGTCGTGGCCGCTGACCTTGGACTTCGCGAATTCAGCCGCCTTCTCGAGACCCTGCTCGAGCTTGCCGCTGTTCTCGCGCAGCGCCTCGGTCGCCTTGTTCTTGAGCTCGTCGAAGTTGATGCCCATCGAATGCCTCCCCGGGGTTGGGATTGAGAGGATTCAATCGTCACACACCAGGCGTTCCAGGCAAGTCAAGACACTTCGCCGAGTGCGACCGCTCCGTCCAGCCCGGTGATCCGGCCGCCGCGTTCGCCGAGTGCCACGAGTCCTTCGCGGGCGTCGGCGGCGGTGAGGTCGATGCGGACGCCGGACAGCGCCGCGTCGCGCGCCGCTTCCAACGCCAAAGCGCCTTCGTGACCTGCGTTGATAGTCGCGGCGAGGCCGCCGGTGGACGCGAGCGAACCGCGGGCGGCGCCGAGGCGGCCGAGTGCGTCGTCGACGATCGGGAGCAGGGCGTCGCGGTTGCCTTCGGTCATGGCGCGCACCAGGTCCGGCGATGATCCGGCGACGCGGGTGCCGTCGCGGAACGAGCCGGCGGCCAGCGTCATCGCGAGCGGGCCGCCTTGCGCGCCGACCGAGGCGAGGATCGCGGCGAACAGGTGCGGCAGGTGCGAGATCCGGGCGACTGTCTCGTCGTGCGAATCGGCGGGCAGCGGGATGGCGTGCGCACCGACGTCCAGCACGAGCCGGGTGACCTCGGCCCACGCAGTGAGGTCGGTTTCCTCTTCGACGCCGACGACCCAGGCCGCGTCTCGGAAGAGCATGGTGTCGCCCGCGAGCCAGCCGGAGCGCGACGTGCCCGCCATCGGGTGTCCGCCGACGTAGCGCGTGTACGGCGCGCGGCGGCGGACTGCGTCGAGCATCGGGCCCTTCACGCTGACCACGTCGGTGAGGATGCAGTGCGACGCGTGTTGCGCGACCTGCCGCAGCAGGTTCTCCACAGCGGGCAGCGGCACCGCGATGACCACGATCGCGTCCGCTGCCGCGGCTCGCTGCAGGGCGGCTTCGGCGTCGGTGGTGACGTCGTAGCCGCCGCGGCTCGCCGCGTCAGCGTCCACTTCGGACACTGTGGTTCCCCATACGGTCCTGCCGCTCGCCGCGGCGGCTCGCAGCAGGGAACCGCCGATGAGCCCGAGCCCGATTACGCATACGTCTCGCACGGGGCCATCCTGCCAGTGCGCGCAAGCGGCTACAGGACGGCGGCCAGCCGGGTGCCCTGGTCGATGGCCCGTTTGGCGTCGAGTTCGCGTGCCTCGTCGGCCCCGCCGACGAGATGCACCGGCACGTCGCCGAGCGCGCCGGCGAGCTCCCGCACGGATTCCTGGCCTGCGCAGACCACCACGGTGTCGACTTCCAGCAGCCGCGGTTTCCCGTCGACCGTGAGGTGCAGACCGGCGTCGTCGATCCGGTCGTAGGAAACGCCGCTGATCTTTTCAACGCCCTTGGCGCGCAAGGCCGCGCGGTGCACCCAGCCGGACGTCTTGCCGAGGCCCGCTCCGATCGGCGACTTCTTGCGCTGCAGCAGGTAGACCTGCCGCGGCGACGGTTCCGGCTTCGGCTTCGCGAGTCCGCCGGGCGCGAGCGCGGGGTCGGTGACGCCCCATTCGGCCATCCAGGCGTCGCGATCCAACGCGGGCGACGAGCTGTGCGTGAGGAATTCGCTGACGTCCACGCCGATGCCGCCCGCGCCGATCACCGCGACCCGTTCGCCGACCGGTTTGCCGTGCCGCACGACGTCCACGTACGACAGCACCTTCGGATGGTCGATCCCGGGCAGCGAAGGGACCCGCGGCGTGACGCCGGTAGCCAGCACGATCTCGTCGAAGCCGGTCAGGTCCGCGGCGGTCACCCGGGTGCCGAGGTGCACCTTCACCCCGGTGACCTCCAGTCGGCGCGTGTAGTACCGGATGGTCTCGGCGAACTCCTCCTTGCCCGGAATCCGCCGCGCGATCCCGAACTGGCCGCCGATTTCGTCGTCGGCCTCGAACAGCTCGACGTCGTGGCCGCGTTCGCCGAGCGCGGTCGCGGTGGCGAGCCCGGCGGGTCCGGCTCCGACGACCGCGACCCGTTTGACCCGTCGGGTCGGCAGCAGGTTCAGGGTCGTTTCGTGCCCGGCCCGGGGATTCACCATGCAGGACACCGGTTTCCGGCTGAACGCGTGGTCGAGGCAGGCCTGATTGCAGGCGATGCAGGTGTTGATCTCGTCCGCGCGGCCGGTCTCGGCCTTGCGGATCCAGTCCGGGTCGGCGAGCAGCGGGCGGGCCATCGAGACCAGGTCCGCGTCGCCGTCGGCGAGCGCCTGTTCCGCGACGTGCGGCAGGTTGATCCGGTTGGAGGTCACCACCGGCACCGAAACGTGCGGCTTCAGCTTGCCGGTGACCCAGGTGAACGCGCCGCGCGGCACTGACGTGACGATCGTCGGCACGCGGGCCTCGTGCCAGCCGATGCCGGTGTTGATGATCGTGGCCCCGGCGGCCTCGACGTCGCGGGCCAGCGCGACGACGTCGTCCCAGCTCTGTCCGCCTTCGACGAGGTCGAGCATGGACAGCCGGTAGATGATGATGAAGTCCGACCCGACTTTTTCCCTGGTACGGCGGACGATCTCGACCGCGAACCGACGGCGCTTCTCCGCGGTGCCGCCCCAGGCGTCGGTGCGCCGGTTGGTGCGTTCGGCGAGGAACTGGTTGATCAGGTAGCCCTCGGAACCCATGATCTCGACGCCGTCGTACCCGGCGTCGCGGGCCAGCGCGGCGCAATCGGCGAACGCGCGGATCGTGCGGTGCACGCCGTACGCCGTGAGCGCGCGCGGGCGGAACGGGTTGATCGGCGCTTTGCGGCTCGACGCGGAAACGCTCAGCGGGTGGTAGGCGTAGCGGCCGGCGTGCAAGATCTGCAGCGCGATCTTGCCGCCCTCGGCATGCACCGCGCCGGTGAGCAGCTGGTGATTCTTCGCCTCGCCGGGCGTCGACAGCTTCGAGGCCAACGGCAACAGCCAGCCGGTGCGGTTCGGCGCGAACCCGCCGGTGACGATCAGGCCGACGCCGCCGCGCGCGCGTTCGGCGTAGTACTCGGCCAGCTGCGGGAAGCGGGACGCGCGGTCCTCCAGACCGGTGTGCATCGAGCCCATCAGGACGCGGTTGCGCAGCGTCGTGAAGCCGAGATCGAGCGGGGACAGCAGGTTCGGGTACTCGGTCATCAGTGAGATTCCTTTTCGTCGGCCTGCAACGCGGTCAGGATTTCTTCCAGCCACTCGACCTGGCCTTCTTCGACGCGGATTCCGCCGCGCAGCACGAGGTATTGGTGCAGCGGACGGCCGCGGAGCCGGTCGGGGGCGGGAAAGTCGCGCTTCTCGATCTGCCGGTACAGCTCGAGCCACTCGGCGTGCGCGTCGCGGTGCCGGGTGATCTCGGCGGCGACCGCTTCGGCGTCGCCGAACGACGCCCCGCGCAGCTTCACCGCCAGCTCCTGGGGCCCGGCTGACGGCGACGGTTCGGCGAGCCAGCGGCGCAGTTCGACGCGGCCCGGCTCGCTGACGGTGTAGACCTTCTTGTCCGGCCGGCCGTCTTGTGCCACCACGTTGACCGCGACCTGGCCGGCTTCCTCCATCCGCTTCAGCACGCGGTAAATCTGCTGGTGGGAGGCGCTCCAGAACAGCCCGATGGACTTCTCGAACCGGCGCGCCAGCTCGTAGCCCGAGCCGGAGCGCTCCGACAACGAGACGAGGATCGCGTGCTCCAGTGCCATGTCGGACAGTGTCATATGCAACTAGGTGCAGTGCAACTGAGTGCAAGCCAGGTCACCCGGAGAGGGGGCAAAACGGGTCGATCGCGGCGGCGAAGAGCAGCAAGATGGAGGGGTGAATCCGGTTCTGGAACTGCTCGCCGAGCGCATCGCCGAGGGCAGCGTGCCGGGGCGGCGGACGGACGGCCGCAGGCTCGCGCTCGCGGTGGAGGGCGGCAGCAGCCGCGGCACGTATTCGAGCGGAATGGCGCTCGCGCTCGACGAACTCGGGGCGGCGTCGGCGTTCGACGACGTTTACGGCGCTTCCGCCGGGTCGCTCAACGCCGCCTGGCTGTTGTGCGGGCGTTCGCGGACCGGCGTGCGGACCTGGTGGAACCCGGTGGTGATGCGGCGGATCATCAACCCGCTGCACGCCCTGCGCGGCCGGGCGGTGGTCGATCTCGAGTACCTCGTGCACCAGGTGTATTCGGTGCTCGAACCGATGGATTTCCCGGCGATCCTGGCGAATCCGGTCGGCTTCCACCCGCTCGCCACCGACGCCGAAACCGGCGAGTCGACCGATCTGCATCCGTTCATCGAGGACGTGGCCGGGATCAAAACGGCGCTCGCGGCGTCGTCGTGCATGCCGGTGCTGGCCGGTCCGCCGATCGCGATGGGCGGGCGGCGGTTCGTGGACGCGGGGATCGCCGAGCCGCTGCCGTTCCGCACCGCGCTCGCGCAGGGCGCGACGGACGTGCTTTTGCTGAGGACCCGGCGCGAGGACGAGCTTCCGATGCGGCCGCCGCGTGTGCAGGACGTGGTGGTGCCGCGGTTCCTGCGTCGCCACGCGCCGGGCACCGTCGACGCTTGGCGCACGCAGTACGACCGGGATCTGGAGGACGAACGCCAGCTGCGGGAAGATCCGCGGCTGGCGAGTGTCCGGCCTCCGGCTGGTGCGCCGGATGTTGCTGTGCTGGAGCGGGATCCGGCGGTGCTGCGGCGCGCGGTGGAGCTGGGTCGGGAGGCGGTTTACGCGGCGTTGGACGTCTTGCGCAAGGCGTCGTGAGCGCGGCTGCGGACGGTGAGTCGTTGGGTGACGAGGGAAACCGCGAGGTAGAGCAGGATTGACGCGCCGCCGAGGCCTTTCGCTGCGTTGGCCGCGTCGATGGCGAAGTCAAGTCCTAAGTGGACGCCGAAGGAAATGAGCCACAGCACGGCGGTTCGCCAATTTCCTTGCCGCCACAAGGTTCCGTCGGCGCGCCAGATTCGCATGGTGTACCCGCGGGCCACGCCGAAGCCGCCGGCGACGACGAAACTGCCGACGAGCAACAGGATCGCCGCGGTCGTCGGCGCGGTCTTCGCGATCGCGACGCCGAGCGAGGCGACCCCGAGCGCGCTGATGACGAGCAGCACCACCGGCGGGCGGTCGGCGCGGCGGACTTGGAGTTGTCGCCACATCAGCCAGGTCAGGACGACCAGGCCGATCAGGATGTTGTCGAAGGTGTTCGGCACAGCGCCGACTGTGCCCGGACCGGCCCGTCCCGCGCCTCCACCCGGGGGTGGAGGCCGGGTGGGAAAACCTGGTCAGGCCTGCGGTTTGCGGGCCACGCCGCCGATCACGCGCGACTCCGACGGCACCTTCGCGAACACCGTGTCGCCGTCCGGATGCCACGCCGGCGCGTACACCAGGCCCGGTTCGAGCAACGGCCAGCCGCCGAAGAACCGTTCGAACTCCGCCTTCGTGCGCAGGATGCCCGGGTTGGTGGTCGACTCGTAGTACTTGATGATGTCGACCAGCGCCTGGCGTTCGTTGTCGTCCACCGGATTTTCGTTGGTCATCTGGGAAAGGATGAGCAACGAGCCCGGCGCGAGCTGCTTGCGGTAGAACTCGAGGATGCCGTCCGGGTCCTGGTCGTCCTTGATGAAGTGCAGCACCGCGTTGACGATCAGCGCCACCGGCTTCCGGATGTCGATCACGTGCGAATCGGCGACCCGGTCCCACAATTCGGCCGGCTGCAGGAGGTCGGCGGCCATCGCCTGGTGCCGGTCCTCGTCCGCGGTGTCGGCGAGCAGCACCTGCGAATGCGCGAGCGCCACCGGCTCGTTGTCCAGGTACAGCACGGAAGTGTCGTGTTCCGGGCGCTCGTCGTCGGCCACCTCGTGCACGTTGCCCGCGGTGGGAAGGCCGGAGCCGATGTCGACGAACTGCCGGATGCCCTCGCGCACGCTCTGGCGCACCGCGCGGCCGAGGAACTGCCTGCTGGTGCGGCAGTACTCGCCCATCAGCGGCAGCCGTTCGCGCACCTTCTCGGCGAAGACGCGGTCGATCGCGTAGTTGGTGGTGCCGCCGATGAAGTAGTCGTAGACGCGGGCCGCCGACGGCCGGTCCAGACTGGCTTCCACCGCGCGCAGTGCTTCGTCCTGTGTGTTCATCGCCGTCCTCACGCTCGCCCTGGCGCTCATGCTAACCATGGCGCCGCGTTCAGCTCGGCCGGTAGGACTCCCGGTAGGCGTTGACCGAAGCCGTCAGCTGATCCATCGCGGCGCGCATCCGGCCGAGTTCGGCGTTGTTCAAGTTCATCGCCGCTCCGACGTGCGGCGGGATCCGTTCGGCCTTGGCGCGCAACGCGGTTCCCTCTTCGGTGAGCCGGATGCGGACCGAGCGCTCGTCGTCGGATTGGCGTTCGCGCTTGATCAGCCCGGCCTTCTCCAGCCGCTTCAGCAGCGGCGACAGCGTGCCGGAGTCGAGGTTCAGGGCGGAGCCGAGTTCCTTGACCTGCTGCTCGTCCTGCTGCCACAGCGCGAGCATCACCAGGTACTGCGGATAGGTCAGGTCGAGCGGTTCGAGCAGCGCGCGGTAGAGCGCGGTGACTGCCCGGGAGGCCGAGTACAGGCCGAAGCACAGCTGGTCGTCAAGCAGCAGGGAACCGGTTTCTCCGGTGTCTGGGCTGGTCATCGGTGGCCTCCCTCGGTTTTCGTCGTCCAGCTCTCCATCTTCTCTCGGCTGGCCGGGAAGGGCAACTCAAGTGCTCTATATCTCATTGAGCGTCATCTAGTTGTGCACAACTAAGTTGTGGAGCTATGTTCTGTGCAGTCCGCACGACGCAGCTATCGGAGGAAGTCATGACCGCGAACCCGCAGAACCTCGCCCTGGAGCCGGCCGCCCTGGCGTTCGCCGAGGCCACCGACCAGCCGCCGTACCTCTTCCAGCTCCCGCCCGCCGAGGGCCGCAAGGCGGTCGACGGCGTGCAAGACGGCGACGTCGCACTGGCGCCCGCCGACATCGAGACGCTGACCGTCCCGGGTGGACCGAACGGGGACGTCGAGGTCCGGATCGTCAAGCCGCAGGGCGTCACCGGACCGTTGCCGGTGCTCGTCTACATCCACGGCGCCGGCTGGGTCTTCGGCGATTTCCACACCCACGAGCGGCTGGTCCGCGAACTTGCCGCCGGAACCGGCGCGGCCGTTGTCTTCCCGGAATACAGCCGTTCGCCGGAGGTTCGTTACCCCGTCGCGATCGAAGAGAACTACGCCGCCGTGAAGTGGGTTGTCCAGAACGGCGCGGAGAAGGGGCTCGACACCACGCGAATCGCGATCGCGGGCGACTCCGTCGGCGGAAACATGACCGCGGCGCTGACGCTCATGGCGAAGGAGCGCGGTGACGTGAAGTTCCTTCAGCAGGTGCTGTTCTACCCGGTCACCGATGCTGCCTTCGACACCGAGTCGTACACCAAGTTCGCCGACGGCTACTTCCTCAGCCGCGAAGGCATGAAGTGGTTCTGGGACCAGTACACGACCGATGAGGCGCAGCGCGCCGAGATCACCGCTTCGCCGCTTCGCGCCACTGTGGAGCAGCTTGCCGGACTGCCGCCGGCTCTCGTGATCACCGGCGAGGCCGACGTTCTTCGCGATGAAGGCGAGGCGTACGCCGCGAAGCTGCGTACGGCGGGCGTGCCGGTGACGGCGGTGCGGTATCAGGGAGTGATCCACGACTTCGTGATGGTGAACGCGCTTCGTGAAACGCACGCGGCGGAAGCGGCGATCACACAGGCGATCACTGTGCTGCGTGGCGCATTCGGCAACTAATCAGGGACTAACGGGCAATCCTGAGGTTCTGCTGAGTTTGGCGGGGCCATTCTGGGCGTGATCGACATCACTTGATCACAACGAGAATGGCCTCTCAAACGTATCTAGAGCAGCGGGTCCCGCCTTCCGGGCGCGCGATCGGTCCTGGAGGTTCCCGTGCACCTGAGCGCAATCAGGTTGGATTCGCCCGTCATGCTCGCGGTGATCGGCGTGCTCGCGCTTCTCGCGGTCATCTCGGTACCGTGGTTTTGGGACAAATGGCGCAAGCGCAAGCAAATCGGCCGCAGTGCCACGGTTCTTGTCGCGCTGTGTCTCGTAATCGTCACGCTTGGCTTGACCGGCAATATGATCGGCGGATTCTTCCCGACGCTCGGCTCGCTGCTCGGAACCGGCGCGTTCGCCGCCGAAGGCATCGACGTCGAAGGCGGTGACAACGGCGTCGACCTCGCCCGCGCGCGCGACCTCGGGGTGGCGCACGCACGGGTCGGCAAGGGCACCATCGCGCACGTGACGGTGACCGGGCGGCGCACCGGACTCACCCGCGACGTGACGGTTTACCTTCCGCCGCAATACTTCCAGCACCCGTACAAGTCGATGCGGTTCCCGGCGATCACGTGGATCCCGAACTACCCGTCCGGTCCGGAGGTCACCACCGCCCCGATCGGGTACCACTTGCCCGAGCAGCTTGACGCGGCGATCTCGAAGCATCTGCTGCCGCCGGTGATCGTGCTGATCCCGGACCCGACCGGAACGCCGAAAATCGGCCACGACACCGAATGCGTCGACGAGGTCAACGGAAGTCCCAATGACACCTATCTGTCCGCGGACGTCCGGGAATGGGCGATCCAGCGCCTCGGCGTCAATCCGGACCGGCGGGCGTGGACGATCGCGGGCTGGTCGTCCGGCGGCTATTGCGCGCTGAATCTCGTGACGCGGCATCCGCAGTGGTACGCGCAGGCGGCGAGCGTGAGCGGCTACGAGAAGGCCCAAGTGGACGGTGAGACCGAGAATCTTTTCCGCGGCCGCAAGGACATCGAGGACGCGAACAACGTCAAGATCAACGTCCGGCTGCATCCGGCCCCGCTGGAACTCCTCGCGATCTCCGGCGAGAAGGAGCAGAACGAAAGCCGCGCAGTCGACCAGATGCGCGCGGCCGCGCAGGCTCCGGTGCAGTTCACGTCGTGGCGGATTCCGGACGCGGGGCACAACATGAACACCTTCAAAGCGCAGCTGCCGGACGTCCTGACGTGGATCGGGCAGCGGATTCCCGGACCGTCGGCTCCGGGGCCGCGGGCCGACGTGACTGGCGGCGTGAAGCCGTGGCCGCTGCCGAGCACGGGCGCGCGGGGCGGGCTGACCGCGGTCGAGCAGTGACGCTCAGCGGATCCCGGGAAGGTGCTTGACCACTTCGGTGACCTGGGCTTCGGCGGTTTCGTAGCCGACCGAGCGGGGATTCTCGGTGAGGACCGTGACGAGGTACCGGTCGTCCTTGACGAGGCCTGAGGTGTGCAGGATGCGCCCGGGATTGCAGCAGGACCAACCTTGTTTGACGGCCCAGGAAGCGTCGCCGAGCGCGTCCGGGATGCCGAAGTACTGACGGAATCCGTCGGCGCCGTTCTCGGTCGCGCCGCGGAGCGCCCGGAGGATTGTCTCGCGCTGCTGGGCCGGCGCGCGATCCATCAGGTAGCGGTAGACGCGCGTGATGTCGGCGGCGGTGATTTCCGTGTCGCCCCAGCGTCCCGGGTCCTCAGGCGGGGTGGTTTCGGCGAGGCCCATCTCGCTCACCGCTTCCCGGACAATGTGCGTCTCGCCGCCCGCGACCCAGAGCTTGCTGGCGAGGTCGTCGTCGCTGCGGGACAGCATTTCCCGCACGGTGGCCGGACTGGTGCCGCGGTCGAGCGCGTCGAAGGCGATCATGAGCTTCACGAGTGACGCGGACGTGTAGTGCCGATGCGCGTCGAGGGAAACCGGGGTCGTGCCGTTGCGGCGGTCGTAGACGACCACGCTGACGTGCCCTTGGGGGACGAGCGCGGGGAGTTCGGTCTTGAGATCGGCGCCCTGCTGCGGCGCGGCGCTGCCGGTGCTCGCTTTCGGGACGGGACTGGAGCCGGGCGTGCTGGAGTCGGTTGTCGCGGAGATGACGCCGGACCCGTCCGCCGGCGCGGCGGCGGTGACCACCTGCCGGTACGGCTGGGCCTCGGTGACCAGAAACGCGATGACCGCACCGAGAAGCAAGCCGGCCAAGAGGAACGTATTCGCCCTGCGCATGCCCCGACTTCCCCGATCACCTGATCAGGGTTCGCCGAATGGGGCCGGTTTGTGGGATGGGTCTCGGTACCGGCCAGTACGCGTGACGGTCGGGCGGGCTGCGGGCAAGCAGTGGTGGTTCAGACCACGACGAGCCGTTCCACGAGCAGGTCGACCCGCTGCTCGGCGAACTCCCTCGGCAGCCGTCCCGCGCGGGTCAGGGTCGCGATTCCGTGCAGGGACGCCCAGAACAGCTCGGTGAACAGGCCCGGGTCGACACCTTCGCCGGCGACTTCGCCGAGCGTTTCCATCAGCGCGGCGAACGCGTCCTTCAGCGGTTCCGGGGTGTCGTCCTGCGCGAACGCGAGGCCGCCGTCGAGCTGGAAGATGGCGTCGTAGACCGCCGGGTGCTGCTCGGCGAAGTCGAGGTACGCGCGGGAGAGGGCCGTGACCCGGGCGCGCGGGTCGTCTTCGGCGCTGGCCGCGGACCGCGCCGCCGCTGCCAGCTCGGCGGCCCCGTCGAGCGCGACCGCGCCGATGATCTCGCGCTTGCCGCGGAAATGGCTGTAGAGGACGGGCTGGCTGTACTCGATGCGCTCGGCGAGCCTGCGGGTGGTGACGGCGTCCCAGCCCTGCTGCTCGGCGAGCTCCCGGGCGGTCGCCACGATGAGGCGCTCGCGCTCCGCCTGTTCGCGCTGCTTGCGTTCGTGTACCGACATAAGGGGAGTCTAGCACTGCTAGACAACCGAGCGGCAGTAGTACTAGCATCGCCTCATTGGCTAGCACTGCTAGATTTCAGGAAGGTCATCATGCTCAGCGCACTCGAGGTCTGCACCGTCGTGGTCGTCGGCGTGATGGTGGGGGTGGAGTTCTGCGTCGCCTTCGTCATCAACCCGATCCTCAACGGGCTCCCGGACGACAGCAATCAGCTAGGCCGCGCCCACGGGGGCCGGATGCTCGGCGCGATCATGCCGTTCTGGTACATCGGGTCGCTTGTCCTGAGCGCGATCTGGGCGGTCTTTGCTTGGGATCGCCCTGGCACCGGGCTTGTCGTGATCGGGGCCGGACTGTTGATCGTGAGCGTGGTGATGTCGATTCTGCTGCTGGTCCCGATCAACAACCAGGGCAAGACGTGGACCCCGGAGAACCGGCCCGCGGACTGGAAAGAGCAGATGAACCGCTGGGACCGCTACCACTACGCGCGGGTCGCGGTGATCATCGGTGCGTTTGCTGTGCTGGTCGCCGCGCTGGTCTGAGCGCGGCGGCGGTTCGGCCGGTCGCTGGGTTGGCCGGGGTGCGGCGGTGGTGCTGCTCGTCGCTGGGTTGGTGTGCGTGCGGCAGGCGTTCTGTCGGTCTGGGTGGGGCGCGGGTCTTGCCGGTCGTTGGGCTCGTTTGGTGTGGGTGGGTGGGTTCTGCCGGTCGCCGCGTTGGTCTGGGTGGGTTCGCTGGGCTGGTCTGAGTGCCGCGCGGGTCCTGCCGATCGCTGGGCTCGTCTGGGTGCGTGGGGTTCTGCCGGTGGCTGGGCTGGGGTGCGTGCGGCCGGGCTGGGGTGCGTGCGGCCGGGCTCTGCCGGTCGACGCGTCGGTGTGGGTTCGCCGCGCTGGTCTGAGTGCCGCGAGAGCCATGCCGATCGCCGGGCTGGTCCGAGCCGCGCGGTTCTGCCGCGCTCCCGTTTCCGGGGCCGGAGGAGTCGCCGCGCCAATTCTTCGGCTCTCCGCCGCCGAGGCCGCGAGCCGGTCCGTATGGTGCCTCACTCGGGCCTCCGGTCGGCTCAGCAGCCCCATTGGCCCCGGCAGCCCAGTCCGTGCCGCCGATTTTGCCCGGTGGGCGCGTCGGGGCGGCGGGATTCGGGTTTCGGGCCGGGCGGGGCGGGGGATCCCTTCAGGGTTGACCCACCGTCACCTTCGGTATGGGAAGGACTGGAGTCATGGTTCGTGCGCATCGAGCCCGCGTCCGGGTGGAAGGGGTGCAGCCCGCCCAGGTGCTGGCCATTCTGCTCGGGGTCCTGTTTCTCGCCTACGGCATCATCGGGCTCGTGAAGTCCGGGTTCGGGGATTTCACCGGACACGGTGTCACTCTGTGGCGGTTTTCCGCCAACCCGCTGAACAACGTCGTCCACGTGGCGACCGGCGTGATCGGCCTGCTGCTGGCACTGGGCTCCGGCCGCGCCCGGACGTTCGGCTGGCTGCTCTTCCTCGGCTACGGCGCGCTGTTCGTCTGGGGCCTGATGCTCGCCGGGACGATCACGGTCAACCCGGTGTCCGGCCTCGGCAACCCGCTCAACCTCGCCGACGCTGACAACTGGCTGCACCTCGGCATCGCGGTTCTCGGTCTGCTGACCGCGGTTCTCCCGGCGCGCCACGGGGTTCTGCTTCCCGAGGACGAGGAACCCGTCGAAGTCGACCCGGCCGCCCAGCCGCGCCGACCCGAGGCGGGCGGGCACGGCTTGGCCCACTAGTTCGTCCACAGTGGAATAACCGCGCAGCGGGATCGCCTGCCGGAGGGCCATTTCCTCCGGCAGCGGTCCCGTTCGTGCTTACTCGCCGAAATCTTCCAACGCCCGGTCCACCATTCGTCCCGCCGCACCGACGTACTGTGCCGGGTCTGCGAGATCGGCCAGCGTCGCAGCGTCGATGGCGGCGGTAATCTCCGGCGTGTCCGCCAGGATCTCGGCCAGTGGACGGTTTTCCTCGATCGCCCGCAAGGAGGCGGCACCCAGCAAGTCCTTCGCGCGCGCCTTGCCCACGATCGGTGCCAGTGCTGCCGACAGTCGTTCAGAGACGATCAATCCGTTGGTCAGCTCGAGATTATCCTGCATCCGGTCCGCGTGAATGTCCAAGCCCTGCACCAAATCCGCAGCCGTATGCGTCGCACCGCCGGTGAGGCGCAGGCATTCGCGCAGCAACTGCCACTCGGCCTGCCAGACACCAGCCGAGCGTTCGTCCTCCGCCAGCCCGGACTGGGTGACTCCCGCCGCCAGCACCGGCACCTGCAGCGCGGCTGAGCGAACCAACGCTGACTGCACCGGGTTTTGCTTGTGCGGCATCGCCGAAGACCCGCCGCCGGTCGCCTCGGTCACTTCGCCGATTTCGGTACGGGCCAGCACCTGAACGTCGACAGCGATCTTGCCCAACGCTGTCGTCACGCCAGCCAACGCGGAAGCCAGTTCGGCCACCGGGGTGCGATCCGCGTGCCACGGCAGAATCGGTGCGGTCAAGCCGGTTTCCTCCGCGAAGGCAGCGACGAGCCGTTCCGCATAGTCGTCGGTGCCGTCGCCGTACTGGACGTACGCCGCCAACGTTCCCGCCGCGCCGCCAAGCGACACCGGCAGCCGCAGCTCAGCGATCCGGCGCGCGGACTCCTGGACGCCCTGCCGCCAGATCGCTGCCTTCAGACCGAACGTCGTCGGGACGGCGTGCGCGGTGAGGGTGCGTCCGGGCATGACGGTGTCGCGGTGGGCGCGCGCCAACGTGGCGAGGGCGTCCGCGATCGCCGTGAGGTCCGCGCTGATCAGCCGCAGAGCGTTGCGCGCGACGAGCATCATCGCCGTGTCGACGATGTCCTGGCTGGTGGAGCCGCGGTGCACGTAGTCGGCGACGTCCGGGACCTTGGCGGACAGCGTGCGCACCAGGCTGACCACCGGGTTCCCGGTCGCACGCGCGTCGCGGGCAAGTTGGACGACGTCGAGTTCGCCCTCGCCCAACAGCCTCGCGGCAGCACTGATCCGCTCGGCTGCCTCGGCCGGCACCGTGCCAAGCCGCGCCTGTGCCCGCGCGAGTGAGCCCTCCGCTTCCAGCAGGGCGGCTGCGAACGCCCGGTCACCAGTCACCGCTTCGGCCGGGGTTCCGGCGCGCACCGGTGAGAGCAGGCCGGAGTCAGGATCGGCGGTCATGCCGTCCAGCATCGCACGCCGGGTGGCTTGCGGTGGGAAGGTCGCTGACCACTCAGAGCGTGAGCGGCGTCGACCTCACCGGGCACGCGCTTGGCTGACCAGCGGCGCAGACGCTGTCGTTGGCCGCTGCGGTGCGGAAACTTGCCGGAAGGGCGTTCCGGCGAAGCGGCGCGAGCCGTGGTTGCGCGCGAGCCGTGGTGCCGGTTGCCGATCGCGGGAGGGCTAACGGTGGCGGCGGTTGTCGATCGCCGGAGGGCTAATCGTGGCGGCGGTTGTCGATCGCGGGAGAGCGAACCGTGGCGACGGTTGCCGATCATCTGAGCGCAAACCCTGGTGCCTCACCTCCAAACAGGACTCGAACAACAACCACCTCACCGGCCAGTAGCTCCGTCCGCCACCTCCCTCAGCAGGTCCGCGTGCCCGTTGTGGCGGGCGTACTCCGCGGTCATCGACATCAGCATCCATCGCAGCGAGAACGGCTCGCCCGTCGTCTTCCCGACTCCCCGCGCGTCCAAAGAAGGCGTCGCCGCCACGATCTCCCGGCTCCGGTCGCACTCCGCGCGCCACAACGCCAGTGCCTCGCTGAAATCACCGTCCAGGCGGTCGAAGTCCTGGTCCGGCTCGTCGTCCGAGTAGTGCAGCAGCGGGAGGTCCTCGCCCGCGAACTGGATGCGGAACCACCATCGTTCGACGCCGGCCAGGTGCCGGACCAGGCCGTGCAGCGACATTGTGGACGGTGGCACCGCGCGGGCGGACACGGCTTCCTGGCTCAGCCCGGAGCACTTCAGCTCGAGGGTTTCGCGGTGCCACTCCAGGTAAGCGAGCAGGGTCTCGCGTTCGTCGGCGACGCGGGGGATCGGCGGGCGGTCGCTCTCGGCGACCTTGGCCAGATGCTTCGGGGTCGGTGTCATGAGACGAGCGTCTCACCCGCCACCGACAATTTTCGCCGAAGAGCCGCCGAGCCGGGTGCACGGGACACCGGCCGCGCGCAGCAGTGGGCTAGACCACATGGCGGGCCCGGGTAGCTGCAGAATCCGGTTCTGTCGATGCGGAATTCAGGTGAATTCCGGTGTTGATCAGCACACTCAGGCACGGTTTTCGTACGGTGTTGTCGCTCCGTCAGAGGTATCGTGATCGGCATTCCGGGGATTAATCTTCTCGGCGGCCCGCGAACGCCCGCTCCGCCGAACAGCGGATGCTTCACGGGGCCGAACGCACGAATGAAACGGTGAATACAGCGCCATGGTCGGAGCGAGTGTGCCGATGGTCGAGTTGTCGATGTACAGCCACGCCGGTGGTCAACTCGACCGGCTGTGCCAGGCAGTGGGATTCGATCCCGAAGAACGCCGTCACCTGGATCTTCTCCGGTTGTTGCTCGGCGAGTCCGGTGAATTGACTGTCGACGCTCCGGCGCAGTTCCCGTGCAATGTGGCGGACGACACCACGCCCGTTGAATTCTCGGTCGCATTCGACGCCAATGGCGAATGTGTGGTAAGGGTTCTCGGCGAGACCGTCGGGGCTCCGGACCCGCGCGAGTTCCTCGCCCGGGTGGCCGGCGAGTACGGCCTGGTCACCGACCGGCTCGACGCGGTGGCCGACCTCTTCCTCCCGCACGACGAGCGCCGCGGGCCGTTCACGCTGTGGTACTCGCTGATCTTCCGCAACGGCTCCGCGCCGAAGATCAAGGTCTACCTGAACCCCCAGATCAGCGGTCCGACCATGGCGGATTCCCTGGTCAGCGAGGGGTTTCGGCGGCTGAATCTCGGCGAGGCGTTCGACCCGGTCGTGGAGCACGCGCTGCGCCGCGGCGAGAGCGACAACTTCACCTTCTTCGCGCTCGACCTCGACGACGACCCGCTGTCGCGGGTCAAGGTGTACGTCTCGCACGACGCCGCCGAGGCCGAGGACGCGGTGCGCGCGGCGGAGCTGGTGCCCGGTGCGGACCCGATGCTGATCCGGGAATTCCTCGCCGTGCTCGGCGGCGGAAAAGGTCCTTTCGAAGGTCGTCCGCTGGTTTCCAGTTATTCCTTTGTCGAAGGTATGGGTGGTACTCCCGGAAACTACAGTCTTTACCTTCCTATTCGCAGCTACGTGCCGGACGACGAGATCGCTCGCGCCCGGGTGCACGCCATTCTCGCGCAGTACGACTTCGACCCGACACAACTGGACAAAGCGCTGGCAGCGGTTTCGGAACGGCCGCTGCGCGACGGCGTCGGACTGATCGCGCACGTGTCGTTGCGAATGGGCGAGTTCGGTTCCGGAATCACGGTCTACCTGTCCTCCGAGGCCTATGCCGTAGCACCGCCGAGAAAACGTCCGGTGCTCGGCCGGATGACCTGACGCGGCAGTTTTCGGCTGTCACCCACAACTGGAGGAAATACCCTGATGCGGACCTTCCCGCCATACCGCGCCCAAGTAGTCGCCGAAATCCCGGTCACCACCCGTGCCGAACGGGAACAGGCGCTCGCCGAGGCGGGCTACAACGCCTTCAACCTGCCCGCGAACAAGGTCAGCATCGATCTGCTCACCGACTCCGGCACCGGTGCGGTCTCGACCGCGCAGGAGGCCGCCGCGGCCGCCGCGGACCGTTCGTACGCCGGATCGGATTCGTTCTACCGCTTCCGCGAAGCGCTGAGCGACCTCACCGGATATCCGCATCTCCTGCCGGTGCACCAGGGTCGTGCGGCCGAGCGCGTCCTGTTCTCCAGCGTGCTGGAGAGCGGCCGGATCTCGGTCAGCAACACGCACTTCGACACCACCCGCGCGAACGTCGAACTGCTCGGCGCCGAGGCGATCGACTTGCCCTGCGCGGAGTTCGGCGATCTCGACAGCCTCGAACCGTTCAAGGGCAACATCGACCTCGATGCACTCGAACGCCTGCTCAGCGGCCCGGACGGCAACCGTGTCGGCCAGGTTCTGTTGACCATCACCAACAACGGCGGCGGCGGACAACCGGTCTCGATGGCCAACCTGGCCGCGGCGGCGAAGCTCGCGCGGGCGCACGGCGTGCCGGTTTTCCTTGACGCCGCACGGTTCGCGGAGAACGCGTGGCTGGTCATCCAGCGCGAGGCGGGCTACGCGGACAAGACGCCGAGCGAGGTCGCGCGAGAGGCGTTCAGCCTGGTCGACGGCTGTGTCGCGAGCCTGAAGAAGGACGGCATCTCGCCGATGGGCGCGTTCATCGGCCTGACCGACCCGGAACTGGCGCAGCGCTGCGAAACCAACCTCATCGCCACCGAGGGCTTCCGCACCTACGGCGGGCTCGCGGCGCACGACTTGGACCGCGTCGCCAAGGGCCTGCTGGAAGTCGTCGACCCGCACTATCTCGCCGCGCGGGCGGGCGAGGCGGCCCGGCTCGCGAGGCAGGCCAACGAGGCTGGCGTGGACATCGTGCAGCCGCCGGGCATCCACGCGCTTTACCTCAACGCCGGCCGCCTGCTGCCGCATCTGTCCGCGTCCCGGTTCCCGGGCCACTCGCTGGCGTGCGAGCTGTACCTGGCGGGCGGAATCCGTTGTGTGGAACTGGGTTCGCTCTACCTCGGCACGCTCGACGAGCAGAACGAGCTGATCGCCCCGGCCCCGTTCGAGCTGGTCCGGATGGCGCTGCCGCGGCGCGTGTACACCCAGGGCCACTACGACTACGTGGCCGAGATCCTCGGCGACATCGCGAAGAACCCGGAGCAGGTGCCGGGGTACCGGATCGTCGAAGCGCCGAAGATCCTGCGGCACTTCAATCTCCGGATGGCCCCGGTCCGCTAAGGATCCATGCCGGGAGCTCATGCCGCTAGGGCTCGGCCCGCTCACGGTCTGCTGACGTCCGTGAGGGGAACCCTGAGGGAATCAGAGTCCGTGAGGGTTCCCCTCACGGACGGCTGGCTCCGCCTGGGCGCGTCTCAGTCGGCATCGGGAGCGCCGCATTGAGTTAGTCCACTAAGGACAGCACGAAGCGAACGAGGGGGCTCCCCGCGCCGGGAACCCCCTCGCTGGTCTCATCGCCGGTCGCGCCCCAATGTGGCATTGGGTGCATCTGACGCACCGAATGCCACATTGGGTGCGTGTGACGCACCCAATGCCACATTGGGGCAGTCGCGGTACCGGCTCAGGCGGGCTGCGGAACCACCGTCATCGCGTGCTTCACCAGGCGGATCAGCGCGATCTTGCTTGAATCCCGTTGCCGCGCGTCGCACATCACGATCGGCACGCCGTCGGGCACCACGAGCGCCTCGCGGATCTCGTCGGGGGTGTAGCGCGGCGCGTTGTCGAAGCAGTTCACCGCCACGACGAACGGGATCTTCCGCCGCTCGAAGAAATCGACCGCCGCGAAGCTGGTCTCCAGCCGGCGCGTGTCGACCAGCACGACGGTGCCGATCGCGCCGCGCGCCAGGTCGTCCCACATGAACCAGAACCGCTCCTGGCCCGGGGTGCCGAACAGGTAGAGCACGTGCCGCGGCGAGATGGTGATCCGGCCGAAGTCGAGCGCGACCGTGGTGGTCTTCTTCTGCTCCACGCCGGACAGGTCGTCTACGCCGGTGCTCGCCTCGGTCAGCACCTCTTCGGTGGACAGCGGCGGGATTTCGCTGACCGAGGCGACCATGGTGGTCTTCCCGGCGCCGAAGCCGCCGGCGACGATGATCTTGACCGGGGTCGGTACCGACGCCGCGGCGTCTTCAGAGCTTGATGAGGCCATCGAGAACCGCCTGGAGAGTTTCATGGTCCGGCGCCTGGGCCGGCTGACGGGACGGGGCGCGGGTGATGACGAGGCCGCGGTCGATCAGGTCCCCGCACAGCACGCGCACGACGCCGAGCGGCAGCTTCACGTACACCGCGATCTCGGCCACCGACAAGGGTCTGCGGCACAGCTGCGTGATCGCCAGGTGCTCCGGGCCGAGCCCGACCGGGTCCGATCCCTGCTGCAGGGTCATCACCTGGGTGGAGAGGTCGAGCTGGTGTTCGGACGGGGTCCGTCCGCTGGTGATCGTGTACGGCCGGACCAGCGGCCCGGCGGCCTCGTCGTACCAGCCGTCGTCGCTCATGTCGCCTCCCGCAACAGGTTCGCGGCCTCGCGCGGCGCCGAGGCCAGGTAGTCGCCGACGCGCTTGACCAGCCGGTTCATCTCGTAGGCGATCATTTCGACATCGATGTCCGCGCCGGCGAGCACGGCGAGGCACGCGCCCTGCCCGGCGGCCGAGACGAAGAGGTACCCGCGTTCCATCTCGATCATGTTCTGCAGCACCGGACCGCGGTGGAACTGCCTGCTCACCCCTTTGGCGAGGCTCTGCAGGCTCGACGCGATGGCGGAGAGCTGGTCCGAGTCGTCCTTGCTCATCCCGGACGACTTGCCGAGCAGCAGGCCGTCGGCGGACAGCACGATGGCGTTCTGCGCGCCGACGACGCGGTTGACGACGTCGTCGAGCAGCCAATTGAGATCAGGGGTGGAGTTCCCGTACTCGTTCATGCGGACAGACCCTGACTTTCGGTGTCGTGAGGTGTTCGGTCGTTATGAGTCATTTTGCCCGCCTCGCGCCCGGCGGGTGCCCTTGTGGAACGCCATCAGCGTCCGCGCGGTGGTCTCGCCGGCATTGGTGACGTCCGCTTCGGCCGCGGCGTCCGGGTCGTCGTGCAGCTGGGCGACGAGGTTCTGCTGCGGCTGCCTGCGCGGGAGCCGGGGCCGGTCGTCGCCCCGCAGCCCGCTGAGGTCCGGCTCGGCGGACGCGCGCGGCGCGGCCGGGACGTCCGGGATCTGGCCCGCGGACGGGGGATACGGCTCCGGCGAAGGCCGCGGGGCAGGCGTGGGCAGCGGGCGAGCCGGGTACGGGCGCGGCGACGGCGACGGCTGCGGCGTCTCCGGGGTCGGCCGGTGCGCGCTTTCCAGCGCCGGCGCGCCGACCTGAGCGAGCGCCGGGGTCTCGTCGGCGGGTTCGGGTGCGTTCGCGTCGGCCAGGTGGTTCGACGGGATCAGCACGGTCGCCCGGGTGCCGCCGTAGCGCGACGGGTCGAAGGTGACCGTGATGCCGAGCCGGGAAGCCAGCCGCGCGACCACGAACAGGCCGAGGCTGGAGTCCGCGCGCAGGGCCATCGCGTCGAATTCGGGCGCGTCGGCCATCATCGCGTTGGCCCACTCGCGCACGCCTTCCTTCATGCCCAGCCCCTGGTCGGACACGTCGACCACGACGCCGCGCGCGACCATCCGGCTGGTCACCTCGACCTGCGAACCGGGCGGGGAGAACGACGTCGCGTTGTCGACCAGTTCGGCGACGAGGTGAATGGTGTCCGCGACCGCGGTGCCGACGATGGCGACGTCGGGCACCTGCTCGACCTGCACCCGGGAGTACTGCTCGGTTTCCGAGACGGCCGCGCGCAGCACCTCCATCAGCGAAACCGGTTTGCGCCAGCGCCGTCCTGGCTGCTTGCCGCCGAGGATGATCAGGTTCTCGGTGGTCCGCCGGGCGCGGGCGGCGAGGTGGTCGAGCTGGAACAGCGACGCCAGCTGGGTCGAGTTCTCTTCGCGGCTTTCCATTTCGTCCAAGATCTGCAGCTGCCGGTGCACCAGGACCTGGTTGCGGTGCGCGATGCCGAGGAACACGTTGTGCACACCGCTGCGCGCTTTCGCCTCGCTCGCCGCCGCGTTGACCGCGGTGAGCTGCGCGGTGTTGAACGCTTCGGCCACCTGGCCGATCTCGTCCCGGCCGTGGTCCAGCTTCGGCAGCTCCGCCTCGATGTCCACCGGGTCGCCGCTCTTGAGCCTGCCGACGATGTTCGGCAGGCGGTTGCGCGCGAGGTCGAGCGAGTCGTTGCGCAGCCGCTCCAGGCGCGTCATCAGGGTGCGGTCGACGAGCGAACGCGACACCCGCACCGCGACGATGATCGCGGCCAGCGAGGCGAGCAGGGCCACGATGCTGCCGATGATGGCGTTGCGCAGCTGCGCGTTTCCGGAGTCGATCGCGGCGGCGGAAACCTGGTCCGCCTGCTCGATGGTGAGCTGGTTCAGACCTTGCGCGACCTGCGCGGTCAGCGCGTGCCAATCGCCCGCCGAGACCGGCACGGTGTTCTGGTCGCTGCTGTTCCACGGACCGTGCTTGATCAGCGAGTCCTCGGCCGCGTTGAGCCGTTTCCACGCGTCGCTTGTGGACAGCTGCTGGTAATGCCGGCGCACCGCCGGTTCGAGGAACGGCGAGATCTGCGCCAGCTGCGTGCGGTAGTAGCCGACCAGCTGGGAGAACTGGACGAAGTCGTCCGGCGCGAAGTTGCTGCCGGAGAACGCCGCCGACACCAGCGACGTCTCGCGCGACATCAGGTCGCCCGCCCGGAAGAGCGAGGTCGCCGAGATCGCGCCCTGCACCGCGGTCGCGTCGGGGACGATGCGCGCCTGCGTGTCGAACAGCGTCGCCGCGGAGTCGAGGACGCCGTTGTAATAGGCGTTGACTTGAGAGCGGTTGATGCTGCGGAAGGTGACCTGCGAGCGCAGCACCGGCAGCTGGTCGAGCTGCGCCTTCAGCGCGGTGACCTTGCTGGCGATCTCGTCCGGCGCGCTGGAAATGGTGGCGGCGAACGCTTCCTGCAGGCCCTTCAGCTTGCCGTCGCTGTCCTGCTCCTGTTGCTGCAGCTGCTGCGGGCCGGAGCTGGGGCTGTCGAGGTACTGCAGGGCGAACTGACGTTCTTGCTGCAGCGACGACAGCGCCGTCAGCGCGGGGATCGAAACGTCACGCACCGAGCCCGCGACGAGTCGTACGTACAAGCCGTTGATGAAGAAGGCCGTCGCCAGCACCGCCCACAGCACGAGCAGGGTGATGCTCGGGATCAGGACCGTCCGGGTCAGCCTCTTCCGGATCGACTTGTCGTACGCCTTGCCGGGATCGTCCTTGTTCTCCACGATGATTCACGAACTCCTGGGTCACCCTCGGCGAGAGTGCGGACACGGCCGGGGAAGCGGACACGCCAGTGGGTGCGAGTGGTCCTCGTCACGGAAATCTCGGATATACCCTTCGTAGGCCCACCGAACGGAACAGCCCCGGTTTCTATCACGAACGGGGGCCTCGTGGTTCCGCTGAACGAGCAGCCGAACGCCGTCTTGACGGCGGTTACCGACGGTAGTGCCGAGTTCCCCCGGCGTTTTTCGAGGCCCTGGCCCCGGCTGCGGATTTCGGACCAACGGGCTGGGCTGAATGAGTGATTCAAAAAGTGTCCGGACACTCAGTCAGGGTTCCGCGTGGTGGAACTGCCGACTAGGCGACTTGTCGACAGTCAATGTCCACTGTGGACTAATGCGCGATCCGCGGGGTCGGCCCGAGGAACGGGAGCAGTTCGGTGCCGTCCTGAAGCGCGGAGAGGGTGCGCAGGACTCCGGCGCCGCCGGTGGCGACGTCGGCGGACAGTCGTAGCAGGCGAGTGCCCGGGAAGGCAAGACCGCCGCGGAACGGGACCGCGTACCACGAAAGCCGCGTCAGGTGCCGGTCGATCGCGTCCTGGGTGCGCCGGTCCGGGGTGCTGCTGAACGCCAGTCCGGCGGCGAGCCCGCAGCGGCCGTTCAGCAGGCCGGGATGGAGCGCGAATTCCCCGCGGCACGCGACGCGCAGCGCGGGCAGGCTGCGCGCGGCCTTCGCGTCGAGGCGGTACCGCGCCAGCTGTTCGGTGACGATCAGGATGCCGGCGCTGCCGATTCCCGCGCCGCGTCGCGAACCTCGGTTGCCGTCGCGGACCGGCAGCGAGCCGTCGAGCGCGGGGACGCATTCTTCCAGATCGCGTTCGAGCGCCTGGTCGGCGAACGACAGCCAAGCGGGTTCGCCGGTGCGCTCGTAGAGCCGCAGGAACAGCAGCGCCGGGCCGGACCAGCCGTACAAGAGACCGGCTTGCGCCGTCGCGCCCGGAGGTTCCGCGGTGTCCAGCGCCTCGGCCAGCCGGATGCCGATGTTCAGCGCCTGCCTGCCGAATTCGTTGTCCCCGCGGGTCGCGGCGAAGTGCAGCCGGGTCAGGCCGATGCCGGCCAGCCCGCTCGCCAGGTCGTGGCCGACGGTCTGGTCCACCAGCGCGCGCGAGGCGGCGAGCAGATGGACGGCGGCCTTCCGATAGCCGAATTCTTCGAGCACGTAAGCGATTCCGTGGCTGCCGTCGTAGAAACCCGCGCGGCTGGGCTGTTCTCCCTCGACCGCGTCGAGGAGCCACTGCTCGTGTTCGGGGAAGCGGCCGACGCCCGCGACGTGCAGCGAGTGCAGGACGCCCGCCGCGCCGGTGCCGAAGGTCGCGCCGCCGACGCGGAACTGCTCGATGTCGCCGGGGAACAGGCGATCCAGCCGGTTCGGGGTCGCGCACGCGAGCAGTGCTTCGGAGATCTGCTTGCGCACCAAGGTCCAATCTGGACGCGGCTCGTCGAGTTCGGTGTGCGCGGGCTCGGAGTGCGGCGCGATGCCGTCGGCGTATCCGGCGGGCAGCGAGAACCGGCGTTCGGTGAGCTCAGCGGCCCAGCGGAGGCGTTCGGGCACCAGGTGATAGAGCGGGGCCAGCGGCAGGAAAAGGCGCAGCCGCAGGGGCGTTTCGTCGCGGTCGAAGCCGGTCAGCGACACCGTGCCGGTGCTGTCGACCAGGATGTTGTGCGGGTTTTCGAGTACGACGCCGCGTTCGGCGGCTTCGCCGACGATGCGGTCGACTTGCGCCAGCACGGACAGCGCCTGTTTGCGGTAGGCGGCCAGGTCGCTTTCCGGGCAGTCGCGGCGGGTGAGCGGGTAATGCCGGGTGAGCCAGGCGTCCAGCGCCACGCCGGGCCGGTACTCCCGCACCAGGTAGTGGCGCTGCCCGGCGAGGTACGCGTGGGTTTTCGGGATGCCGGGGATTCCGGCGAGCCGCTCGAAGAGGTCGTGCTTGCGCTCCAGCCGGGCGACCGCGTCGACGCCGTTGCCGTCCAAGCCCGTGTAGGGCCAGGCTTCCTCGACGAGTACCTGCTCGCTGCCGCGTTCGGCCAGGTAGACGGCGGTTCCGTGGGCGTGGCGGAGCACTTCGACGACGGGGTGCGGCGGCTCCGGAGCTTCGGTGTACTCCGCGACGCAGTCGGGAATCCGGACCCAGCCGGGCACGGCGAAGTCCGGACCCTGGTGCTCCGGTTCGAGCGCGCTGCTCGGCCTGCGCAGGGCGGGCACGCGGGCGCCGCCGTACTCGGTCCACAGTTCGGTGAATCCGCCGTAATGCACGTGAATCGGGCATTCTCCGCAACGGAGCGCGCCGTCGATATCCGGTCCCGGCTCGCCGGTGAGGAGTTCGGAAAGATCGTCGAGGATCCGGTCCAGCGCGTTATTGTCCGGCGGATAAATAGTCGCGATCGCGCCGGTTCCGCCGGTCGTCGGATATTCGGCATTCTGATCGAGGAAAATCGACCGGGAACGCAGGTGCCGGTGGTGCAGCCCGCGGGTCCGGCAGTACTCGCGGACGCGGTCCAGTACTCGCTCGGCGTTGCCGGGAGCGGCGGAAATCTCCACGGCCCAGCCCTGTTCGGGCAATGCGGCTCCGGGAGGGCGGAGGTAGCGCCAGTGTTCGCTTTCCTCTATCGTCCACAATGGACTCGGCGGGACGGCGGCCAGGTCGTCGGCGGACATTTCCCGTCGGCGGTCGAAGAACCACGGATCGGCGAGGCAGAATGCCTCGTGCCGGACGTTCATAAAGTCGACCTTTCCGCGTGTGCGCTTCTCCGGTGCTCCGGCGACGGAAACTATTCCCGCACAGCTTCGCCGCCGCGCCAATCCGCCAATTCAGCGTTCGGCCGACCCGAGCGGGGCGCGGATAAAACCGGCACCGGCGAACCGTGCGTGATTCCCCGTCGCCCGGTCGAGCGGGATTTCCGTGGCATTCGGGAATTGACGGAATGCCAGGAACCCGTTCCGGTGAACGTGGCCCCGGCCACGCCGTCGGCCCCTCGCCCGTCCGGGGCGGTCAGCCGGGCGGGTACGTTGACCCCGGCGGGCAAAAGGAGGAACGGGTGATCGTCGGGTTCGCGATAGCGGTCGCTGGATGCGCGGCGCTCGTCGCGCTGTGGAGTTTCGTCCAGGCGGCGCGCAAGAAGCTGCCGGACACCCCGCTGCTCGTCGCGCTCGGCGTGATCGAGGTGCTGCTGGTCGCCCAGCTCGTGATCGGGATCGTGCTGCTGGTCGGCGGCCACCGTCCGGGCAGTCTCGCGACCTACCTCGCCTACCTGATCGGCTGCCTCGTCGTGCTGCCGGTCGGCGCGGCGTGGGCGCTCGCCGAGCAGAGCCGGTCGAGCACGGTCGTGCTCGGCATCGCCTGCCTGGCCATTCCGGTGATGGTGCTGCGACTGAACGAGGTGTGGAGTGGAGCAAGCGCGTAAGACGGCCACCGGCCCCGGCCGGATCCTGGTCGCGGTGTACGCCATCTTCGCGCTCGCCGCGACGTCGCGAGCGGGCGTCCAGATCGGCACGAAATTCCACGAGGCGCCGCTGGCGTACGTGCTGTCGGCCTTCGCCGCGCTGGTCTACATCCTGGCCACGATCGCACTCGCCCGCGGCGGCCGGACGTGGTGGCGGATCGCGCTGGCCGCGTGCACGGTCGAGCTGCTGGGCGTGCTGACGGTCGGGACCCTGAGCATTTTCGACCGGCAGGCGTTCCCGGACGCCACGGTGTGGTCGGTGTACGGGCAGGGGTATCTGTTCATCCCGCTGGTGCTTCCGGTGATCGGGCTGTACTGGCTGCGCCGGACGCGGGTCTGAGAAACAGTACGCGGAACTGTCCGTAGCGGCGGTGGCGGCAGAAGAACAGGTGGTCCCCGGCTACTTTCGCCGGTTCTGGTTCCTGGGCGCGGCGGAAGATGATCGAGGTTCCCGTCCCCACCGGAACCCGCGGCGACGAAGCCGCAGAAACGAGAGACCATGCGTTTGCGCACCTGTTTCCTCGTGCTCGCTACCGCGCTTGGCCTAGCCGGATTCGCCGGTCAGGCCGGCGCCGCTGTCGCTTCCCCGAGTCCTGGCCCGGCGATCATCGGCGGCGGCTACGCGTCCAACGCCCCGTGGGCGGCGCGGCTGTTCGTGAACGGGCAGCAGAACTGCACGGCCACGATCATCGCCCCGCAGTACATCCTCACCGCGAAGCACTGCGTCGCCTCCAGCGGGACGTACACCTTCCGCATCGGCAGCCTCGACCAGAGCAGCGGCGGCACGACGGCCACCGGCGCCGCGATCACGCGCTACCCCGGTGCCGCCGACCTGGCCATCGTGCGGCTGTCGAGCTCGGTGAACGCGACGTACTCGCCGCTCGGCACGTCGACCGACGTCCGCGCCGGGCAGACCGTGCAGGTGTACGGCTGGGGCGCGACGAGCCGATGCGGTTCGGAGATCAACTGCCAGTCGCGGTACCTGAAGGTGGCCAACGTGCGGGTGACGACGCCTTCGTGCAGTGACTACGAAGGCGGCGTCGCGGTGTGCGCGACGTACGGCGACGGCATCACCGCAGGCGGCGACTCGGGCGGCCCGATGTTCGCGTCCGGACGACAGGTCGGCGTCGCGTCGACCAGCGACCGGCAGAGCAGCACCGCGTACACCAACATCACGCGGTACCGCAGCTGGATCTCGCAGGTCGCCGGGGTCTGACCTCGCCGACGTCTGATTTTGTCGGTGGTCCGGCCTAGTGTTGGGAGTGCGCACCGCTTCCG
Organism: Amycolatopsis halotolerans; assembly: GCF_042647905.1. Lineage (NCBI taxonomy): Bacteria > Bacillati > Actinomycetota > Actinomycetes > Pseudonocardiales > Pseudonocardiaceae > Amycolatopsis > Amycolatopsis halotolerans. Next base: position 319,413 of record NZ_JBHRWI010000027.1, read on the forward strand.
TTGCGCGGAGGAGGAGAACGATGCCCGACAAGCTGATCCCGGGGCCGGACCACCCGATCACCGTTGAGCCCAACCCCGCGCGGGTGGTGGTCAAGGCAGGCGAGAAGACCATCGCCGACACCACCCGCGCGCAGGTGCTGCGGGAAGCCAGCTACCCGCCGGTGCAGTACATCCCGCTGGAGGATGTCGACTTGGCGATGCTGTCGCCCACCGCACACAAGACGCACTGCCCGTACAAGGGCGACGCTTCGTACTACAGCCTGGCCGCAGTGCCGGACGGCGAGAACGCGGTGTGGGTTTACGAGGCCCCGTACGACGCGGTGGCTCCGATCAAGGGGCACGTCGCGTTCTATCCGGACCGGGTGGAGATCGAGGAGGTCGGCTGAGGGGTTCTTCGGTTGGTCCGGTGGCTGATCGTGGCGCGGGGCTGGCCCCGGCTCGAGCGGCTGATCGTGGAGGGGTTGGCCCCGGCTCGGCGTTGCGGCCGATGCGGTGCTGGTCCCGGTTCGCCGCTGAGCCAGGTTCGGGGGCCGATCCCGGTTTGGCGCCGATCCTTGGCTGTTCGCTGGGCCAGGTGGGTCGCTGGGCCTGGTTCGGTGCTGTTCCCGGTGCGTTGTTGAGCCAAGCTCGGCGTTGGTCCTGGTTTGGCGCCGATTCCCGGCGAGTTGGTCGTCCCGGCTGGTCGCTGGTCCCGGTTCGGCGCCGAGGCCGCTTTCGTTCTGCCTGGTTCAGCGCCGGTCTCGGCTGGCTGCTGATCCTGGCTCGAATGCCGGGTCAGCGGTCGACTTCGAGCCAGGAGGCTTCGCCCGCCTGTTGCAGCGCGTTCCACAGCAGGTTGAGCGGATGGCTGTCCGGGTACGAGGAGCGTTCGCCGCGCCGGGCGAACACGCCGACGAGAAGTTCGAGTTTCGGCTCGATGTCGTCGACGAGGCTGATTGTGCGCAATCCGGAGGCGGCGTGCAGGCGGTTTTCGCCCGCGGCTTCGCCGAGTCCTTGGGTGACGAGCATGCAGCCGCGGATGAGACCCGAACGGAGCAGTTCGAATCCGTATTGCGCGGAGTCGATCTCGGCTACGATGTCGAGCCGGTTGCGGTAGTCGGAGCCGAACCAGCCGCGCATAAAGTCGTTGATCACGCCGCCGCTGGGCACGACGAGCGGGAGCGTCGGCAATTCACTGGTGCGCACGGACTCGCCGGACTTCGGAGTGTCCATATTGGACAGGATGCCGAGACCGCTGCGCCGCCATTCGAGCACGTCGACGGAGTCGAGCGCGTTGGTCGTGACGACGCTGCCGCACACCAGGTCCACGTCCTTGGCCAGCAGGCGGTCGATCAGGTCCTTGGTGCGCACGTGCACCACGTTCAGTTCGATGTCGCGGGCGCGGAACTGCTCGGCCACGAGATCGCCGGCGTGGGCCAGGCTGCCGAGGGTGTAGCGAGTCGCGCCGACGGTGAGCGTTCCGCCGAGTTCGCGGCGGCATTCGTGAATGGTGTCCAGCCATTCGGTAAGAGTGCGGCGAGCCTGGTGGGCGACGGCGCGTCCGGTGTCGGTAAAAAGAACGTCACGGCCGCGTCCTTGGCGGTGCAACAATGGTTCTCCGCACAATTCGGAGAAATTGCGGTTGAGAGTGTCGAGTTGTTTTTGCACACTGGACTGGTCGCGGCCGAGCGTGCGGGCGGCGGCGAGGGCGGTTCCGGTCTCCGCGACCGTGATCAGCGTGCGCAACTGGTCGAACGTCGTGTCGAGCAGGGCAGGTGACGAGCGCAGGAGCCTGCTGAGGACGTTGAACGACGGCGACCGGAACGGGCTGGGTGCGGACATCGGGCAGGACTCGCCTTCTCATTCTCATCGCGGACGCCGGAGAGCCTAACCCGGCCTTCCTGATCTCGCGGCCAGTTCAAAAAATCTGCAGATTTTATCGGCGAACCAGTGGACGGCGCAAGCAGTCGGCGGGAAACTCCGTGACGCTTGATTCGATTGCTGATCCAAGGAGTTCGACAGAAGTGAGTTCGTACAGTTCCACCGGCGCGCGACGTTCTCGCACCCTGACCATCGGCGGGGGGCTGGGATTGGTCGGCGCGCTCAGCGGGCTGCTGTGGGGTGCGATGGTGCTGGTGCAAGGCGAGGGGTTGATCCGCCCCGCCGTGCAGGAATACCTGCAGGCCGAAGGCCGAGAACTGGCCTCGAGCGGCCTGCTGAGCGCCGACGACCTGACCGGGATCGCCATGTCGTCGTTCAACGGCCGCGCGGCGATCTGGCTGGTCATCGGCCTGGTAACCCTGGTGTCGGCCGTGCTGGTCCTCGCCGCGCACAACTGGGCGCGAGTGGTGCTGACGGTGTTCGCGGTCTTCGGCATCGGGCTTGGCCTGCGCGACCTGATCGACCTGAACCCGGCGCTCCTGAACGCCTTCGACGCGGTTGCCGTACTGAGCCTGCTGGCAGTGCTCGTGGTGCAGTGGCTGCCCGGGGCCAACCGAGCGGTGCGGGCGCGGAAGAACGCGGTGATCGCGCGGAAGGCCGCGGCGTTCGCGGTCTGAGGTCTTTGCGGGACGCGGTTTTCGCGGGCGGCACGTCTGAGGGGTCGTGCCGCTCGATGAAGCCGGACTGCCCGGGGCGGTGCTGGAGGGGCAACTGTGTTGGGGCAGTACTCGAGGGCAGCGGCGGTTTCATGGGCAGCGTTGTGGGGAGCGTTCGTGGGGAGCGTGCGCTTTGAGGGGAGCGTGTCCTGAGGGGAGCAGCCAGCTGAGAGGGGCAGTGCCGGAGGGTGGTCGTGAGGGGCGGCGTTCGAGGCGCATCCGTTTGAGGGGACGGATGTCTGAGAGGGACCGCGCCGCTGAAGGGGCGACCACTTGAGGGAAGCGGTGCTTTGAGGGGAGTTCCGTTCGAGGGGGAGTTCCGCCTCGCCGTCTGATGGGCGGCGGGGCGGGACCGGGTCTGCTTCTCTTGCGGGACGGTCGTTATCGCGTTCCGACGATCGTCGTGAGTTGGTCCGGGGGCGATGTTGTTCCTTGCCTTCAACGCCACCTACACCGCGGGTGCGGAATTGGCACCGCTCTAGGACAGTGCGCGTTTCCACACTTCGGCGGCGCAGCGGCACAGTTCGGCGGGCTCCACCGCGGCCGGATCGAGCAGGCACTGCAGTGCGATGCCGCGGAGCTGTCCGACGATGGCCACGGCGAGTTGCTCCGGGTTCGCGTCGGCGCGGATGGTGCCCTCGGCGATGCCTGCGGAGATCTCGTGGCGCAGGTCGTCGCGGAAGGCCTGGTCGCGTTCGCGAAAGATCGGGGCCAGCTCCGGCGCGGTCATCGATTCCGCCCACAGCACCAGGAAAGCGCGGCTGAGCACGTCCGGTTCGCTGAGCTGGGCGAGGTAGCCGTCGATGAGCCGCAGCAGTCGGTCCAGGCCGGGCGGCAGTGAGTCCAGGCCGGGGACGAAGCCGGTCTGCGTGGTGCGGGCGAGTTGTTCCAGCAACGCCTGCTTACCGCCGAAGTGGTGCGTGACCAGGCCGCGGCTGTACCCGGCGCGTTCGCCGACCCGGGCCAAGGTCACGGCGCGCACGCCTTCCTCGACGACCAGTTCGGCGGCGGCTTCGAGCAAAGCGGCCGACGCCTGGTCGCGGCGTTCCTGTTGAGTGCGGCGCGTGGTCATGGGAAGAAACTCTACAACATACTTGCCAGTTGACAAGCAAGTATGCGTAGAGTGGGAGCGACGAGAGGGAGGAAGTCCGATGACCGCAGTTTTCGTCCACGGCAACCCGGAAACCGCCGCGGTGTGGGAGCGCCTGCTCGCCGAGCTGGGCGACCGGCCGGTCGGGTGCCTGTCCCCGCCCGGATTCGGCACGCCGTGGCCAGAAGGATTCGGTGCGACGGCCGTCGAATACCGCGACTGGCTGATCGCTGAGCTGGAGAAATTCCCCGAACCGGTCGACCTCGTCGGCCACGACTGGGGCGGCGCGCACGTGCTCAACGCCGTCATGGCCCGCCCGGAGCTGGTGCGCAGCTGGGTCAGCGACACGGCGGGCGCGTTCGACCCGGATTACGTCTGGCACGACCTCGCGCAGGGGTGGCAGAAACCGGGCGTCGGCGAGGAAGCTGTCGCGGCGATGTTCGGTGCGCCGGCGGACAAGCGGGCGGAACGCCTGGTCGGCGGCGGGATGCACGAGTCGGTGGCCGCCAAGGTCGCCGAGGGGATGAACGACGACATGGCCCGCGCGGTGCTCCCGCTCTACCGGTCCGCGGCGCAGCCGGCGATCGCGGAATTCGGGCGGAATCTCGAACGCGCGGCGGAGCGGCCGGGGCTCGTCGTGCTGGCGACCGAGGACCACTTCGTCGGGACGGACGAGCAGCGCCGCCGCGCGGCCGAGCGGGCCGGCGCGAAGGTCGCGGTGCTGGAGGGTCTCGGGCACTGGTGGATGACGCAGGATCCGGTCCAGGGCGCGCGAATCCTCACGGAGTTCTGGGAAGCGTCCGAATAGGACAGTTCAGGCGCGCGCGACGAGATGGAACACCCGGCTCATCCGCCGGTACGGATCTCGTCGCGCCGCCTCCAGCTCCACCTCCGCGATCTCGGCGATCCGGCTTTCCTCGGGATCCAGGTTCATCCAGTCGGCGAACAGCCAAACTCCGTACCAGGCAAGCGGTTCAGCTCCCTGCCCGACGAGGAGCTGCGACAGCCCCGCCACGGTGTCGGCGCGTGTGTCCACGCCGAGGACGCCCCGCTCGCCGCGTGCGTCGAATGCCGTCAGCGCGTCGCTCCACCGTCCTTCCAAGGCTGGGAGGACGGCCAGCGTCTCGGCGTTGAGGGCCATCACCGAGACGATCCCGCCCGGTGCCGCGCAGGCGCACAGCGCGTCGATCATCGGCACGGGATCGTCCACGTACATCAGCACGCCGTGGCACAGCACCGCGTCGAACTTCTGGCCGCCGACCGCCCCGACGGCGTCCTCGCCGCGGCTGCGCACCAGCCGGACGCGCTCGCGAACCTCGGCTGGTTCCGAAGCGAGCCGCTCCCGCGCCTTCGCCAGCATCGCGTCGGACGAATCCAGCAGGACGACGTCGTAACCCAGGCGCGCCAACGGGAACGACTGATGCCCGGCCCCGCCGCCGACGTCGAGCACCGTGGCCGGCGGCGGAGGCAGGTGCGCCAAGAGCTGCTGATGCAGGACGTACGTGCGAACTCGGCCCTTGACGGTCGCGTACGCGCCTTCCACGAACGGACTCGCCAGCGCGGCCCAGACGTCGGTCTCCATGCTGTTCATACTGCGCCCGAATCATGAGTGACGCGCGTCACATAAAGTGCATGTCCAGAACCCGCCCGCGCCTCCGACCACTCCCCGTAAGACCCCGAAACCACGAGGAGCAAGACGATGAAGTTCCTGATCAGCCTGCACATCAACCAGTCCGTTCTCGACGCGCTCACCGACGAGGAGAAGGAAGCCCTCGGCAACGGCGTCACCGCGTTCATGGAGTCGACGAAGAAGTCCGGCGAGCTGATCGCCGCACAGGCGCTCGCCGATCCGTCGCAGGCCGCGGTGGTGTCGGTCCGGAACGGGCAGCCGGTGGTGACCGACGGGCCGTTCCTCGAGTCCAAGGAGTTCCTCGGCGGCTACTACATGATCGACGTCGAGAGCAAGGAACGCGCGATCGAGCTGGCCGCGCAGGTGCCGGACGCCGCGATCGAGGGCCTGGGGGTCGAGGTGCGCCAGGTGATGTTCTCGGAAGGACAGTTGGAAGCGTGAATCCTCCCGCCGTCGAGGACCTGCTGCGCGAACTCGTGCCGCAGGTTCTCGGCGTGTTGGTGCGCCGGTACGGCCAGTTCGAGGGGTGCGAGGACGCCGTGCAGGAGGCTGTCCTCGCCGCTTCGCAGCAATGGCCGGTCGAAGGCGTGCCGAACAATCCGCGTGGCTGGCTGTCGACGGTCGCGTCCCGGCGCTACGTCGACCAGCTGCGCAGCGACCAGGCGCGCCGCGAGCGGGAGCTGGCGAACGCCGTCGAGGCCGCGCCCGAGGTGCCGGACACCGACGACACGCTGCTCCTGCTGTTCCTGTGCTGCCATCCGACGCTGACCCCGGCGTCGCAGACCGCGTTGACCCTGCGCGCGGTCGGCGGGCTGACCACGGCCGAGATCGCCCGCGCGTTTTTGGTCCCGGAGGGCACGATGGCTGCCCGGATCAGCCGTGCCAAGCAGCGGATCAAGGCGGCGGGCAGTTCGTTCCCGGGCACGGAAAGCCCGGAGCGGCTGAATGTCGTGCTGCAGGTGCTGTACCTGATTTTCAACGAGGGCTACACCGCGTCGTCCGGCAGCGATCTGCATCGCGCCGACCTGGCGCACGAGGCGATTCGCCTGGCCAGGATGGTGCATGCGCGGCTGCCGGACGACAGCGAAGTGACCGGTCTGCTCGCGTTGATGCTGCTGACCCATGCTCGCCGCACGGCCCGCACGACGCCGTCCGGAGACCTGGTCCCGCTGGCCGATCAGGACCGCTCGACCTGGGATCGCGCCATGCTCGACGAGGGCACTGAGCTGGCGAAAGCGTCACTGGCCGGTTCGGAGCTCGGCCCGTATCAACTGCAGGCAGCCATCGCCGCGACGCACGCCGACGCGGAGACGGCGGAGGAGACCAACTGGCGGCAGGTGCACGCGCTTTACCTGATCCTGGAACGGATCGCGCCCAACCCGGTCGTCACGTTGAACCGCGCGATCGCGCTCGCCGAAACCGAGGGGCCGCTTGCCGGGCTCGCTCTGCTGTCCACATTAGACGGTGACGAGCGGATGGCGCGGCATCACCGGTTGCTGTCGGTGCGGGCGCATCTGCTGGAGAAGGCCGGGGATTTGCCTGGCGCGTACGAGAACTACCGGCTCGCGGCCAAGGCGACGGCGAGTATCGCGGAGAAGCGCTATTTGGAATCCCGAGCCGCGAAAGTCCGTGAGGGGAACCCTGAGGGAATCTGATTCCCTCAGGGTTCCCCTCACGGACTTCTCCGCGACCGGCCTCGCGGGCCGGTCCCGAGTTCGAGTAGGTTGCGCTGCGTGTCCCGGACGTCTGCGAGCGTGCCTGACGAGGTCATGCGCGTCTCGATCGTGGACCGGCTGTTCGCCCGCGAGGACGACGAACGGCCGCTGTTCACCCACCAAGAGCACACTCGCGGCGTCGAGCACACGCTGACGTGGGCGGAGTTCGCCGCGAAAGTCCGGGTCGTGGCCGGGGAACTGCGCCGGGTCGCGGAACCGGGCGAGCGCGTCGCGATCCTCGCCGGGCAGGAACTCGCTTATCCGCTGGCGTTTTTCGGCGCTCTCGCCGCCGGGATGGTCGCCGTTCCGCTGATGCTGCCCGGCAACCGCGCGCAGGCGGACCGGCTCGCCGGCGTCCTCGCCGACTCCGGCGCGCGAGTGTGGGCGACGTCGTCGGCCGTCGCGGCGAAGGTGCGCGAGTTCAGCGATCCCGGCGACCTCGTGGTGGTGGACGAGCTGTCCGGACCTGGTGCCGACCCGGTCCGCGTGGACCCGGAAAGCCCCGCCTACCTGCAGTACACGTCGGGGTCGACGCGCGAACCGGCGGGCGCGGTGATCCCGCACCGGGCGATCGTCGCGGCGTGCTGGCAGGCCAGCCAGGCCTACGCCTCGGACGAGCAGACGACCTGCGCCGGCTGGATCCCGTTCTTCCACGACATGGGCCTGATCCAGCTGTTGTGCCTGCCCGTTTACGTCGGCGGCCGGTCGGTGTTCATGTCCCCGGCGGAGTTCGTGCACCGGCCGCAACGGTGGCTGCGCCAGCTCTCGGATTACCCGGCCGTCTTCACCGCGGCTCCGAATTTCGCCTACGACCTGGCGGCTGACGTCGGCGCGGAGGACGACCTCGATCTTTCGGACGTCCGGGTCGCGCTCAACGGCGCCGAGCCCGTCCGGCCGCGCACGGTCGAGCGGTTCCACGAGGTCTTCGGCCCGCGCGGGTTCCGTCCCGAAGCGCACCGTCCGTCGTACGGGCTGGCCGAGGCCACGGTGTACGTCGCGAGCGCGGGAGACGAAGGGCCGCGCGGCGCGGTGCTCGACCGGGAAGCCCTGGCCCAGGGACGGGCCGTCGAAACGCCGGACGGCCAGCCGGTCATGTCGGTGGGACGGCCGGTGGGGCAGCTCGTCCGGATCGTCCACGACGGACACGAGCAGCCCGAGGACGAGGTCGGCGAGATCTGGGTGCACGGCCCGAACGTCGCGTCCGGCTACTGGGGCCGCGGCGACGCGGAGGCGTTCAGCGGCGTCCTCGACGGGCTCGACGGCTGGCTGCGCACCGGCGACCTTGGCGTCGTCCACCGCGGCGACCTTTACGTCACGGGCAGGCTCAAGGACCTGATCGTCGTCGACGGCCGCAACTTCCACCCGCAGGACCTCGAGGCGGCGGCGGGCGAGGCGCATCCGGCGATCCGCCGCGACCGGGTCGCCGCGTTCGGCGTCGCGGACGAACAGGGCGAGGGCGCGATGGTGGTCGCGGAATGGGCTCGCGGCGCGGAAGCCGAGGTCAAAGACGTGACCCGGGCGGTGCTGCGAGCGGTCTCGAGAGAGCACGATCTCACTCTCCGTGCGGTACACCTGGTCCCTTCTGGCGGACTTCCGCGCACTTCCAGCGGGAAGGTCGCCCGGTCCGCCGCCAAAGCGCGTTACGGTGGCGTGCGTGGGTGATCACTGCGCCGAGGTCACGAAGGTCGTCAGCGACACCTTCCGGCTCGACCCGGCCCTCGTCGTGCCCGACGCTCCGCTGGAGGAGCTCGGCATCGACTCGAAGGGCCGGATCCGGCTTCTCGCGGCGCTGGAGATCTACTACGACGTATCGATCGATCTGGACGAGCTCGATCGGTTCACCGACGTGGAATCCGTGGCGGAAGTGCTCGCGGAGGCCCTGACAGCTTGCCGAGCTGAGGAGAAGCACTGAAATGAGCGGTGGGGGCGGGTACACCGCGACAACCCAAGCGTTGTCGAAGGCGTCGACGAACATCGGCGACCTGGCGGAGAAGCTGCTTGACGACAATCCGGACCTCGAACACTCCGAGCTGACCAAGGAGAAGTTCGGCCGGGTGCACCAGGCGCACGCCGATAAGTACCTCGAGGGAACCAAACAGCTGTGGGGCGCGCTCTCCGGCTACAGCAAGGCGCTCGAATCGTTCGGCACGAACATCAAGACCGCCGGGTCCGCCTACGGCAAGAACGAGGACGACCAGGTCGGCAACATCAACAAGACCGGCAACGGCGTCGACGGGATCCTCTGATGGCGGACGAAAACAAGCCGAAGACGTGGCCGGATGTCAAGAAGCTGCTCGACAACTCGGCGGTGCCGCCGGAGCTGAAGGACGGCCTGCTCCGGGCGTGGGTGCACGAGCACCCGAATCCCCAGGGCGATGAGGGCCAGGACGTCGCGAAGTACATCAAGTCGTACGGCCGGACGTTCATCCCCATCCCGAAGAATCCGTTCGCGGCGCCGGGCGGCGCTCCGCCGCTCGAGCAGGTCTACGAAGAGGCCCGGCAGAAGGGCCAGCAGAACAGCTACAACCAGGACGAGAAGAAAAAAGCGGTCGACCAGGGCAAGGACGACCTCGGCAAGAAGAAGCCGCCTGCCCCCGGCGAGGGCAAGGACGCCGCGGCGACCGGCACGAAGACGTCCGATGAACTCTTCGACCCGGCGGCGGCCGCGTTGCGGGTGTTCGAGACCTTCGGCGGGCTGCTCGAGAAGATCCCCGACGACTGCAAGGGGAACACGCGCAAGCTCGACCTCGACAAGGACATCCGCGGTCCGTTCGACGAACAGCGCGGGATCAGCTTCGAGGGTTTCGTCAACGACGCCATGCACTTCAAGCACGGCTCGGAAACCGTGAAGTCGACGCTGACCGAAACCGGCACCGAACTGGGCACCCTGTTCGGGACCTGGACCGGAGCCGGCGCCGACGCGGCGTCGGACAAGTACAACGAGAGCATCCAGAAGAAGGCCGCGAAGCTCGGCGACGAACTCAACCACGCCAGTGAAGCGACGCTGGCCACCACGAAGACGCTGTTCGACCTGTGCAAGGGGAAGGCCGACCAGGTCATCGCGCTGTACCGCGACCAGGTCGGCAAGGCCGACTACACGATGGCGCAGAAGGTCGTCGCGGTCGCCAACGGCGAGCACGGCAGCGTCGACGACCTGGCCCAGATCGCCGGCTGGATGGACTACAACTTCAACACCAACCTGGTCAACACCCTCAACGACCAGGGCTGCTGCGACGACGACGAGATCCAGAGCCACGGCAAGGACCTCGCCAAGCAGTGGATCATGAACCAGTTCAACCCCGACATGTGGGACAACGTCTACAAGGGCTTCGAGAAGGCCTGCAAGGACGCCAAGGACCTCGTCGACAAGGCCTACGACACTCTCGACAAAGAGATGGGCAAGATCAAGAACAAGTTCGAGGGCGCCAAGGACGGCGGCGCCGGCGGCTCGGGCGGTTCTGGCGGTCCCGGTGGCGGGGGTCCTGGCGGTGGCGGTCAGGGGCCTGGCGGCAACGGCAACGGCAACGGTTCCGGCGGCGGCAACGGGAACGGCAACGGCGGTGGCCAGGGCAACGGGCACGGCGGCGGTACCGGTGGGGGAACCGGTGGCGGCTACGGCGGCGGGTCCGGCGGCGGGTCCGGTTCGGACACGCCGCAGGGTGACCACCCCGGTGGCACTGGCGGCGGCCCCGGTGGCATCGGCGGCGGTCCGGGAGGCGGCACCGGCGGCGGGTCCGGCTCGGGCGGCGGGTCCGGCAGCGGCTCCGGCGGGGGCGGCGGGAAGGTCCCCGACCTCGACGTTCCGTCCGATTCGCCTGGCGGCGGTCCGCTCGGCGGAGGTTCGGGCGGCGGTCCCGGCGGCGGGACCGGCGGGGGCGGTCCGGCGGACGGCCCGCCGATCAAGACCGATCCCGGCGGCGGCTCCAGCGGCGGCTCCAGCGGTGGGTCCGGCCCCGGCGGTTCGGGTCCGGGCGGTTCCGGTTCGAGTGGCGGACAGGACCACACCCAGTCCGACGAAGAGGCCAAGCAGCGGGCCGAACAAGAGGCCAAGCAGAAGGCCCAGGCCGAGGCCAAGCAAAAGGCCGAGGCCGCGATGGACGCGCTGAAGAAGGACTCGCAGGGCAGCCACGGCGGCGGTCCGCTCGGCGGGCCTGGCGGCGGCGAACCCGGTTCGACCGGCGGCGACGGCAAGGGTCCCGACGGCAAGGGGCCGGACGACAAGAGCCCTGGCGACGACAAGAGCCCCGGTGACAAGGCTCCCGGCGACAAGGGCGGCGGCGGTTCCCCCGGCGGCGGTCCGGTCGACGGCCCGCCGATCAAGACCGACCCCGCCGACGGCGGCCCCGGCGGCGAAGACGGCAAGCCCGGCGACGGGAAGCCCGGCGAGGACAAGGACCACGACGGCAAACCGGACGACGACGGCAAGGGTCACGACGGCAAGCCGGGCGAGGACAAGGACCACGACGGCAAGCCCGACGACGACGGCAAGGGTCACGACGGCAAGCCCGGCGAGGACAAAGACCACGACGGCAAGCCCGACGACGACGGCCGGGATGTCCTGAAGGTCAAGCAGGGCGACAAGACCTTCGAGATGTCCGAGCCGGACCACGACGGCAAGATGGACATCAAGATCGGCGAGGGTTCCGGTCCCGCCAAGGACTTCAAGATCGACTGGTCCGACGACAAGTCCGCGCACGACGGCGGGGACGGCCAGCAGCACGGCGACGACGTCCACCACCCCGGCGCGGACGGCAAGATCCACCTCCGCGACGGCGACACGAAGATCACCGCCGAGCGGCCGGACGGGCCGAACGGGCCCACCGTCGTCACGGTCGACGACGGCAAGGGCAACCCGACGACCTACACGCTCGGCGAGGAGGACGACAAGAGGCAGGGCGTGCACGAGGTCGACCACGGCCCGCAAATGCCCGACGGCACCACCGGACGGCACCACGCGGGCGACGTTCATGGCCAGCCTCGCGACGACGCTCCCGGCCACCACGGCGGCGAGCACAAGGGACCCGACGGCAACGGGCACGGCGGAGCCTCGCCCAGCAGCAGCCACCCGGTGCATCCGTTGCAGGGCGGGCCGGGGCCGGAGATGTCGCACACCGGGGACCCGTTCGGCGGGCACCCGGCAGGCGACCCGACGCATCCGGCCGGAGGCGGCCCCGCCGGTCCGGGGACCTCGGGTTCGGACGTCCCGGGACACCCCGCGGGCGGTCCGGCCCAGCCGTTGCACCACGGCGTCCCGAGCGGGGCGCCGGGCCACCCGATCGAAGGCGGCCCCGGTCCGGAGATCTCGCACACCGGCGGTCCGGGCGTGCCCGCAGGCGCGCCGAGCGCTCCGCTGCACGGCGGGCCCATGGTCGGGGTCGACAGCACGCCGGTCGTCGGCACCCAAACCGGCGGCGGGTTCTCGCAGCCGGCGGGCGATCACCCCGGCGGCTCGGGCCAGCCCGGCGGCAGCGGGATGCCCGGCATGGGCGGCATGGGCGGCGGACACGGCGGCGGCGGTGGCGGCGGCGAGACCGAGCGGCGCGCGGCGTACCGGGTGGAGGGCGCGGTCTTCGACAACCTCGTCGAACCGGCCAGCCGGATCACTGGTTCACTCGACGATGACGACGACGCGCCGATCATCCGGACCAGGTAGGAGGACGCATGAGCGAAACCGCCGCGATGCAGGCAGAACTGGACGCGCTGGTCCGCGAGCAGGCTGACCGCCGGGCGCTGCGCGAGCAGAAGGCCGAGGAGGTCAAGGCGCAGTCCCAGGAGTACATGACGAAGCAGGCGCAGGCGGCCGAACGGTACGTCCAGCACCGGCGGGAGATGGGGAAGCGCAAGACCAAGTCCGGGTGGAGCACGGACCGGCCGAGCACCGAGCCGCCCTCGGCGTTCGATTCGGACGAGTTCGGCAACGAGCCCGGTTCGGCGTCCCCGTTCGCGGTGACTCCGAACCAGCCCGCCCCGCGAAGCGAGGCTCCGCGTCGCCCGGCGCGTCGCCCGCGTCCGGTGGAAGACGACGAGGACGACGACGCCTTCCTCAACAACCGTTGGCGCGATTGAGGTTCTGACCCGGGAGGGGCTTCGCGGCCCCTCCCGGCGGTCAGGCCCCATGCCGGTAGCTTAAGGCTGTGCCGTGGACGCGCTGCCGGCGTATTTCCGCAGTGGCCCCCGGGACCCGGGAACGGAAGCCGGATTATGGTCCGTGAGGGGAACCCTGAGGAACTCTGATTCCCTCAGGGTTCCCCTCACGGACTTCAAGACCCGGCCACCTGGCGGCAAATCGGGCATTCCGGTGCTGTTGGCGTCCTTTGCGGGCGGTCAGGCCCGCACCAGCATCTTCCCGACGTTCTCTCCGCGCAGCATCCCGATGAACGCGTCCACGATGCTGGAAAACCCTTCTGCCACAGTCTCATTCACGAGCACCTGCCCGCTGCGGACGTGCGGGATCAGGAATTCCTCGAACTCCTCGCGCGCGTCCAGGTGATTTCGCACCAGAAACCCTTCGATGCGAAGGCTTTTCCCGACGACGTCGAATAAATTGTGCGGCGCATTCGGCGGTGTGCGCAGGCTGTTGTACTGCGCGACTGAACCGCACCAGGCCACCCGGCCTCGTTCGCGCAGGACGTCGATCGCGGCGGCCAGGTGATCGCCGCCGACGTTGTCGAAGTACACGTCGATCCCGTCCGGAGCCGCTTTCGCGAGCAGGTCGGTGACTGGGCCGTCGTGATAGTTGAAGGCGGCGTCGAAACCGAGGTCGCGAGTCAGCCGCTCGACCTTCGCCGCGGATCCGGCGCTGCCGACGATCCGTCCCGCGCCGAGCAGTCGGGCGATCTGCCCGGCCGCGCTCCCCACCGCGCCGGCTGCCGCGGAAATGAACACGTCGTCGCCGGGGCGCAGCTGCGCGATCCGCGTCAGGCCGACGTACGCGGTGAGCCCGGTCCCGCCGAGAACGCCGAGGTAGGCGCTCAGCGGAACGCCGTCCGCCGGGGTGATCGTGCGGATGTCGGCGGTGGTGACGACGGCGTGGGTCGCCCAGCCGTGCCGGTGGAACACCGTCGTGCCGACCGGCAGTGTCGGCTCCTTCGACTCGACGATCTCGCCGATCGTGCGCCCCTCCAGACCCGCGCCGAGCTCCCAGCCGCCCCATTCCATGAACTCGCGCATGTACGGATCGACGGACAGGTACCGGTTCTCCACCAGCGCCTGGCCGTCCGCGAGCTTCGGCAGCGGCTGGGTGACGAACTCGAAGTCGGCGGCACTGGGCGCACCCTCGGGACGGCGGACCTGGCGAACGGCGGTCAGGGACACGGGATCTCCTTAATGAATGGCTCTGACCAGCAATTTAGGCGCGGTGAAGCCGCGCGGGCAGACCTCCGGATCGATGGACCGCGCCAATCCATTAATCTCGCTCATGGTCGCGGCTAGGCTGGTCACATGGATGCTGTCGACCTCACGCCGGGCGAGTTGCGCCTGCTGCTCGCGGTGGAGCGCACCGGCAGCTTCACTGCCGCGGCCGCCGAACTGAGTCTCACCCAGTCCGCGGTCTCGCACGCCGTCCGGACCTGCGAACGCAAGGTCGGCGCCATCCTCTTCAACCGCGGCCGGACCGGTGCCCGCCCGACCGCGGCCGGGTCCCGCGCCCTCGTGCACGCCCGGCTGATCCTGCGCCAACTCGACGTTCTCCGCGCCGAAGCCCGGGGCGCGGCAGCCGGAACCCTCACCGGCCCGCTGCGCATCGCCGCTTTCCGCAGCGCGGCCGCACATCTCCTGCCCGCGGCGCTGGAACGCTTGACTGCCAAGCATTCCGGCCTGAACCCGCAAGTCCTGATCGTCCCCGAACTGGGCCGCGGCACCGCGGGCGAGGTCGCCGACGGACGCGCGGACGTCGCCATCGCCACCCTCGGCGAGGACGAAACCCCGCCTGTTGGGCTGGTCGCCGGAGAATTGTTCCGGGAGCCGTATTTCCTGGTGAACCCCGCCGTCCAGCCCGATCCGCGCGGTCTGCCGCTGCTCGACTGGCCGGAAAACTGTTCCTCCTACACCCGGTCCTGGTGGGCCCGTCAGGATTGGCTGCCTTCGGCGAAAATGGAGGTCGCCGACGACGGGGTGGTGCTTTCCATGGTGGCGCAAGGGATTGGCATGGCGGTCCTGCCGAAGCTGACCCTCGCCGCCATCCCGCCGGGAGTCGCGGTCACCCCGATCACCGACCCGCCCACCCGGCGGATCGGGTACGTCGCGACTTACCTGGGCGCACAGTCCCTCGCAGTACGCGAATTGGTGCGCGAATTGCGGGCAGTCGCCGAGGTGCACGCAGTCAAGGAAAGCGTGCACTAGACCCGGGCTGATCCCTGACAAAGACCATCGTCCCCGGGAATTTGACAGTTCCCGCGCGCCCGAACGGAGGTTGTGCCTCCCCGCGCGGCGGTCAGACTGGAGGCACGCGGGACTCGTGCCCGCGGCAATGGCCCGTAGCTGGTCATTGGTCGAGCCCATGCCGGTAAACCGCCTGTTCGGTGCGTGGTTGCTGCTCGTCGTTCGTTCGGCCTCCCCGGCCAGGCGGGAGCGAAGGAGGACGGATGAGATTCCATGGAAAGGCATCCGCTGCGGTATTGGCGGCCGTCGTGGGGGTGGTGATGTCGTTGGCCGGGTCGGCGGCGCTGGCCACCAAGGCGGGTGCGCCGGCGTGTTCGCCGGGCACGACGGTGACTACCGACGACGGCCCGGTGTGCGGGGTCTCGAGCGCGGAGATCAAGTCGTGGCAAGGGATTCGCTACGCCGCGCCGCCGGTCGGCGAACTGCGCTGGGCAGCGCCGCAGCGGCCCGCGCACTGGACCGAGCCGTTCGCCGCGACCGAGGAGGGCAGCGAGTGCCCGCAGCCGCCCGGGACCGGTCCGGGGTCGGCTAACGAGGATTGCCTCAACCTGACCGTTCGCGTGCCGGCCAACGCGGGTCCCGGTCCGCTTCCGGTGATGGTGCAGATCCACGGCGGCGGATTCCTGCTGTGGAAGCCGACGGACGCGAGCCCTCTCGTGACGGCGGGGCACGTCATCAGCGTGGAGTTCAATTACCGGCTCGGGATTTTCGGCTTCCTGGCGCATGAGTCGTTCGGTGCGCACGCGGGAAACTACGGTCTCCAAGACCAGCAAGCCGCGCTCCGCTGGGTGCAACGCAACATCGCGAAGTTCGGCGGAGACCCGCACAACGTCACCATCTACGGCGACTCCGCGGGCGGCTCGAGCGTCTGCGCGCACACCGCTTCGCCGACGTCGGCGGGGCTCTTCAAACGCGGGATCAGCCAAAGCGGCGAGTACAACTCTCTGCTCGGCGTCGACATCATCTGGCAAACGCAGGACTGCAAAGCAAACCTGCCCACTGAGAACCAAGCGCAGCAAAAGGGCGCGCGGTTCGCGAAAGCGCTGGGTTGTTCCACTGCCGCCTGCCTGCGTGCGCTGCCCGCGGCGGCGGTCCTCAAACAGGCCGACCACGGGAGAAATCCAGACAACGGAACGGTCGCGCCGATCGTCGACGGCAAGACGCTGCCGATGTCGCCCGCCGAGGCTTTCGCTGCCGGGCACGTCAATCACGTAAGCCTGATGCACGGCGTCGACCGCGACGAAACCCAGCTGCCGTTCGCCGAGACCGCGGCCGATTACGACAAATTCATGAAGCAACAGTACGGAAAGCACGCCGAGGAGGTCCGTAAGACCTATCCGCTGAAGCGTTACCCCACGCCGGCCCCGTTCCTCGCCTACCGGACCGCCGTTGCCGACTCCAACTCGGTCTGCCCCGCACTGATCAACGACGAACGACTGTCGCGGCACATTCCGGTCTTCGCCTACCAGGTCGACGACACCGATATCCCGCCCCAATTCTTCGTCGACCCCGCCAAGCCGAACGGCGCCTATCACGTCGCCGAATGGCTGCTGATGTTCCCGAACGGCGTTCAGCTCACGCCCAATCAGCAGGCGCTCGCCGATCAGCTTTTGACGCAGTGGTCCGGGTTCGCGCGCACCGGAAATCCCACTGTGGACGGGACTCCGCAGTGGGATCCGTACACAAAGGACAATCCGGTGGTGCTGGCGCTCAACGCCGCCGGGGACAGTCAGCTCACCACGGAAATCCCGCGCCAGCACCACTGCGCGGAACTCTGGGACCCGTTGACCCCCTTCAAGCACTGACCAGCCTTGCACGATCGGGCGCTTTACCCGGTCTCCAGTGGCAGCGCCAGCCGTCGCGAACAACCCTGAGTCGCGTTACCGGACGACACTTCGAAAAAGGAGCAGTTTCGTGAAGCGTGCACTCGGGGGCCTCGGGCTGGGGCTGGCACTGGTCTTCCTGTCCACCGCGACGGCCCAAGCCGCACCAGTGGACAGCCCGAGCGCCAACAGCGGCCTCGGCGGTGTCGGAGACCTGGTGGGCGGCCTGGCCGGTGGCGCGGGCACGCTCGGCTTCCTGCTGCCCTCGCCGAACGGTTCCGGCGCCAATTTCGTCACCGGCCTGATGAACAACCCGGCGGGTGCGATCACCGGAACCCCGGACAGCATCCTGCCGTACGGCCTCCTCGACGGCGGCAAGCCGCAGCCGCTGCCCTCGAAGTGATCCGTGCCGGGTGCGCCGATCCGTTCGGCGCACCCGGCCTACTCTGAATTAGCTGTCACGGCAAGGGAAACCTGACGGCACAGTAGCGATATTGGCTCACTGCAACGTTTTCCGAACTCTGCTGACAGTGCGAATTCCGCCGACTACTGTTGATGGTCCGTCGGGGGACGCGCTGGTCAAGCAGGGGGCGACGTGGGTACGGCTGACACCGATCTCGCGGACAGACCGGCGCGTTCGTTCCGTGCCGCGGTATTGCTTCCGCGGTGGAAATTGTGGACCCAGCGGCCCGGCCTGATCGCCTACTGCCTCCTGATCGAGACCGCGGCGGTGGCCACGACCGCGACCGCCGTCTGCACCGAACACTTCTCCGGCCGGGATCTCCTCGTCTTCGGCCTGCTGGGCGGATGCGGGCTGCTGCAGGCCGAGCTGGGCCGCGAGGTCGAACGGCTTCGGCTCATCTCCGGCACCCCGCACATCAACCTGACTTCGGTGTGGAGCTTCGCCGGGGTGCTCGTGCTGCCGTCGGCCCTTGTCACGGGGCTTGTCGCGGTCCTCTACCTCTATCTGGCCACCCGAAGCCCTTATCGCGCCCGCCGTATCTCGGCGTTCCGCGTCGTATTCAATGCCGCACTGGTCATCGTCACCTGCCAAGCCGCCGCCGCTGTCTTCTCCCGGACCGCCACCCCCAACCTCGACGAGGCTCTGCGCGCAGGCTGGACCGGCTTCGGCAGTCTTGCCCTCACCGCCGCCGCGTACTTCGTCATCGCCGCCCTCATCACTGTCCCCGGGCTCGACGCCTCGGACCGCTCGCTGCGCACCCTTTTCGGCGGCTGGGGCGACAATCTGCTCGAAGCCGCGACCCTCTGCCTCGGCATCCTGACCGCGCTCGCCGTGACGACGATGGCCGAGCTGGCCCTCTGCATCCTGCCGCCGCTGCTCGTCATCCATCGTGCGGTCCTCGTGAAGCAGCTGGAAATCGCCGCGACCACCGACGAGAAGACCGGTCTCTTCAACACCACCGGCTGGCACACCCTGGCCGCTCGTGAGCTCGACCGGGCGCAGCGGGCGGGCTCCAGTTTCGGCGTGCTGATGGTGGATCTCGACCGCTTCAAACGGATCAACGACCAGCACGGGCACCTCAGCGGCGACGCCGTCCTGCGCGCAGTTGCCACCGCGATCACCGGCGCGGTGCGCGACTACGACTCCGTGGGCCGGTTCGGCGGCGAGGAGTTCGTGGTTCTGCTGACCGACACCCGTCAGCCAGCTGTCGGGGTCGTCGCCGAGCGTGTCCGCGAAGCCATCGAGCGGCTCACCGTAGAGGTGCCCGACCTGAACGGCACGAAGACGATCGACGGGCTCTCTGCTTCGATCGGCATCGCGACCTATCCCGAGGCCGGTTCCGCCATCGATCGCCTCGTCCACGCGGCCGACCAAGCGCTCTACAACGCGAAGAACAGCGGCCGCAACAAGGTCGTCAGCAGCGCCGACCTCGGCTGACCGCATTGCCCTCGCCGCAAAAATGACATACGGTTCCGCCACTGACACATGATTCCGCAGAGGTGGCCGATGACCCAACGCGCACTGGTACTCGGGTGTGGCGGCACGCTCGGCTTCGCCTGGACCGCTGCCGCCCTCGCCGCGGTCGAGGACCAGTTGGGCTGGGACGCACGCGACGCCGACGTCCTGGTCGGCACGTCTGCGGGCGCGGAGATGGCGGCGTTGCTCGGCTCGGGCATCGGGGTCGGCGAGATCGTGGCCGCGCTGCGCGGGGAGCCTGCCGACGAGCGCGTCGCGCATCACCTCGCCCAGCATCCGGGCATGCTGCCGCCGTTGCCGACACCGGTTTGGCCTGGTCTCGGCCTCACCGCCGCAGCGCTGCGCGGGCGCGTCGACCTGCTGGCCGGGCTCGCCGGAGTGCTGCCGAGAGGGCGTGGCGACGCCGGATGGCTGCGCGATCTCGGCACCGCGCTGGCCAACGCCGACGGCTGGGTCGACCATCCGCGGACCTGGCTCGTAGGGGCCGACATCCGCACAGGGGAGCGGGTCGCGTTCGGGAATTCGCGCCGAACGGACCTCGGCACCGCCATAGCCGCGTCCTGGGCCATTCCGGGATGGTTCCCTCCGGTCACCGTCAACGGCCGCAAGTACGTCGACGGCGGCACTGTCTCGCCGACGTCCGCCGATCTCGTCCTCCCGACTGGCGTCGAGGAGGTCGTGCTCATCCCGCCGATGTCCACCTCCGGCGGCGCACGCGGGCGCGGCTTCGCCCGGGTCGAACGGCTCGCCCGGCACGCGATGACAAGACGCGTCGACGCCGAGGTCAAGCAACTCCGCGCCGCTGGCATCCGGGTGCTCCGGATTGAGCCAGGCCAGGCCGAACTGGACGTCATGGGCCCGAATTTCATGGACCTGCGCCGCCGGGCCGACGTGCTCCGCGCCTGCCGCACCCTGACCCCAGCGCGCGTCCGCGCCGCCATCGAGCAAGGAGCGACCCGATGAACTACCCCAAAATCAACCTCGACGGCGCGTCCGTCGCGATCACCGGCGGCGGTGCCGGGATCGGCCGCGCGGTCGCCAAGTTGTTCGCCAGCAAGGGAGCGCGCGTCGCGATCGGCGATCTCAACAAGGCAGCCGCCGAGGAGACCGCCGAGATGATCGGCGGCACCGCCCACCACCTCGACGTCGCCGACCGCGGTTCGTTCGAGTCCTTCGTCGCCGCGGCCGAGAAAGCCCACGGACCGTTGCACGTGCTGGTGAACAACGCCGGCCTCATGCCGAACGGCGGGTTCCTCGAACTCTCCGACGCCACCGATCGGCTGCAGATCGACGTCAACCTCGGCGGCGTCCTCAACGGCCTGAAACTGGCGCTGCCCGGCATGGCCGAACGTGGTTTCGGCCACGTCGTCAACGTCGCCTCGCTGGCGGGCAAGTTCCCGGTCAAGGGGCTGGCCGTCTACAACGCGACCAAATTCGCCGTCGTGGGACTGACGGCCGCGACCCGCCTGGAGTTCGCGGACGCGGGCGTCAGCATCACCGCCGTGCTGCCGTCAGCCGTCGACACCGCGCTCGCCTCGGGCCTGGACATGCGGCCGATTCCGAAGGTGCAGCCGGAAGACGTCGCCAGGGCGGTTGTCGATTCGGTGCACAACCGCCGCGCCGAGATCGCCGTCCCCGGCTACGTCGGCGTGCTCGCCGCGGCCGCGGGAATCACCCCGGAGCCGGTCCTCAACCGCATCCGGCGGCTGGTCCGCGACGACCGCGCGCTGCACTCGGACCGCCCGGAACGCACGGAGTACCGGGCGAATCTCGAGGCACAGCAAGGATCCCGGCGATAGTCAGGCGACCAGGCGCAGCCAAGCCGCCGCGTGCCCGGCCGGAGTCGGATGGACGCCGTCCGCGGCCAATGCTCCAGCCGGATCTGCCGTGCGCGCTACAGCATCACCATGCTGGATCCGGCTGTCCTCACCCGGGTTGCCGGTGCCGAAAAGCCGGTAGAGCTGCAGCCGGTGCCCAGCATCTGCGCGCGGCCTTGCGCCGCGCTGGTGCGTTCATCGAAACCACGCCGATGGCTTATCTGCGGCGAGTCCGCCTCGACCACGCGCGAGCGGAGTCGCGCGCTGTCCCTGGGCAGACGACTGTCACGCGGGTCGCGGCGCGATGGGGGTATACGCGGCCTAGCGCTTTTACCGCGCACTATCGGGCTGCGTATGAGGAGCTTCCCTCGCAGACCCTGCACGATGATTTCGCTCCGCGGCCGCATCGGAGTCCTAGGCTTCGTCGAAGACTTGTTCCGCCTCAACGGTTATCGCAGCACCTCAGTCGCGACTGTGGGGCGGCCGGAGATTCCCGGTCGCCCCACAGTCGGAAGAAGCTGGGTCAGGGGTGGTAGATCTCCTTGACCTGGGCGATCTGGTCGTCGCCGCTCACCAGGATCTGGGCCAGCGCCGGGGTTCCGCCGGCGAGGGTGCGGCGCAGCTGGTCGGCGTCGCAGCGGAAGGTGCCGAGGCCGTCTTCGCCGACGGTGGCCTGGTTGTCGTTCTGGCACAGCGTGGCCGCGCTCCACACGATGGCCCGCTCGGCCAGCGGGAGACGGTAGGTCTTGGT
The DNA here is from genome assembly GCF_042647905.1 of Amycolatopsis halotolerans. Taxonomy (NCBI): domain Bacteria; kingdom Bacillati; phylum Actinomycetota; class Actinomycetes; order Pseudonocardiales; family Pseudonocardiaceae; genus Amycolatopsis; species Amycolatopsis halotolerans. The sequence continues at coordinate 341,133 of NZ_JBHRWI010000027.1, forward strand.
GTCGCCCGCGACCGGCACGTACTCGCCCTGGCCCTGCGGCCGGACGAGCTGGAAAGTGGCCATGTTGACGCTGGCGTCGAAGCCGGTGAACTGCACGGTCTGGGTGGTGTTCGGGAACCGGCGAGGCTGCGGCGCCGTCCCCTTGCCGCTGCCGGAGGGCCGGGTCTCGATCGTGTAGTCGGTGCGGCCGTCCTTGCCGCAGACGCTGCCCTGGGGGTTGGCCTGGTCGCCGGATCCGGCGCAGGTCCAGTGGCCGAAGATGTCGAGCACACGGTGGCCGGGGCCCTCGCCCTTGGCCGGGATTTCCTGGTAGTACTCGGTGATCACCTTGAAGGCGTCGTTGCAGCCCGGGTTGGTGCCGCTGGTCGCGGACACGGCGATCACGTCCATCTGCGGACCGCCGGGCGGGGTGACCTGCTTGCCTTCCAGCTTGCTGCAGTTGACGTCGCCGTTCTCGTCGGTGCTGCCCTTGCCGGTCGCCTTGCTGGAGCCCCCGGACCCACCGGTGGCCGCACCCGGCGCGGACTGCTGGACGGCGGCGTTGTTCACCGGCGACCCGTTCCCAGCGGTGTTCCCGCTGCAGGCGGAAAGAAGCGCGGTGGCGGCGATCGCCCCGCCGATCATCGCCATTTTGACCGTCTTCTTCGCGGTGAATCCCATCTCCGGCGTCCCCTCTAGCGGCAATTGGTGAAGCTTTGCCCGAGAAGACGCCACGCAGTCGCGGAGGTTGTGCCGGGCGGCCGCCACCGCGCAACGCTGCCCGAACGGACGGCCGCATACGACCGGGAAGGCACGGCTCCGGTCAGTCGAGCAACCGGGAAGTCAGCCCGCGCACCTTGTTCCGGCAGCGCTCTCGCCTGCTGCCGGAACTAGGTGGGAGGTATTGCCACGCAAGGGTTTTCAGGCTGCCGCCCGCGACAGCGCCGCCATGGCAGTCACGCGGATTCCGCTAGCTCTTCCCGGCTCACCGCCTGCCGCACCAGCGCACCGATCCGCGCCTCCGCTTCCGCCGTCACGTCGGCCAGTGCGAAGCCCGCCGCCCACATCGGGCCGTCGTCCAGTGCGGCCAGGTCGCTGAACCCGAGGGTCGCGTAGCGCGCCTTGAACTTCTCCGCGCTCTGGAAGAAGCAGACCACCTTGCCGTCCAGCGCGTAGGCGGGCATCCCGTACCAGAGTTTCGGCTCAAGAACCGGCGCGCTGGCCTTGACGACGGCATGGACCCGCTCGGCCATGATCCGATCCGACGGCTGCATCTCGGCGATCTTCGCGAGCACGTCCCGCTCCGCCTGCGCCGCCTTGTCCGCCCGCGAACCGCCGCGTCTCGCAGCCCGCAGTTCCTTGGCATGGTCCTTCATCGCGGCGCGCTCTTCGGCGGTGAAGCCCTCATGCGTTGTGCCCATAGCCGGTGTCCTACCTTCTTTGTTGGGTCTGAACTGGTCATTCGTAGGATCGGTGGGCCCTG